>JAFGSL010000100.1 GCA_016934645.1 Anaerolineae bacterium
ATCCTCGCGGCGGCATTGCGCGAGCGCGATGTGCGGGCTGAGGCCGTGAGTGCGACCGAAACGATCGTCACCGATGATGCCTTCGGCGCAGCCAAACCTTTGATGGCGCAAACACGTGCGCGTTTGCAGGCGCGCGTCAAGCCGTTGGTGGAGCGAGGCGTGATTTCCGTCATCACCGGCTACATCGCGGCGACGGAGAAAGGGATCACAACCACGCTCGGGCGTGGCGGCAGCGACTACACGGCGGCGATTGTCGGTGCGGGGCTGGATGCGGATGAGGTGTGGATTTGGAGCGATGTGGACGGCATTCTCACCGCCGATCCAAACATTGTGCCGGGCGCGCGCACGTTGCCCGAGCTTTCGTACAGTGAGGCGGCGGATCTGGCGTATTATGGTGCGGACGTTTTGCATCCCAAGACGGTCGGGCCGGTGGTCGCAGCTAACATCCCGCTGCGGCTGCGCAACAGCTTCAATCCGCAGCATCCTGGCACACTGGTCCTGCAATCACCGCGCGCCGACCGGGAGCGACTTCCCGCGATCATCTCTACGACTGGCCTGACGATGGTCGCTGTGGGCAGTCGCGACGACGCCTGGGGGTTGGCATTGACAGCACGCGCATTGCAGTGCCTCAGTGCCGCCAGTGTGGATGTGCCGATGTTCTCGCAATCATTCTCCGAGCACACGCTCAACCTCGTGTTGCGTGAACAGGATCAGGTTCACGCACTTAAGGTGCTGCGCGACGAATTCGACAAGCTTCACGCCGGCAACTTTGCGCTTGGCGTCAAGGAGAAGGTGGCGACAGTCTCCGTTGTCGGCGTGCCGGGGTGGAACACCAAAGGCATTGTCTCGCATGCTTTCGCCGCGCTAGGCGAGCACGGCACGCGCGTCATCGCCGTGGCGCAGGCCGCGACAGAGTACAACGTCTCTTTCTGTATCCCGGAGGATCAGATGGCGGACACGGTGCGGTTCTTGCACCGGGATCTAGGATTGGGAAAATGATGCAAGAATCCTGCGTCTTGCATCCTGCATCCTAGCTGACCCAAAGATCGACAAAGTCAAATTTGTCTACATCCACTAATCCTTGATCGGTCAGCTTGAGCTTGGGGATAACTTCCAGGGCCAGGAAGCCGAGGTGCATAAAGGGGTCATGGTGCGGAGAGCCTAGTTCTTTAACACGTTTCAATAGGATATCCATCTGCTCGCGGACGACTTCCACAGGCTGATCGGACATCAGCCCGCCGATGGGGAGCGGGACGCTGGCGATCACTTCGCCATCGAGGACGGCGACCAGCCCGCCACCCAGGTCTTTGACCGCGCAGACGGCGGCGCGCATTTCAGCGTCGCTTACCCCGGCGACGGTGACGTTGTGGCAATCGTGGCCTACACTCCCGGCAATCGCACCGCGTTGCAAACCCAGGCCATGCACGAAGCCCAGGCCGACCTTGCCGGTGTGATTATGCCGCTCAATGGTCGCCATCTTTAGCAGATCGCGCGCGACGTCGCAAACGGCTTCGCCATTCACGATGTTGGCCTCCATCATCCGTTCGTCGGTCACAACCTGATCGGGAATGATGCCGATCGCACGGATGCGTGTTCCCTTCGCCGGGATGCGAAATGAGAGTGCGTCTACGTCAACGTGGATGCTACCGCGTACGTGACTTTCGTCTGCTGCGGGAAGCGGCCATTCGCCCACGGCTTGCCCGCCCTCGGCGACGAGCTTGCCCCCGGCGAAGACCTTAACTGCGCGGAAATCCGACAACGACGGCGTGACGACTAAATCGGCGCGACGGCCTGGCCCGATGGCCCCACGATCCGTCATGCCGAAGGTTTCGGCGGCGTTGAGCGTTGCCATGCGCAAGGCGGTGATGGGCGCAAGTCCGGCCGCAATTGCCAGCCGCACGTTGTGATCGATGCTACCTTCCTCGATCAGGTCGGCGGGGTGGCGGTCGTCGGTGGCGAAGGCGAAGCGGCGCGCGTTCTCCGGCGTGATGGTGGGGATAAGGGCGTGCAGGTTGCGAGCGGCGGTGGCTTCGCGGACGAGGACGTGCATGCCCAGGCGTGCTTTTTCGAGGGCTTCCTCCGTCGTCATACTTTCGTGATCGGTGGAGGGGCCGGCAGCGACGTAGGCCTGGAGCCACGGCCCGGTGATGCTGGGTGCGTGCCCGTCGATGTGACCATCGCGGAAAGCGAGGATCTTTTCCAGCGCGCCGGGTAGGCCGAGGACTGCGCCGGGCACGTTCATGAATTCCGCCAGGCCCAGGACGCGCGGCAGATCGCGCAGTGCCAACAGGTCGTCGGTTTCCAATGTCGCGCCCGCCGTGCCCATGTGCGTCGCAGGGACGCAGGACGGCAGGTTGATGAAGATAGTGAGCGGAAGCCCTTCGGAGGCTTCAATCATGTAGCGGATACCGGCGGCTCCGGCGACATTGGCGATCTCGTGGGGGTCGGAAACAACGGTGGTGACGCCGTGCGGTATAATAGCCCGGGCAAACTGGACAGGCGTTGCCATCGACGATTCGACGTGAACGTGGCTATCGATGAGACCGGGGACGAGATAGTGGCCGTTCAGGTCGAGCGTTGTCTTGCCTGTGTAGCCTGTTCCCACAGCGGCGATGGTCTCACCAGCGATAGCAACGTCGACGTCTTGTACTTCACCGGTGAAGACGTTGACCACGTGGGCGTTGTTGAGCAGCAAATCGGCGGGTTCATCGCCCCGCGCAACGGCGAGGATGTGTAACAAAGTATGACGGTTCATCGTAGTCCTCCTAAAAAATGGTCGGATAGTCAGGATTATATATCGTGATGGAGAGACTACAAAAGTCTTACAAGACACCTGGCTGACTGGAACCAGGGTCTTATCCTTTCGCTCCGAGGGGAACGCGAGTTCCCCGTTTTTGGCCGAGATGCGCTATAAGACGCGGATCTGGCGATCCGCTCGAAGCAAAGTGTGGGGGCGGGGTACGAAAGTGTAGGAGCCGACAGAGGCTCAAAATCGGGTATAATCAGCCCGGCTGAGGTCAGGACTAAACTCAGTCTGTGGTTGGCTATGGGTAGTCCAGGGTAACGTTCAACCTGTAACGTGTAACTTTCAACTTTAATGAGGAGGTTCATTTCAATGACAACAACGTTTATGCAATCACCTAAGTTCTTCTTTACGTCGGAATCGGTGACTGAGGGCCATCCTGACAAGATGTGCGATCAGATCTCCGATGCGGTCCTGGACGCGATCATTGCCGATGATCCCGATGCGCGCGTAGCCTGCGAGGTCTCGACGACGACCGGGTTGGTGCTCGTCGCCGGTGAGATCACAACCAGTACCTATGTCGACATCCAGAAATTGGTCCGTGATACCGTGTTGAACATCGGCTATGATCGGGCTAAGTATGGCTTCGATGGTGAAACGTGCGGTGTGATCGTCAGCATCAAGGAGCAGTCTGCCGACATCGCCCTTGGCGTCGATAAGGCGCTTGAAGCCAAAACCGGCGAGATGTCCGATGCTGATATCGATGCCATCGGCGCGGGCGATCAGGGCATGATGATTGGTTTCGCCTGCAACGAGACACCGGAGTTGATGCCGCTCACGATCTCCCTGGCGCACAAGCTGTGCAAGCAATTGTCCGTGGTACGCAAAGACGGTACGTTGCCCTACCTGCGACCGGATGGCAAAAGCCAGGTGACGGTGGAATACGAGTATGGTGTACCAAAGCGTGTGGATACGGTAGTAATCAGCACGCAGCATGCGCCGGAAATCTCGCAGGCGCAGATCTACGAGGATGTGATCGAGGATGTGATCAAGCCCGTGGTTCCCCCTGAGTTGCTCGATGAAGCGACCAAGTTCTTTGTGAACCCCACCGGGCGCTTCGTTACTGGCGGCCCGTTGGGTGATGCCGGACTGACCGGACGCAAAATCATTGTGGATACGTATGGCGGTGTTGCCCGTCACGGTGGTGGGGCCTTCTCCGGTAAGGATCCGACCAAGGTTGACCGTTCGGCGGCCTATATGACCCGCTACATTGCCAAAAATCTGGTGGCCGCCGGCATTGCCGACCGTGTCGAGTTGCAGGTCGCTTATGCTATCGGTGTGGCGCATCCACTTTCACTGGCAGTGGAAACCTTCGGCACCGGTAAGATTCCCGAAGACAAGATCGTGGCTTTGATCAAGGAGTACTTCGATCTGCGTCCGGCGGCGATCATCCGCGATCTGAATCTGCGCCGTCCTATCTACCAGGCGACGGCAGCGTATGGCCACTTCGGCCGCACGGATATCGATGCGCCGTGGGAGAATACTGACAAGGCCGAGGCGCTGCACCAGGCGGCGGGACTGTAATCTCGTGCTTTCTCGTTAGGGGTGTTTTGCGATTGTGGGCACGCTCGCAATCGCAAAACACCCTTTTTCGTGTGTCGTCTTGTTGACAGAATAGCATGAGAGTGATACATTGTTTGTAGTAGCGATTATCTTCAGGAGGTTTCTATGGCGGATAACAAACAAATTCTCATCGTGGATGATGAGGCTTTCATCCGTGTATTGTTGAAACAAACGTTGGAAGACTTGGAAGACATGGGGGTGGATTTACTCCTGGCGGCAGATGGCGAGGAGGGTGTGGAGATCGCGCTACGTCGCCACCCCGATTTGATCTTTCTGGATGTGATGATGCCTAAGCTGAATGGCTACGAAGTTTGCCGGCGCATCAAAGAAGTTGACAGCCAAGCCTACATTATGCTCCTGACCGCCAAAGGTCAGGCAATTGACAAGGAAAAGGGGCTTACCGCTGGAGCAAACGAGTATGTGACCAAACCCTTTGATCCTGATTATATTCTTGAAAGAGCTGCTGAGGTTTTGGGGATTCGTCTTTTCGCCTAATGGGGCGCGTTGATGATGTCTCTCACATCTTTCCGCAACTTGCGAAAACATTCCGTACCCCTGATTTTGCTGCTGTTGAGCCTGCTTAGCCTGGGCTATGTAGCCCTGTCCCTCTCAATGCAGGCGCGGCTGCCGTCAGATGGTGTTCTGCTGACGGAGTTTCTTGCTTCGGGATTAAAAGTGGCTACCGATCTTGAGCCTAGGGAGGGCGCGCTTGCTCCTGGAGACGAGATCCTGTCCATAGATGGCTTAACCGTCTGGGAGTGGGGCGAGCGTGCCTGGCAAGAAACGTCGGGACCGGGGTGGCAGGTAGGCCAAACCATCCTCTATCAGGTACGGCGCGAGCAGACGACGCTCGACGTACCGGTCACACTTCGTCCTTTCCCTGTTGAGCGGTTGCCATTGGTACGCTTCGGCGTGTACGCGTTGGTGATTACCGTTCTGATTGTGGGATATTTTATGCTGCTGCGCTATCCTGAAGCAACGGCATCCCGATTGATCTTTGGGATTGGGTTGTGTTTGTCGTTGATCCTCCTGCTGCATTTCCAGGTGATGGCGTTGGTGGTCCCCGCTTTGTTCATTCTCGAGAGCGTGCTAAAATTCTTGGCGCGCGCGTTTCTCTTCAGTGCCGTTTGTCATTTTCTGCTTATTTTCCCGGTCAACAAAGTGACGATACCCGCTTTAGCTAAACATCTGCCGGTGCTTCACCTCGTCAATCCGGCCTTCTCTTTGCTCTGCGGACTGATTTTTGGAAATACGCCCTTAGGTGAATGGCTGTTGGCTTCGCAAGTGTCGGCATGGCTCGGGCTGGCGATGTTGGCCGGTGGTGTAGTAAGTATCATCCACACAGCAACTACTGTGCGGAAACCGGCCGTGGTCGGCCAAATTCGCTGGATCGCCTGGGGAGCGGCCGTTGGTATTTTGCCATACTTGCTTCTCACGGGACTACCAGAACTGCTGTGGGGGCAGGCGTTTCTGACAATTGAAGTCACCGCCTTCTTCTTGATAGCGATGCCAATCTCGGTCGCTATTGCCGTGGTGCGTTATCGGCTTTTTGACGTGGACATACTGGTCTTGCGGACCTTTGCGTATATTCTCTTTGTTCTCGTGCTCCTGGGCGGCTACCTTTTGTCCAGGAGCGTTGTACATGGACTGCTGATGATGCTGTTCGGCGAGGCGGATGCCACGCACGTCGTCTTTGCAGCGACGTTTCTCATGACTTCGGTGTTTTGGGTGTTCCGTGCGCGGGTATCGGCGTACGCCAGGCGGCTGATCTATCGAGATGTGCTGGACGAACCTCGCTTATTGCAGCAGATGACAGCCGAACTCACGAGTGCCCTTCGCCTTGATCAGTTGACCACGTTGTTGACCCAGGACTTGCCGGAGCAGATGGCAGCAGAGCAGGGCGCGCTTATGGTACTCGACGAAGATGGTACGTCTTTAGTCTTGTGCACTGATGCCAGTGTGCTGTCATCGTCAGACATACTGGCCATACAGCCTGGGATAGCCGAGTGGCTGGCGCAAGGTGGCGCCCCGATTCTATTCTCGACCTTGCCGGATTGGGCGTCCCGTGACCTACTCGACTTTATGAAACGCCGGCATATCGAACTGGCCGTGCTGCTGCGTGTAGGCGAGCACGTGGTAGGACTGTGGGGATTAGGATCGCGCAAAGGGCGTCTGTCGTATACAACAACGGATATACGCCTGATAACGACCCTGGCGTTGCAAGCTGCGCTCGCTGTCGAGAATGTGCAGTTGGTGCAGCGGATGCGGTCCGACCAACGCGACCTGGAGGAAGAAGTCCGGCGACGCTCTAAGGCGATGGTCAATGATCGCAATCGTCTGAGTGCTATTTTGCAGAATATGGCCGATGCACTTTTGGTTACTGATCTTTCGGGACGCATCCAGTTGGCGAATCCTGCTTTTGAACGCCTGGTGCGGCAGGCCTCCCGTTCCTTTTTGGGGCAAAACGTTACCGAGGTGTTGCCTTTACCGAAATTATCCGAGGTGCTGGCTCTAGCGGAAGCAAGCCCCGGGATGATCCACACCGTCAACATACCGATGGTTGCGCCGCGTCTTTCCGGCCAGAATAACGTTGCACTTACCGAGTATATTCTGCGCGTATCGGCGACGGCTCTAGGGGATAGGAGCGCGGTGATTTTCATTTTGCGAGACATTACCCATGAGGTGGAAGTGGATCGGATGAAGTCGGAGTTCGTCTCTGCTGTTTCCCATGAGTTGCGCACGCCGTTGACATCCATTGTGGGTTTTGCCAAGCTTATCACGCGCGCTTTTGAGCGTTCGATCAAACCCGTACTGCCCGCCGAAGACGAGGAGATCGAGCGCGTTGTCGAGCAGATTGATCATAACCTCAAAATTATGGTCGTGGAGGGAGAACACCTGACGACCATTATCAACGATGTGCTGGATATTTCTGCCCTGGACGCTGGTACGCTTGTTTGGAATGACGGCCCGTGTGACCTGCGTGCGTTAGTGCAAGACGTGGTGGTGGAATCGCGCGCCCTGACCGATGCCAAGGGTTTGACCTTGACCACGGATTTCGAGACGGAGTCCTTGCCGCTTCACGCTGACTGTGAACGCATCCGGCAGGTTTTGGGTAACCTCATCTCGAATGCCATCAAGTTCACGGAGTACGGGAAAATCACCATATCCTTGAAGCACCTGCTACCAGGTACACTCCATTATGGGTGGGATGTACCGGAGACGGGTGCGGCGCTGGCGGCGGTCGCAGATACTGGCTCGGGCATCACGGCAGAAGGTCTGCCCCATATCTTCCAGCGCTTTCATCAGGTAGGGGATGCGTTCCACGGTAAACCGAAGGGGACCGGATTGGGATTGGCCATCTGCTATGAAATTGTTACCCATTATGGCGGGAAGATATGGGTTGAATCTACAGTGGGACAGGGATCGACTTTCTATTTTATGTTACCGTTGAGTGAACAGAACGGAGGATGAAGCCATGCAACAAATGTCAGTGCGTCGTTTGTTAAATCGTCGCGTAATTACCAGCTATCTGGCGCGTTTTGCCGAAGTGTTGCCAGATGTGCTTGTCGCACTGCTTGATCTTGATGGACGTGTGGTTGCTGAAGGTTACTATAGTGCCAGTGATAACCCGCGTCCGTCATCTACAGAACCATGGGACTGGACGGCGCCACTGACTTACGGGAGTTCTGAAACAGGCATGTTGGTTGCTCGTGGTGTAGGGATGGCACAGCCGGGCGCTGACGCGCACTTGCACTTTTTGCTTGACACCTTCGCCATGCTGGTGGAGCGGGCACTGGAGAGCCGTTCGCTCGCGCAGGAGACGCTGGGACGTTACCGTGAAATCAACCTGCTCTACAACATCGGCCAAACCATCGGCGCATCGCTGGACCCTGACGCTATTCCCGACTTGGTCATGGCCGAGGCCACGCGCATTATCCCGGTACAGGGCGGCATCGTGCTGTTGCTGGATCAGGACAGCACCTGGACGATGCGCAGCAGCTTCGGCGTTGAGGACTTTGGGCAACGCGTCTACGAAGCCGCGCGCCCGTTGCTCCGTGAGGCGTTGACCTCTGCCGATCCTCACATCTGGACCGATAGCCAGTTGGCCGATGCTTCCGGTACTATTGTCTCGATCCTCGAAGCGCCCCTCAAAGCGCGCGAGGATCTCTTGGGGTTTGTGTTGTTGGGGCGCGGCCCAGGACAAGACATTTTCACGGCTGACGATCAGAAACTGCTTGCTGCGCTTGCCTCGCAGGCCGCCATCGCCATGGAGAACGCGCGCCTTTTCGCTGATGTGAGAGATCAACGCGATGCCATCACCGCAATGAAAAACTACATGGACAACATCTTTGCCAGTATTGCCAGTGGCGTTATCACCACTGACACGCAGGACCTGGTCACGTTGATGAATCGCTCTGCCGAGCGTATTCTGGGTGTGCTGGCCTCTACGACGGTGGGCCGGCACTACATCGAGGCTTTGCCGGAGATGGGACCAAAAATTCTCCCCCTGATGGATGTCGTCAAGCACAAGGATGAATCGCTGGTGGGCCATGAGATGGAGCCGGTGCTGCCGAAACGCGGCCCGGTGGTGTTGCGTTTGAACCTCAGCCCGTTGAAAGACAACCGCGAGGAAACCAACGGTGTCGCCATCGTAGTGGATGATCTGACCGAACGGCGGCAACTGGAAGTACAGGCTCGGCGCATCCGGCAGACGTTCGAGCAGTACGTAGTGCCGCACGTCGTCGAGCAACTGCTCTCCGACCCCGACAGCGTCCGCCTGGGCGGCGCGCGGCGTGAAGTGACAACGCTCTTTGCCGACATCCGCGGGTTTACGGCGTTTAGCGAGAAGCTGGAGCCGGAAGCCACGGTGGAGGTGTTGAACCGCTATCTTACCCTGGCGTCGGAGGCCATTCTCTCCGAGGAGGGTACGCTGGACAAGTTCTTCGGGGATGGCGTGATGGCGCTTTTCAATGCACCGCTCTCTCAGAGCGAGCATACGCTGCGCGCGGTGCGCTCGGCGCTCAAAATCCTCGATGCACTCAAAGCCACGTACACCGAACTCTCGCCGGAGAACCGCCTAGCGTTTGGCATCGGCATTACCGCAGGCCATGCTGTCGTTGGCAGTATTGGCTCACACACGATCAAGAACTATACTGCCATTGGTGACTGCGTGAGCCTGGCTTCGCGTCTGCAAGGTCACGCTGCCCCTCTGCAAATTCTCCTCAACACGACAGCCTATGACAACGTGTACACACGCGTGCGCGCGCGTGAACTGGGATATGTCCAGGTGAAAGGGCACAGCGAACCTGATCTGGTCTTTGAGGTGCTAGGTCTGCGCTAACCAACCCTCGACGAAACCTGCTAGCAACGCAAGTGCATGCTCAATGACGGCAGGAGCGTTCTCATCACGGGTGGGTGCGCTGCTGTATAGGAGATTGTGTGCGACGGTCTGCAGCACATCCAGGATTTGCCTGGCTAACACGTTTTGCGCCTCTTCGTCTACCGGTCCCGTATCCTTGGAACGGATGTAACGTGCGTACAGCGCCGCATCGATAGGCCGCCACAAGGGATAGCGCGCGTCGAACGTGCAGCGCATGTCCAACACCCCATTGAGGCGCTGCCTGGCTCTATCCACAGCGATGCTTTTCCCGCGCCATACCGGTGTCCGCTGGACAAAGAAGCGTGTGCTGGTATGGGTGATAAGCTTGTGTTTTAGTGCAGTGTCAAGGCCCACGCAAGCTTTGTCGAGTAGCTCGCGCTCCGCTGGCGGGTCAATCTCGGCCATCTTCAGTGTACCCACACGCCGGGTGCGCAAAGTCCCGTTCTTGTGCAGTCCAAAGTGCGGGCGCACGCCCTGTTGTGCCGCGAGAGCCGCGTAGATATTCGTGAACGCGGCCCAGTAGCAGAGATAGGCGCTTGCGTGCTGCTCCGGGTGCTGCGCCGCCTGCCGGCCCAGTCCCGCCATTGCCCGTGCAATCCCCGTCTCAACCTGTGGCTCCATGCTTTGTCTCCAAAAAATGGCAAATAGACAAATGTAGCGCGGCCGTATCGCCCGCGTAAAGCCAAAACCTCAACGCCTTAACGCCTTTGCGCTGAATTTTCCGCCTGCTCAGAATCGTCGCTCTGCGTTTGCCGGTACAACACTGCCCGCCCGCGTTTGCCGACCTTCGTGACGAGGTTCATCGCCCGCAGACAGTAAATCATCCTGTACGCACGGCGCCGGCCACCAGGGATGAGGGAAGCGAGATCTGCCGAGGTAAATGGTTCTGCCAAAATTCCCGGGATCAGCGCGCGCACATCTTCGGGGGATGTAAAGTGTTGCTGTTCCACAACTTTGATGAGCCGGCGTTCTTGCGTCACCCAACCTTTGCGCCGCCACCCGCGTCGTGCATCATAGCGGCGGACTTCCTCTTCGTGGATGAATAACACTTCAAACGTGAAGTTGGACTGGGCCAGCAGATGCGGGATGCTCACCAATTCGTCGAAAATCTGCTCGACGCTGCCGTATTTGGGAGACTTGCGGCGACTCAATTGTTTTTCCCCATCGTCCGCCATCTTGACAATCCATTTCTCCCTGGCGATGGGATAAACCAGCCGTACTGGATGCGTGCGTATGAGCGTTGCCAGCTTGTCTTTGAGCGCCGTGAAGCCGCGCGTCTGAATCTCGATCAACAGATCGCCGCGCACGATGTCGATGACAAAGCCATCCACGGGGACTTCGAAGGCGTCGTCGGGTTGGGCATACCATACCTTGAGGGCTGCGTGGAGTGGCCCTTCATTCCACGTGCTGATGACCGGACTAGCGCGATCCGCGGCTTCTTCCGTCATACCAGTAGGATACTACAACGCGAATTCGGCGATGACGAGCGTGTGATCCGACGGACGTTCCGCTCGACGTGCTTCGACGTCGATCCATGCATTTGTGGATTTGGCGGCGAGCGGCGCGGTGGCCCAGATGTGATCGATGCGCCAGCCAGTGCCCCGCTCGATGGGATTGCGAGCGCGGTAGTCGAAGTAGCTGAACTGCTGTGGCTCTCCAGGATGGTGTTTGCGGAAGACGTCTACAAATCCCCACTGCCGCACATTCTCTAGCGCGGCCTGCGCGTCGGGGTGGAAGTCCACGTGGTAGCGCAATCCTTTCGGGTCGTGCACGTCGATGTCCTCCGTGGCGACGTTAAGATCGCCCACCCATACCACCATGTCGTCCGGTGTGTAATACCGTTCGAAGAGCTGGCGCATCCGCGCCAACCAGCGTAGCTTGTACTGGAAATGCTCCGATTCAGGTTCACGGCCCTGCGGAACGTAGGTGTTGACCACCGTGACGCCGTGATAGACGGCGCGCAGCAGTCGCGGTTCGTCCGCACCGTCCTCACTGTCGTCGTCGAAGCCAGCGGTGACGTCTTCCGGTGCTGTCTTGCTGATGATGGCGACGCCCGCGTAGGATTTCTGTCCCCGAAAGATGACGTGATATCCGGCATCTTCGATGGGCTGTGACGGAAAATCCTTGTCCTGCACCTTGGTTTCCTGGATGCAGAGCACATCCGGCTGCTCACGACCAAGCCAATCGAGGATCTGGTCGAGGCGTGTGCGGATGGAATTGGCGTTAAATGTAGCGATCTTGAAATTTGACATAGTCATAGTCCTGTAGTCTTTTGTCTGATTGTCAGAGACTCTATCTCAACGTGAGACGAGCACGATGCTCGTCAGCACCAGGAAAATGCCGGCGACACCGACGGCGGTGGGCATTTCTCGATAAAACAGCATACCGATTAAAATGCCGCTGACTGGTTCGAGCAACGCGACAACACTCACGACCTGGGCTGGGACGCGTTCGAGTCCCAGGAAATAGAGCATATAGGGCAGCCCTTGCGCAAGCACGCCCAACGCGAGAATGAACGGTATGTTGCGAACCACGACATTGGCCGGGGCTTGGAAAGCCCAAGGCAACGCCAACAACCCGGCAATGCCGGTGCTCCACCACACCTGCGTCACGCCACTGACACATCCTCGTAACCGACGGCTCAACAGCATCGTCAGCGTGTAGCTGAAGCCCGACAATGTCCCCGCGAGGATGCCCTTGAATTCGCTCGACGCCCAGCGCAGTGCTGTTGGATTGGCGATGCAGACGATGCCGGCGAATGCTAATCCCACGCTGAGCCAGGTATGCCGCGAACGCGCTTCGCGCAGTAGCCATGGAGACAGCAGGGCCACGTATACTGTCGATGTGTTGTTGAGAAGCACCGCGTTGGCAGCAGTCGTGTGTTGCACGGAATAGACGTATAACATCCCCGTGAGTCCTACGGTCAAGCCAAGCCCCACGAGCCGGATGATCTGCTCCTGATAGTGGCGTACCTGTAGCGTTCTTGGGAACCACGGCAATAGAGCGCTAAAGAAGAGAAAACTCGTGAGCGCGCGAAAGAACGCGATACCAGAACTGGTGAGTCCGGTAATAAGCCGTGTAAAAATAATGATGCTGCTGAAGCCGATGGCGCCAGCAGCAACCAATACTATGCCGTGTTTGTGCGTTGTGGCCGCGTGCTCCTGGTCAAGAACCATACGATTGACAGATGTTGCATTACTCCTCAATGTCGTGGATGGCCTCTGCCGCCGTCTTGTTCCCATACATCACACCGAGCAAACCGGGCAGATAGAGGTCCATCGTGTGGACGGCGGGATACATCGCGTTTTTGATTAGCGTAGGCGTCAGCGGTTGACCCTCAAAGTCGATGCTGCTTTTGTAGCGGACTTCGCCGTCGGAATAGTCCATCTCGAAGTTACCGATACGCAGGCCGTAGTTGGCGCGGGTGATGTATTCCGCGACCTGAGCATACATTGTCTCCGGTGTTTTCACAGGCGCGATGACGTAGAAAAGAAACTGCTCTAGGTCCACGCGGATTTGTGCGTAGCAGCGCAGTTCCCCGTTCTTGCCCGCGAAGTAGACACGGTGGATGGTTTTTTCGTCTAGCTGTTGCGGGTACCAGCCATCGTCCTTGAGAAATTGGGTGAGGGTCGCGAACGCGCGCCAGCCATTGTTCTGGTTTTCCTGTGATAGTGGTTCGTCGGTATGTCCGTTAGGAGCAGTGTGTTCTGGCATCGTTCCTCCTTAGCCAGGGATTGACCAAAATTCGAACAGTGATCCCACCGATTCACCTTGAACGTTGCGACGGATAACTTCGCCGAAGATCGCGCCAACCGAGAGCACGCGCAGGCGTTGTGGACGTTGGTTTTCCTTGAGCGGCACAGTATCGGTGACGATGATTTCTTCGATTTCCGGGATGTCGTTGAGTCGCTCGACGGCAGGGCCGGTGAAAAGCCCATGTGTGCCGACGACGGTGAACTTGTGAACGTTGCACGTCTTTAAGTACTTGATCGTTTCGATGATCGTTCCGGCGGTGGCGATCTCGTCATCCAACAGGATCACGTCTTTGCCCCACACATCCCCCATCATCCCGGTGATGGCGACCGAGTCGTCGGTGAGGCGCTGCTTCTCGCCGGCGGCGACGGGCAGCTTGAGCGCGCGTGCCAGTTTGGTGGCACGTTTGGCATGCCCGATGTCGGGCGCAACGATGACGCTGTTGCTGAGGTCCTTTGTCTTCAAGTGCTCGACGAAGACAGAGTGTGCGGTGAGGTGATCTGTGGGTACACGGAAGAAACCATGCACTTGCGGCGAGTGCAGCGTCATCGTGATGACATGGGTTGCGCCAGCGGTGATCAGCAGGTCGGCGATCAATCGTCCGGCGATAGAGATGCGCGGCGCGTCCTTCTTGTCCGAGCGCGCGTAGGAGTAGTAGGGGATCACCGCATGAACACCAGCCGCTCCGGCGCTGCGGGCTACATCCAACATCAACATAAGTTCTACCAGATTGTCACTGCACGGCGGTGAGAGGGGCTGGACGATGAAGACCTGCTTGGAACGCACGCTGACACCCAGATGGACGAAATAATTATCGTTGGAGAATTTACGGCTGATGGAGGGGCTAACCTCCAACCCTAAATAATGCGCGATGTTCGACGCCAGTTGAGGATGTGCAAGACCGCTGAAAATCATCGTCCCCTCCAACGGCGTTGCCGTAGTCCGTTCGGGCAACACAAGGATTTCCTCGTCAGTTTGTTTCTCAGTCAATTCAAACTCCTTCTGATCCTCTTGAATATCGATTGCCTCCATAAAATACGATGGACCTTTCGCCCTGGGCCTGCGTTGGGACGCGCTAGGCCCGACGCTGCGGGCGCGGCAGTGGCCTGAATCCTATTGTAATCATACTCCGTTTAGGGTCAAATACCCTTTGTTCCTCATAAGTTCTCGATCTCCACCGGTTCGACGGGATCGGCCAACTCGAAACCGAAGATGCGCCCGTAGAAATACAGTTCGGCGTCTAATGAGCGCTTGATGTTTTCAGCGCGGCGAAAGCCATGTTGTTCACCCTCGAAAGGGAGGTACGCCACTGGGATACCCTTGGCGCGCAGTGCTTCGACCATCATCTCCGCCTGGTTAGGAGGAACGACTTTATCTTCCAACCCCTGGAAGAAGATCACCGGGCAGTTGAGACCCGCGATATGGTGAATGGGTGAGCGTTCTACATACAGGTCGCGACGCTCGGGGTAGGGGCCGATGAGATTATCCAGGTAGCGGGACTCGAATTTGTGTGTGTCGGTTGCCATAGCTTCAAGGTCACCGATGCCATAGCGACTCGCGCCAGCTTTGAATACGTCGCGGAAAGTCAACGCGCAGAGCGTTGTATAGCCACCCGCGCTGCCGCCGCGAATGGCCAGGCGGTTGGGATCAACCAACCCTTGTTCGACCAGATAGCGCGCACCGTTGGCGCAATCGTCCACATCGACGACGCCCCACTGCCCGTTGAGCCGTTCACGGTAAGCGCGCCCGTAACCCGCACTGCCGCCATAGTTGATGTCAAGGACCGCGAAACCGCGACTAGTCCAGTACTGCACGCCCAGACTGAATGCACTGGAGGTTGCGCCTGTCGGTCCACCGTGGCTCAACACCAGGAGTGGGGGTTTTTCGCCTTCCGGCGCGGTGTAGTCCTGGTTATGCGGCGGATAATAAATGCCGTACGCTGTCAATCCGCCCGTAGTGGGAAATTCGATGGATTGCGGTGTGGACAAATAACCGGGATCCACATCGATGGCGTTTGTGCGTTTGAGGATCGTTTGCTCTCCCGTGGTGAGATCGAGATATACGAGAGCGCCAGCACGGGTGGGGGATGCCCCACCAAACAGTACCTTACCCGGCGCCGCTTGGATGCCACCGATGCTGGTGTAGGGCGTATCCAGTGTGGTGAGCGTCTTGGTCGTGGTGTCCAGGCTTGCCAGATAGTCGATGCTGTCTTTCGTGTACGTGCAGATAATGCGCTCGGTGGACTCGAAGGCGTAGGTGGAGATGCCAAAGACCCACTGGGGTGCGCCGAACTCCGCTTCCATTGCGACGAGCCGTTCTGTCTTCCCGTTGTTGAGCCGGTACAGGTTCCACCATCCGCTGCGATCCGACACGAAGTAGAGCCGTCCATCGGGTGACCACGACGGCTGGAAGATCGACTCGTTCTCGCCGCCAGCGACCAGCACGGCATTTGCCAGTGTTCCGTCGGGCTGGATCTCGGCGATCCACAATTCCGTGCCATCCCAGGGCATATTGGGATGCCGCCAGGTGAGCCAGGCGAGCGTGTTCCCATCGGGACTGAGACGTGGCGTGGCGTAGAAGTCGTTGCCGGAGACGAGCACGTGTTGTCTCTCGCTACCATCAAGTGCGATAGCGGCGATGGTGTTTACCGCTTCGCCGTGTTCGGCCAATGCCGTTTCGCTGTGGTCTTCGCGCACACAGATCAGACGATTGCGCGCAGGGTCGACGACGCAGTCGGCGTAGCGTAGCGGCATTTCTGGTGTGATAGCGTCCGGCACGCCGGATGGGGTACCCCCCGTCACAACGCGATACAGCCGTTGATCGGCGAAATTGCTGAAAATCACGATGCCGTTATCCACGAGAACTGCGCCGCCGCCGTATTCATGAACGCGTGTGCGGGCGTTGAACGGTGGGGGGGTGACGTCACTTGTACCTCCGTCCGCGGAGGCACCGTCGGGCGTGCGCCGGACGATGACGTAGCGTCCGGCCTCGGCGGGGCGGCCTTCCAGCCAGTACACATCATCACCGTCGAACTTGCCGCCGCCCAAGCCGATAGACCGCGAGACGATCAGATCGGATGTGAGGGGAGATTTCCACGCTCCGTAAGGAGCCACGTGTTCGGTTGTCACACTGACACCTCCTGCCTGCATTTGGTATGTGGGGAAGTGTACCCCAGTTTGTGGAATTTGTCTATCGCTGGCTTGTTCAATCTTTGCGTGAAGTGGAGATGGAATGTGCTATAATGGGATGAGTTCATTAGTTTAGTGAGTTTGTAGGATATTCCGCATAAATTGTCATGAATCTCCAATCTCTCCAGACCCGTGAGCGCGAATTGAAGAAACGCTGGGCCTATCCCTATCGCTGGGGACGGGTGCAGAACAACCTCTTCGATGCGCAGACACGCTTCGTCTATGATGAGCTATCTTTCGAGCCTTTGCTTGCGGAGTTGGAGCGCCGCTTTGGCGCTGCGCCGGAGCGTGAGGCGTTCTTCAATTACGCGCTGAACCGGTGGTACAACTTCTGGTCAGCACGGGCGGTGGAAGATATTTTCGCGGGGCTGGACGGTGTGACCCCGGCGGAGAACCGGCGGGATCGCCTGGTGGATTTCACACTTAACGGGGTGCGGTTCGACCACAAGACCTCGGTATTCCCGCGTGGTTTCGGCCATGACCTCACTTACGCGGTCAACCACCCGACGGCGCTTATCGAATGGCTGTATCGCTCGCAGAGCCAGGAGCAGCGCCGGCATTATGCCAACCGGCTGTTTCTCGTGCTGTATGCGACTGACAGTGCGCATTGGAAGCTCAAGGCCGAGTTGACGTGGCTGAGCGGCATCGTGCGCGATTACGTGACGACATTCGACGCGGCACGCCTGCACCGGTTCTCCTTCATGCCGGGGCAGGAGACGCTGTCCGACATCATTTGGGCGATCCGGTGTTGAGAATCCGCCCACAACACGCTCTCGCGGGATTGCGATCCCGCGCAGCAGCGGCACGGCGGATTATGATCCGCCGCAAGCATTGACTTGGTATTGCTTTAATGACGACCAATAATCTTAAAGAAGACATTGATATCATCCTGGAACGCGATGCGTTGCTCGATCTGCTAGACGCCTGCCTGGCTGACGATGACCTGGAGGTCATACGCGCCCGGATCAGCGAGTTGCATACACAAGTGGAGATATGGAAACTGGGCGGGATCTGGGATCAAGCGCCGCTTGCAGATAAGGCGGTTGCGTTTCCGCGTGACGTGCTATTGGCAGACCTGGATCAGATCCTCGCCACGCGCACATTGCAACGCACCCATTACTACATCGCGCGCTTGCGCAAGGCTGCCGTCGAGGTGCGCACGGGCAAGGTCAACGACATCAACCTCAACCGCTGGAAGGAGTACGACGAGATCATCACTGACAGCCTGTGGGTGCTGGAGCGGCGCGACAATTCCGGCGCGCACAAGGCCTGGTATTGGGGTAACTTCATCCCGCAGATTCCCCACCAGATGATGCTGCGCTATACCAAACAAGGTGACTGGGTGTTGGACACCTTTGTCGGTAGCGGCACGACGTTGCTGGAGTGTCTGCGCCTCGGGCGTAACGGCATCGGCGTGGAGTTGAGTCCGGATATCGCCGCGCGCGCACGCGAGATTGTGGAACAGGCGACAAATCCGCATAGCGTTGTCGCAGATGTGGTAGAGGGGGACAGCCGCGCGGTGGATTACGCGATTGTGCTGGCGGAACGTGGCATCGCACAGGTGCAACTCGTGTTGATGCATCCCCCTTACCATGATATTATCCGCTTTAGCGAGGATGACCGCGATCTCTCGAATGCTGTCTCGGTCGATGATTTTGTGGCGCAATTCGCGGAGATTGTGGCGCGTGTAACCCCATTCCTGGAGCGCGGGCGCTACCTGGCAATCGTCATCGGCGACAAGTACGTGAAGGGTGAGTGGATTCCTCTTGGTTTTCACGTGATGCAGGCTGTGCAGGCGCAGGGATACATCCTCAAGAGTATCATCGTCAAAAACTTCGATGAGACGCGGGCCAAACGTGAACAGAAAGAGCTTTGGCGCTACCGTGCGCTCGTTGGCGGATTTTACATCTTCAAACATGAGTATATACTCTTGTTTCAGAAATAGTGTTGACAGCCAGAACGGGAGAATACAAATGAAGACGATCCTGATCATGGAAGATGACCCGTACCAGTCGCGATTGATGCAGCGACTGCTCGAACGTTCTGACTATCACATCCTGGTCGAGTCAGATGGCGAAAGCGGTCTGCAGACGGCGATGGCGACGATGCCCGATCTTATTTTGTTGGATATGGGCTTGCCCGATCTGGATGGGCAGACGGTGGCTGCGCTGCTTAAAGGCTCTGAGGCGTTATCTACGATTCCGGTAGTGGTGGTGACGGCATGGCCTCAGGATACAGCGGCGGCGATTGCTAAAGCGTATGGCTGTGAAGGCTACATTTCCAAGCCGGTTCATGCGCGCGAGTTTGCCGATCAGGTTGCGGGTTATTTGAAAGATAAACCGGCGTCGTAGGTGACGCCGGTTCTGTTATGTGGAATGTAAGGTATGAAAATCCGTTCGATCACTGTTTTTGCCGATTCGGCGAATTTAGAGGACAGTCCACGTCTGGCGGAGCTGGAGGCTTTCTCCCAAGCGGCTTGTCAGGCCTACATCGATGCCGGTTTTGAGGTACAGACGACGCGGTTGGCGTTGGATGGACTCCCGATGCATCCTGACCCCGTCCGCTATGCAGTCACGCTGGAGGCACTGGCTCGCGAGTATGGCTTTGAGTACCTCTCACTTGGCCCTGCCTCTGGTGAGAGGTTGTTGCACTTACCTGCAGTTTTTTCAGCAACGCAGTCGGTCTTTGCGACGGCTTACATCGTTGATCCGGTGAGCGGTGCAATCGACGGTGCAACTGTGCGGATGGCGGCGCAGGTGATCCGCGAAGCATCCCATATCGACGCTGGGTTTGGTAATCTGCGCTTCGCGGCGCTGGCGCATGTGCTGCCCGGTACACCTTTCTTTCCGGCGGCGTATCACGATGGTGGTGCGCCGGCTTTCGCCATAGCGACGGAGGCGGCAGACCTGGCGGTCGATGCGGGCGGTGCGGCTTCTGATCTGGCGGACGCACATCGCCGCTTGCGCGACCGCATTGAAGCCGAGGCCGCGCGGCTGGTCGTTGTCGCGGAGCGGCTTGCTGTGCAGCATGCGATGCGCTTTCACGGAATCGATTTCTCGCTCGCGCCGTTTCCTGCGTTGGCATGCAGCATCGGCGCGGCGCTGGAGGTGTTGACCGGGCAACCGCTCGGTGCTAGCGGGTCGTTGGCAGCAGCAGCCACGCTGACCGATGCCATCGGTCAGGCGCATTTTCCACGTGTGGGATTCTGTGGCCTGATGCTGCCGGTGCTCGAGGATATCGTGCTCGCGCAACGCGCCGCCGAAGGGCGCCTGAACGTGGGTGAACTGCTGCAATGGTCTGCCGTGTGCGGGACAGGGCTGGACACCGTGCCGTTACCTGGTGACGTGAGTGAAGGCGCGCTCGTGCGTTTGCTTTTCGATGTAGCGGCGCTCGCCGTGCGTTTGCACAAACCTCTGACGGCGCGTTTGATGCCGCTGCCGGGCAAGGTTGCCGGGGATCCGGTGCATTTTGACTTCGCCTATTTTGCCGACGGAGGTGTCCTCTCCGTGGATGGCGGCGTGAGCGAAGGACTGTTGGAGCGGACAGCAGCGCTACACCTTCACGCGCGGGAGTCGTGACGGAACCGACACAAAGACAAGCGCAGGAGAGATTCCCTGCGCTTGTTCGCGTAATGAATTGAGGGTAATGACGACTGAAGTCGTCACTACACCATCATGTGGTTATTTGTTGAACAAAGCTGCCGCATCCGTGTTGAGCAGCGAGATAAGCGTGTAGACGCCGAACACCGTGCCGTGGGGGACAGCGAGCAGGTTGAAGAAGGCCAGGATCAAGGCCAGCACCCGCGCCCACGAACGATATTGCAGCAGTCCGATACC
>JAFGSL010000674.1 GCA_016934645.1 Anaerolineae bacterium
CGTGTTGGCCTTTCACCATCCACACCCGCAGGCCGAGATTCACGTGGTGGTCATCCCCAAGCAGCACGTGCCATCGCTTTTGGATCCGATGGCGTTGGACGGCGAACTGCTGTCCTCCATGGTGCGAGCAATTCAGGAGGTCGCCCGGCAGTTGGGATTGGATACCACAGGATTCTATGTGCGGGCCAATGCCGCCGCACCCGGCGTCACGCCACACATGCACTGGCACATCATCGGCCCAGGGATACCGTAAGAAGTCGCCATCAAAGTTTGGGCCGATGGAACAGAGTCTAAGGAAAAGATAAACATACTGAAATTGGTTGTGGAGACAAAATCGGCGGCGGGCCTTAGGCCCGCCGCCGGAAGTATTACAGATGAGAATCAGGGAACAACCAGGCTCTCACTGGTCTCGATGTTGGCAGAGGCGTTGTAGGTGAAGTCGCTGTGGGTCACGTTGGTAACCTCGGAGATGAAGGTGCCCGTGACCTTGGTCTTGAGGCTAAACGTCACCGTGCCATCGCTGCCGGTCGCACCGGAGCCCATGGCCACGCCGCCGTCGGGCAAAGCCATTTCAACGTCCACAACAGCATCAGCAACTGGGCTGCCGTTCTCATCCACGATGGCGACCTGGGTGTAGACGTAGTTGTTGCGGCCCGCCGGACTGTACCACATATCAATGGACGCCACGTGGATTTCACCATCAGGATCGGGGGTAGGTGTGGGGGTGGGCGTCGTAGTAGGTGTAGGCGTGGGCGTCGTGGTGGTAGTGGGCGTGGGCGTGGGGACGGTGCCGCCACCGTAGACAACGTAGTTGGCGCTGTACCCAACTTGCGATTTGCCATAGGCAATGCGCATATAGCCGTCCTCACCCCAGTTGGAGCCCCAGGAGTTGCGCAGAATCCACGCACCATCGCTGTCATCCCAGCCGACCAGCACAATGGCGTGATTGACCTGATTACATGGCCTGCGGGGATTGAATACCCCACCGGTGTAGCTCTGGAAGTCGGTGTTAACGCAAACTGCCGACGAAACGGGGCCGTAATCCGCGATGGCCTGTTTGATTGCATCAACCGAAGGTACGCCGCTTTCACTGCCGATGAAGGCCCAGCTATCAATAGTCTCATTGTGCGTGTAAGGGCCGTTGCAAGGGGTGTCTTGCGCGACGTAAGGCTCGGCGCTCTCGTAAACCGCACCGGCCGCGGACTCACTCGGCGGGATCTTCCACTCGTGGTAGTCGTGCGCCCACCAGCCGCCGCTGCAGCCCCAGCCATCGGTGTTGCAGGAGACAAGGTACTGCTCGGAGAGATCCTTGGATTGACTGTCTTTGATCATGATGGCGGATTCCAGAGCCCCTACCGTACCGAAGGCCCAGCAGCTCCCACAGTTCCCTTGATCGCGCACAGGGGTGCAGCCGCCGTTGTCGCACCAGTTGTAGGAATCGGCTAACGCACTGACGCTGTTAGGGACGTAAGATTCAGCGTCATCGGATGACGCGTCATCGGATGACGCGTCATCGGCCATCGCTTCTTCGGAAACCGCACTGCTCAGCCCGGCACTCGAGACACCGGTTACCTGCACATCCACGGAGAAGGTGTCAAGCACCTCATCTTCCCAGGGGCGGCGATAAACGAGGGTGATGTTGCCGTGCCCTTTGGCGATGCCGGCAAAGCGCATCGTCTGCATTCCAGAACCGCCGAGCTTCTGCTCGCCGGCTGCCGGGGTCCATTCCGGCGCGCCAACCTGGCGCAGAATCTCGTTGCCGGGGGTGGCCAAATACCAGCCATAACCGGTGCCGGGACTGCTCTCCAGGCTGATCACCAGCTCATCGTTGCTGCCTACGGTAACGGGCTTGCCGCTATCTTGACGCGTGAGCTTGATTTCCTTCGGTCCGGAAGGGGCAGCCGAGGTGGGGAGGCCCCCAATGAGCAGGGCCAGGACGATAATAAGTGCGACCCAATAACGCTTCTTCATAGTATTCCTCCTTGGGATTGGGTATAGGTGAGAGTCGCTTAACAATAAACAAGTGACAAACTTCCATTTCTAAAGCGACATTTAACCCTTTTATTATATTGTAGGTTTTGAGAATGTCAATAATATATTTTGTTATAAATTGGTTAAAAAACTAATTCCGGGTTGACATGGCACAGCGGAAACCGGTGACGTTGCTGCTGCGGTCGGGGAGACCCCAGTTACGCGTAGTGGCCCGCGAGAAAGCGGGGTTGGAGTCCCATCCGCCGCCCCGGGTTACACGCTGCCGCCCGGTTTCCGGGCCGGCAGGGTTGGTTTGACGCTCGGCGGGGTAGGCAGCATACCAGTCGGCGGTCCATTCCCAGGCATTGCCGGCCATATCGAGCGCGTCGCACCAGCTAGCTCCTGCCGAGAATTTGCCTACCGGGGCGGTCTGGGCAAAGCCATCGTTGTTACCTGGATCGCTCTGCTCAAGCTCGCACGCGGCGTCGCAGTAGTTGAGGCGACTGCCATCGAAGACTTCGCCCCAGGGATAGCGTGCTCCTTCAGCCCCGCGCGCCGCGTACTCCCACTCTGCCTCCGTCGGTAGCCGCCCGCCGGTCCAGGTGCAGTATGCCTCGGCCTGGAGCCAGGATACGCAGACGACGGGCTGTTCGGGGGCATTGAACTTCGGGTCTGAGGCGCAGGCACTCGGTTCACATTTCCCTTCATCAACGCAGCGTTGGTACTGAGCATAGCTGACCTCGGTTTGATCCAGCCAGAAGCTCTTTAGGACAACAGTGTGGGCGGGGCGTTCGTCGCTGAAGAGATCGGCAGTGCAGTCCTCGCGATATGTCTGGCACGTTGATAGCGCGGCCTCGGTTTCTTCAGCGTCACTGCCCATCACGAAGGTGCCAGCGGGCACGTAGACCATGGTCATTGCGTCGCTGGGGCGCTGCCAGGTGTCTCCCAGGACTGCGCGGCGGGGTGCGCCGTTACCTGTGCAGGCACTCAGACCAAGTCCGAGCGCGATGGCGAGTAGCAAACAGGTACGGCGTGTATGGAAAAGGTGTGCGTTGTGCATAGTCAATTCCTTGTGCGATAGATATATTCCACGTAGTGTAATCAAGATGCGCAAGTAAGCAAATGCGCAAACAAGCAAATGCGCACAAAAATACGTGGGTTATTAGGCAACTGCGCTGCAAGACCGGGATAGCTTGTCAAAGGAAATGTATCAGGATAGAATGAGCCGGGTTACAGTTCTGGAATAGAAACAGATCCCAAATTCCCGGAGGAACACGATGTCCATGATCAACTTCAACGACGGCAACCTGTTTACCCCAGTCACCCATCCCGCGTCGGGTGTGACAATCCACGTGCTCAAGCACAGAGTCGCGCCGGTACAGCAGGGATTCTATTTCGTCAACGACTCGATGAGCGCCGATGGCCGTTATCTCTGGTTCTACTGCGCCTTTCCGCCAGCCATGCACCGTACCCTCGCCGTGATCGATTTCGCCGATCAAACCGTGCGCCACTTCCCGGAGACAAATGCGTCGGGCGCGTATGTCGATCCGGACTCCGGCGATGCGTTCTGGAGCGAAGGCCCGGCGGTGTGGCGGCGCGGCCCGCGCGCGGAGGACGTTCCGGTCTTTGTCAATCAACTCCCCCCCGAGGTAGTCGGGGGACGGCACGTTGCCGGCTTGGCCACGCATCTGACCCGTTCCGCGGATGGCAAGGAATTTTTCATCGATGCAACGGTGGGACTGGTGCGCATCTTCGGCAGTCTCCCGCTGGACGGCGGCCCATTCCAGCAGTGGTGGCGTTTCGACCGGCTCCACAACCACGCACAGTTCAGCCCCACCGACCCCGACACCGTGCTCTTTGCCCAGGAATTTCACACCGACATCATCACGGGGTTGAGATTCCCCATCACCACCCGGCTCTGGCTGATCACACGGGGCGGCGAGCCGCGCCCGATCCTGCGTGAGCCGCGCTTTGTCTCGCACGAGTGGTGGGATGCCGATGGAGAACATGCCTGGTGCGTCGACGTCGGCAACAACAATGAAACGTGGCGGGTGCGGATCGCAGATGGCGAGGTCGAGAGATTCGTTTTTCCCCGGCAATGCTGGCATTCGCATAGCAGTCGCGACGGGCGGCTGATCGTCGGCGATTCCAACAACGGCTTCTTCCGCGGCTGTGCCTCGACCGTCCACTTTATGAATCGCGACACCGGCAA
>JAFGSL010000101.1 GCA_016934645.1 Anaerolineae bacterium
ATCCCCGCGTCTGGCGCATAGTCGGGGATCTGGCGATCCCCTCTGAGCATCATTATCTAGAAAGGAACTTGCGCCTTGCGGTACTAGAGCTCTTCATCCGGTGCGTTCGAATCAGCCGCGCGGGGATGCGCACGTAGGTAGATTTCCCGGGCACGCTTTTGGGTCACGTTGGCGTAAATCTGCGTCGTCGCCAGGTTTTCGTGACCGAGCAACTCCTGGACCACCCGCAGGTCGGCCCCGCCATCAAGCATGTGTGTGGCAAAGGTATGCCGCAATAGATGCGGCGTTACCGTCTGGTTGATGCCGGCAACGACGCCAGCCCGCCGCACAATCTCATCCACCGAGCGCACGGATAGCCGCCGTCCAAAACGGTTGAGAAACAAGGCGCTCGTTGGATGACGCTCCCCTAACTGGGCCGGACGCCCCACATCAATGTATGTCTGTAACGCTCCCACTGCCGGGCGACCGAGCAAGACCAACCGCTCCTTGTTTCCCTTGCCGATGACGCGCATCTCCCCGCTATGTACATCTATGTCGCGCAGATCCAAAGCGGCTAGCTCTGCAACTCGCACGCCGGAAGCGTACAGGGTTTCGAGGATAGCACGGTCGCGCATCCCCTGTGGCTCTGTGCTGTCGGGGACAGCCAACAACTGCTGCACTTCTTCGATGGTGAGATAACGAGGCAAACGGCGCGGAACGCGCGGCGCGTAGATGCGCCGGAAGAGGTTCTGTTCCCAGGCTTTATGGTGCACCAGATAGTCGCCAAAGGCGCGCAACTCAAAGACACGCCGCGCGATGCTAGCCCGCGCGTACTCGGCTTCGGCTAACTCCTGCAGATAATCGCGCACCAGATCACGGTGCAGCCCACCTAGGGTATTGATCCCTTGCTCGGCGCTGTAGTCGAGGAACTGTCCAATGTCAGTACGGTAGTTTTTAACGGTGTAGGGCGAGGCATTGTCGCGCTCCAACGCCTTGAGGTAACGCTCCAAGCACGCGCGTAAGGTGTCCATTTAAAGAATCAGCAAATGGGCAAATGGGCAAATCAACGAATTATTGTTAGCCCATTCTCTGATTCGCTGATTCATTGATTCGCTCATTTCCCTACCGCTCGACCTTGAGTTTATCGTAGATGCTCAAGATGTTGGCGATGTGCAAGCGGTGGCTGGCGATGCCTAGCGGCACCCGCTCCAGGCCACAGTCCTCCAAGGGGATGTTCCAAATCTCTTTGCGGTCGCGTCCCTGTCGCAGGGCAGTCTGCGCTTTTTTGTAGACACACTCCAGATAACGGATGTAACGATCTATCACAACCTTAATCTCGCCGCGCAGGATGACTTCACCATGGCCCTGCACGATCGTCTCCGGGGCCAGCTCTTTGATGTACTGCAATGTTTCAATCTCGCGCGCCCAGTCGCCATCCGCGATGATGGGAATCGCCATGACCGCATCCCCGGTAATGAGGATTTCTTCCTCTTCCATCAAGATACCGATATTATCGTCCGTGTGGCCTGGCAATGAGAACAGCCGGAAACGCTTGTTACCCGCGCGCAATAGCAGTTCACCAGTGTCAAAAGTGATGTTCGGAATGCGCAAGGTGACCTCGGCAAACGTCGAATCGCTCTGCCGTGCCTCATCGAGTGATGATTGACCAACTTCCAATAGCTTTATACGACACAATTCGTGCGCAACAACGTCAATGGTTTGCGGAAAAGCAAACAGCCCATAGACGTGATCCATGTGATGGTGGGTTAAAATCGCGGAGTGAAATTTCGGTCCGACCCGCACTTCAAGAAAACGTGCGATTTGTTTGGCTTCGTCCGGGAAGGGAAGCCCATCCACAAGGATGATCCCTTCTCGTGTCACCACCGCCACAGAGTTGACTAAAGCGTAACGATCACTGGTGAAGAGATAGATCTCCTCAGAGACTCGTTCCCAATACATACAGTCCTCAATCCCAAAATAGTGAGCGGTGAAACAACACCGCACGAAATTCTTAACCCACAACGCCGTGGGGAAGAGAAATGATTGCGCCAATTGATTGACAAAACTCTTTGCGAAGCATAACACAAGCGAGATGGAAAGTCAAGGTTACTTTACATAACAATAACAAAACACCGACAACAAAAAACCACGCTTATGAACAAGCGCGGTTTTTTGTTAAAAATAAGTTCAGCCCCGCCGTGCCGTGGACCGCTGGTTTTGACCCTGCTTACGCAGGTGGGGTCCTGCCGAACAACTCAGCCTTGCCCGAAGGCTACCGCGTTGTCGCTCTTGGACAACAGACCCCTCTTTATCAAAATGTTGGCTCAAAACCCCGTGTCGGTTTCACGTACACGGCAGGTGTAGCGGTATAATACCACAATTCAAGAAGATGACAACCCTAAAAGCCGCCGGACAGCACACGCCGGAGTATGCGCAACCAGTTCCCACTTAAAATCGCGTTGATGTCCGCATCCGCGTAGCCGCGCTCGACCAACAGTGCACCAAGCTTTCCCAAATCTGCACTGGATTCCACACCCTCTGGGACCGCTTCCTGCCCAAATCCGCCATCGAAGTCCGAACCAATGCCAACAAAACGTGCGTCACCTGTAATCTGGCAGATGTGGTCGATAACCTCGACAAGGCGCGTGAGGGGCAAGCGCGCGGCGCCGGGACGCCAATCTTCATCCAGCATACGATTGAAGGGGATAACCCCTATCACACCGTCGCAGTCGGCTATCCGGCGGATCAACGTATCGGGTAGCATGCGCAGGCGATCCACAAAAGCGCGTGGGTTGGCATGCGTTGCGACTACTGGGCCTGGATAACGATCCAGAGCTTCGTAAGCCGCTTCCTCCCACAGATGGCTGAGGTCAAGCAGCAGGTTGTAATCCGCCATAGTCACAAGCAACTGCCGCCCGTCATCGGTCAGAGGACCAGGCGCCGCGTTGCCGCCAGCATAGCGCGTCCCCATCGACCAAGTCAACCCAACGCCGCGCAGACCGCGTTCCACCCACCATCCTACCTCTCCAGGCTCACGGATTGGCTCTGCGCCTTCCATCACGACAAAAATACCCAGTTGCGGCTGCTCCGTATCCCAGGAAGCCAACACCGCCTCCATATCAACAACTGTGTTTAGGAGAACTACCTGCTCGTTTTCGTCGGCCAGACGGCGATAGTAGTCGAGTTGTAGCACAGCGTAACGGTGAGCCTCTTGCGTGGTATGGTAAGCTTGCGGTTCCCGTAAGCCTTTGAAATCCGGCGCGACGAAGAGGCTGCCACCCACAATCGCTACACGCCCTTCAAGGAGCGCCGGCACTGTAGTCATGCACATACCAGCCGGACTACCGGGCGGCGGTGTTGCAGCTTCAAGATGGCGAATCTCATTCACAGAGCGCAATAAATCACGCCCCAGAACCACGGCGTTGTAGGCCAGATCAAGATGCGCATCGACAAGAATAGGTTTCATAGACCCTCCAGAAAATCGTCTAGTACCGTGCGGAGCAAATAGCTTCCCGGTTTGTGCTTGCCAGGGATCATCAGATCCCGGCGTTGTGTGCAAGAATCGTGGATCTGGCGATCCGCTCTGAGCATAGCTAACCAGTTCAGGATTTCTACCGCGATGTACTAACAGTCGTTGAGTTCACCAACGACTTGCCTGTATTCTCTACAGGAGTATACTCGTTTTCAGCAAAAGTGGAGGTTGAAGCTATGGAGAATACTATCCGGCGATTTCTAGTTGTGATCGAAGGGCCAAATGCGGGTCAAGCTTACCCGTTACAGGACATGGTCTGCACGATAGGTCGCACAGCCGATAACACGATCGTCATCGACAGCACGCGCATATCGCGCCACCACACCCAAATTCGGCTAGCAGAAGGAACAACAGGGACCACTGCGATTGTCGAAGATATGGGTAGCACGAACGGCACATGGGTTAACCATCGCCAACTCACTGGCCCACACCGATTGATGCCGGGTGATGTCGTTACCCTGGCAGATTACATCACCTTCCAATATGAGGTTGAGGACGCATTATCCACAGCAAAACTTATACCAACGATGCCAGACAGCGCTACGCAGATGATGAACGACAGCACGCCTTATCCCCCTCCTCCTCCCCCACCTGACTACGAAGAACCGTACCGTACGTACTCAGAGAGCCCCATCATACCACCACAACAACCCCTTATCCAATTTGATTCTGCGTCACAGACGGCGTCCGCATCACAACCCACGCCAGCACCGCAGCAAGCGTGGACAGCACCACCACCCCCACCGCCTGCAGCACCTCCAGCCAGACGCTCAAAATGGATCTATGTCATCGTCGCCATTCTGCTTGTTTTGATTTGTATTTGCCTGGGCATAGCCATATACTTATGGTTTGCCCCAGTAACATTTTGGGAGAGCGTCTTCGATTTGTTCAATATACCCCTCCCCTAAGATCAAAAACACACAGCGCTCCGCGCGACATCGCGTCGGGCGCTGGTCTTTGTAGAAAATAGTGTTTTCCACTATAGCGAGAGGGTTTATAGCTTAACCAGTTTTAGCGCCAGGTCCGCCGTGGTCAGCGGCTTAACTTTGTGCACGACCTCCGCCAAACGCCCATCTTCGCCAACACCAAAGTGACTGCGGATAATGCCTTCGTACACTTTGCCGTACATCTTCTTTTCACCCCACGCACCATATGCCTCGGCGACCTTGTGATCTGGGTCCGAGAGAAGAGCAAAAGGCAACGCGTACTTCTCACGGAACTTTACCAGGGCCTCCGGTTTGTCAGGGCTGATACCGATAACGATGGCATTCTCGGCTTCGATGTTTGGATAAACATCGCGTAGCGCACAGGCTTGCTTCGTGCAACCCGGTGTATCCGCTTTGGGATAAAAGTAGAGCACGACCTTGCGCCCGCGATAATCGGACAAAGAAACCATTTCCCCGGTATCGGACTGCAATGAAAAGTCTGGAGCCATTTCACCTATTGCGACCATAGTTCGACCTCCTAATGCCGTTATGATTTAACTCATAAAAACCAACTTTATATATTTTACTACAAAAGCCTTTCAGAATCAAGATGACGGCTAAACCTTTTGTAGTCTGTGGCCATTGTGATACAATCGTGATAATGATTCAACTATCCTTGCGAAGGTTGCGCACAAACTGCGCGACACGATGATACCGTTTCCCGAGAGCGTTCATCTCGAAATCTACAAAAAACCTTCGCAAGGGTTCCCACGGAGGATATATGAATGAACTGCTGAAAAAAGTCAGTGAGTTTCTGGCCCACAACAAAGGGCTTCCGGTGCTCATCGGCATCAGTATGGTGTTGTTGAACCTGGTCTTCAATCTGCTCCCACAATGGGCCATCATCGCTTGGCTGGCGGATACAGAGCTTTTCCTACATCTGGGTGTCATTCTCGGATTGTTCGGCATCCTACTCGGCGATGCACTTTAAGACGTACGCATACTAGGCATCCCTGGTCAAGCACGGGCGCTCGTTCAATACAACAACCATCAAGTTTTGGCGCTGAATGGACTTATGGTATAATAATGAATAGCGGGGATGACAAGGTTTCGACGGGGAAGGCTGGTGGTGGGCTGCGAGTCGGGGAGGCTCCGTCTCCGTAAACCCAGGAGCAAACCTAAAATGCCAACACTAAGGCAAACAACTGGGTTCCCACGATGGCGAATACCTGGGCTACCGCCCCGGTCGCCGTCGCTGCGTAAGCAGAACGGACAACCCAAAACCTGATCGGGATATCCGGTCACGCCCCTCCAGCGTCTCGCAGGCACGTTGGAGTCCGGTGACATACCGTCTGCGCGCTAACTTCCAGACGCCGATAAGGAAGTTCTAAGACTCCTCGGCTAGCCCGGATGCGGCGCGGTCGGCAGCGGCCCTCCGGGTAAAGCAAAATCGCCGACTACGCTCGTAGAAGCTCATCGTCGAATTCTTCGGACGCGGGTTCGATTCCCGCCATCTCCACACAGGGCCGGCGGATTCC
>JAFGSL010000675.1 GCA_016934645.1 Anaerolineae bacterium
CACGGAAGCGCTGTATATGCTTCAATCCGGCACCGCAGATATTGAAGCCACCGCTATCGTCAGCGTCGACGGCCTCATCATTGCCTCAGCCTTGCCTGTTGGTTCAGAAGAAGACCGCGTTTCGGCGATGTCGGCGGCAATGTTGTCCCTGGGCGAACGCATCGCCACCGAACTGCGACGGGGTGTGCTTGAACAAGTCTACATTAAAGGGGATAGAGGGTATGTCATCCTGATGTCCGTTGGCGAGGAAGCGGTGCTCACGGTGTTAGCGCATCAAAATGCCAAACTAGGTCTGGTGTTCTTGGAGATGCACCGCGCTGTGCAGACACTAGCACCTTTGCTGTAACTCTCCCCTTTGACACGCTCTTTTACTCAGAGAAGCTGGACATGTTCACGTGCGCCAGCTTTTTTTCTTCCTAGCATAAAATTTGTGCAACCAGTAGCCAAAATGGTCAACTGGGCGCAAAAATACAACTTTTGAACAGCGGTAGTGCCAGTTACTTGGCGGTCTGCCAGACGACATATAAAACAGAACCAGCTAAAGCCGAATATTGACGATTTTCCAACCCTGCGTTATACTGTGGCCTATTCGCAAAAAGATTTGTTTAAGGTATTTTTAGAGGGGGAGATGACATCATGGCTAAAGCAAGAAACAAAAAACTCGGCATTCTAGTCGGTGGGGGACCAGCGCCAGGAATCAATGGTGTAATCCACTCCGCCACCATCGAAGCGATTGTCAATGGCATGGAGGTCATCGGCCTGTACGAAGGCTTCAAGTATCTCATGCAAGGCCGTATCGTTGGCAAGCAATTGACCATCGCCGATGTGAGCCGCATCCACCGTGACGGCGGCTCCATCCTGCGTACCTCGCGCGCCAATCCGACCAAGTCGAATGAGTACCTTGAAATGTGCAGCCGCACGCTGATCGATGCGGGGATCAACTGTCTGCTCGCTATCGGCGGTGACGATACGGCCTATTCCGCGTATCGTGTCGCGCGCTACGCAGACGAGCATATGAACGTCAGAATCCAGACGGTTCACGCACCCAAAACCATCGACAACGACCTGCCGCTGCCGGAAGGCATCCCGACATTTGGGTTTGAGACGGCGCGGGAGTTGGGAACGCGGCTGGTAATGAACTTGATGGAAGACGCGCTCACTAGCCAGCGCTGGTATCTTGTCGTGGCGATGGGACGCAAGGCGGGCCATTTGGCGCTCGGTATCGGCAAAAGCTCCGGCGCGACGATCACCCTTATCCCCGAAGAGTGGAAAGACCGTGAGATTCGTCTACAGGAAGTCGTGGACATTCTCGCAACGACGATTATTAAGCGGCAGGCCGACGATAAACCGCACGGCGTGGCGGTGGTGGCCGAAGGCGTGGTGGAGCAAATGTTCCCCGGTGACCTGGACGTGCTGGAAAACGTCGAGCACGATGAACATGGCCACATCCGCTTGTCAGAAGTCGACTTCTCGCACATTCTCAAGGACGAACTGCGCAAAGAACTCAAAATCATCGGCATCAACACCAGCATCGTCAACATTGACCAGGGCTACGAACTACGCTGCGCCGACCCCATCGCCTACGATATCGACTACACGCGCAGCCTGGGCGAAGCCGCTGTCACTTTCCTGCTTGACGAAGGCAGTCACGCGACGGTCACCATCCAGCAAGGGCAGATGGTTCCCATCCCCTTTGCCCAGATGATGGATCCCTCCACCGGACGAACGGAAGTCCGCAAAGTCAACACCGATTCCTTCGTCTTCCGCTCGGCAAGCAAATTCATGATCCGCCTTACGCCCGGAGACGCCGAAGACGAGATCCTCCTCGGCAAGATGGCGGCGCAGACAAATCTCTCATTGGATCAGTTCAAGGCCAAGTATGGCTACCTGGTTGGTATAGCGCCGCGTCCGTTCTAGTTCTCGTAAGTAGACGGTAGACAGTAGACGGTAGACAGGGGAAAGAACGCCCGTCTACTGTCCACCATCTACCGTCTACTTTTCTGTATGGAGGTTACGCTAATGAAAATCGATGCGATTCGTTGCCGGGAATTGACGGGCATTATGCCCTTCGAGGGTGAATTTTGGGAGGAGCGACTCTCCCGCCCGATTGACGTCTACCCGGAGCACCGGGCCGAGGGTGTACACTGGCTAGATCGACTCGATGAGAGCGCGTATCGGGTTCGACTGGTCTTCGTGGAGATCGGAACCGACTCGGGAATCATCGGTCTGGCGGGACCGATTACCCCCTCCATCGCACACATCATCCTGGCGGACTTTAAGGAACTGCTCCTCGGTGCGGATCCACTGGCGGTGGAATTGCTGTGGGACAAGATGTACCGGCTGTCTGTCCACGGCCGCAAAGGCGTCACGATGATGGCCATCAGTGCATTGGACTGCGCTCTGTGGGACATTCGCGGGAAGTGGTTCGATACGCCCGTCTACGTGCTCCTTGGTGGCCCCACGCGGGAACGCATTCCGGCTTACGCCAGCATGCTCGGCTTTTCCGTGGAACCGGAACAGGCCGCTGCACGCGCCAGGGAATACGCCGCTAAAGGCTACACTGCGCAAAAGTGGTTTTTCCGCGCCGTCCCCGCAGACGGCCTCGCCGGCATCGAGCGCAATGTCGCGCTGGTCAAAGCCGTGCGCGAGGCCATCGGCCCCGATGCCGACCTGATGCTGGACACCTGGATGAGCTGGGACCTGCGTTACGCGCGCGCAATGGCGGAGCGCATCGCCGAGTACCACCCGCGTTGGGTTGAAGAGCCGGTTATGCCGGATAAATACGACATCTGCGCACAAATCCGCCAACATGCGCCCTACCCCATCTCCAACGGCGAGCACGAATACACACGTTGGGGCTTCCATAAGCTACTGGAGGCAGGTGCACAGGATGTGCTACAACCCGACATCTGCTGGGCAGGCGGTATCACCGAGATCGTTAAAATCGCGGCGCTGGCTTCGGCTTACGACGTCGAGGTAGTCCCGCACAACCATTCAACCTACGCGACGCTCCACTTCAGTGCTTCCCAATCGCCTGGCCTCTGCCCCGTGCAGGAGTACCTGGTCAAGTGGAACACATTGAACAACTTCTTCTTCAGCAGCAAGCCCGAACCGGTGAACGGCTACATCGAATTGCCTCAACAACCGGGCATCGGGTGGGAAATCGACGAGAGCCTGGTGGAATCACAGCTAATTTTAGCGTAATCGCGGTAGTCGCGGCTGCGGTAGTTGCGACTTCAGTCGCTTTCATACCACAAGAACGACTGAAGTCGTCACTACACAGAGTTCCACAAAGCGTGATACGTCGGCGCGAGTGCCGGATAGAGCGCAGCGAACGTCTCGGCAAGGGCTGCGTAACACGCGACGTTGTCCGGATCCGGCGTGATTATGACATCGGAGTAACGCACGGCCTTGGCGACGACATCCGCTACGTCCGAGTACACACCTATCCCCACCCCGGCTAATAGCGCCGCCCCCACCGCCGAAGCCTCAACCGTTCGCGTCTGGTATAGCGGGCGACTGAACATATCCGCCTGCAGCTTCAGCCACAACGCGTGCGTCGTCGCCCCACCCGACGCGACGACGCGTTCCGGCGTCAAACCCAGATCGAGCATCAGTTCAAGCCCCTGCTGCATCCCAAAAACGACGCCCTCCATCACCGCCCGCGCTATGTGGGCGCGTCCGTGGCGCAGTGTCAGCCCGACGAAGCTCCCGCGCGCGCGGGGATCCATGTGCGGCGTGCGCTCACCGGCGAGATACGGCAAAAAGAACAGCCCTTCCGCGCCGGGCGAAACGGTCGTCGCAGCATCCGCGATCTCCTGGTACGTGAGACCTGGCATCACATTGTCACGCAACCACTTGAGAGAGAGGCCTGCCGCGAGCATCGCCGATTCAAGATGCCACATGTCGGGCATGACGTGGCAAAAGCAGTGCAGGCGCAGTTGCGGATCGTAAGTCGGGCGCGCGATAGGCGCGAAGAGCTGTCCACCAGTGCCGATCGTGGACGAGAGCACGCCCGGCGCGACGACGCCATGCCCAACGGCCTGCATGGCTTGATCACTGCCACCGTAAATGATTGGTGTGCCGGGACGCAGCCCCATCGCCGATGCGATCTCCGGCAGCAGACCGCCCGCGATCGCCGCCGACGCCGCCACTGGTGGCAGCACGTGCGCGTCCAATCCGAGCGCCTCCATTAGCGGTTCACTCCAACGACGGTTCGCCGTATCGAAAAGCGACGTCGAGGAAGCATCACTCGGCTCCGCTCCAATCTCACCGGTGAGCCGGTAACGGACGTAGTCCTTCGGCAGCAGTAGATGAGCGGTGGCGACGGCAACGTCGGGTTCGTACTCGCGCAACCAGAGCCACGTCGCCAGCATGAAGCCGGTTGCCAGCGGATTTGCCGTCCACGCGGCCAAACGCTCGCGCCCGACGCGTGCTTCAACCTCGGCCACCTGCGCCGCTGACCGTTGATCCGCCCAGATGATGGCCGGACGCAGCGCGCGCCCGCGCGCATCGAGGCACACCGTCCCGTGCATCTGCCCGGAGAGGCCGATGGCC
>JAFGSL010000676.1 GCA_016934645.1 Anaerolineae bacterium
CCATTGCTGGCTGGGCGGTTCTTTTCTGGGTTGGGCTTCACTGTTTTACGGGTTGTTTTTCTTCTCCCGAATCATTGCGCATCCCGACCTGACGGTTGGAAAATCTATCAGGCGCCAACGCTATGGTTCAATGGCAACGACAGTATAAATATGTAGCGCTGGCAAGCTGACAGCGAGAACACCGTCCGCCCAGGTGTGCACGATCTCGTCATTACCAGGGACAAGAGTCACGGACGACGGCGCAGTGTCCAGGCGTACGCGCATGGTCAGCGGGCCAACGGTGGGGATGAAGTCCACGATGGTGTAAGCCGATCCTACCTGCATCCCTGCGGTGTTGAGTAGATGCACCAGCAGCTTGCCATCCTTTTGGCGGACTGTAACATCAATGCATGGTGGGCCGTCGATCTCAACGAGCGGCTGCGGGAAGAGCGCCTGCATCACGCCACGCAGGAATTCGCGCAGGTGCGGGGTGTGGTATTCGCGGTAGACGCTACCGAGCGGCCCGTAGATTGCAGCGATGTGTCCTGACGGCATCCGGTACCACTCAAAACGATCCTGATCCGGGCGCAGCGGCTGTTTGAGCGTGTTGAGGCTGGCAGCAGGTTCACCGTTCTTGCGCGAATCGTTCGTGGGATAACGGTAGGCAAGGATGCTACCGGTCTTCAATTTCACGGATTGCCAGAGGCCCTGGAGCATCCCAGGGATGACGCAAGAAGCAGGATGCATGATGTCCGCTCCTTGTGTCTTGCCTCTTGCCTCTTGCCTCTTGCTAAAGATGAAATCGTTGCGTTCGACGGGGTCGCCATCGAGGTCGACGTCCAGTTCTTCGGCGAAGAGGCGGGCGGTGTGCGCACCGATAGCAAGAAGGCTGCCGCCGTTTTTCACGTACTCCACCAACGCGTCGCGGAAAGCTGGATCAAGCGTGGTCACTTCAGGCAGGACAACGATGGGATAGTCAGCAAGCCTATCCTGAATCTGGTGCTCGGCCAACACATCCACAGAGTAACCACACCCCAAAAGCGCGTGGAGTGTGCCCTGGAGTGCATTGTGCTCACCCTCCCAGGCGCGCAGAACGCCGTTTGTCTTGGCGTAAAAATCTGTCGAAGAGAGCAACAACGCCACCTGCGGCACGCTCTCCGTCTTATGGGAAACGGCTTGCCGCGCACGACAGAAGTCACTCACCTGCCCCAACGTCTCGACGAGGTTAGCGTCGAACCATCCGGCGCGTGTGGGCTGGTAATACACCTGAAAGCCCCCACCCTGCGCCAACACAACTGCCGCTTCCTGTTGCAACTGCACGGCGGGTTTGTAGCTACGATGATGGCGCTTGCCATCGCCCCACCACGAGAACCCCCAAGCCATCAAGTCCCACGGCATCCCCGTGCTGGCGATGTAACGCGCCTCGAAACGCGCCGTGTTGACAGAATCCTGCGCGCTGTAGTCGCCGGAGATGAAATCGATGCGCGAAGATTCGCGCGGCGCTTTGACCGGGCGCGGCGTGAAGGCAGTGTACATCCAGTTACTCGTGATTTCGAGCGCGGGGTTGAACGTGTGCAGCGCGTCAATGTAATGCGTGAGATACGTCTCAAACTGTTGCCGGTTGAACTCGAGCCACTCGTGCCAGTGCGGCTCCTCCGGGGAACGAGGCGTGTCCTCGTAACCGGTCGTCGCTTTCCAGGCAACGAGTGCCGCCGGGCTGTAGTCGGGTTGCGTGGCCCAACACTCGCCATCGATCCACGCACCGTCGAGGTCATAAGCTCCAAAGACCTCTTTGAGCTGCGGAATCAACACCTCGTCCACGTAAGGGCCGAAGGTGCTGGTGATCCCCTGCTGATCGGGCTTTCCCTCCGGCGTGACGCGCGCCCACTCTGGATGGTGTTCCACAGCGACACGATCCCACACGCCGGAGTAATGAATGAAGAGCTTGACATCGTGTTCGCGCGTGACTTTGCGCCAAATCGCCAGCGCATCCTTGACGATACCCGGCGAGGGCCAGCCAACTTTGGTGGGATAGCTGGTGTAACCGGCGTGCCCTTTGCAATCCTGCTGAACGTAGTCGGGCTTGACCCGCTCCAGCAATCGAGCAATCATTTCCTCGGTCACGTCCGCGCCGAGTTCTGTGTCGTGCTCGCTCGCATGCAGGTCAAAATGAATGCCGAAGAATGCATCTTTACGAGAAATCATGGTGTCCTCCCAAAAATTAGAAATGAGAAATGAGAGATGATGCTATGGAATGATGGCTACATCAACAGGTTTAATGGAAAGGGCTTTTTGCAAAGCGTCGGAGGTGATTTCGACCAGGAAGCCACGCTTGCCACCGTTAATGTAGATACAGGGCAAGTCCAGAATCGTCGTTTGGACGTAGACCAGCAGTGGTTGACGGGTGCCGAAAGGAGTGATCCCGCCGACCTGATAGCCAGTCACGCGCTCGGCTTTGGCGACATCACAAGGTGTGACAGATTTTACACCTAACTCCCGGGCCAGGTTTTTGGTAGAAACTTCCCTGTCACCGTGCATCAAGACCAGACACGGCTTACCGTCATCCTTTTCCATCACGAGCGTCTTGATGACGGCGTGTTCGTCCACATTCAGGCAAGCAGATGCGTCGCCCGTACCACCATGCTCCTCATAAGAATACAGATGTGGCGTGAATGCTACTTTCTTATCCTGTAAATGCCGCACGCCACGAGTCATTGGATAATTTGATTTTGCCATAGATCTCCAGTCGTTAGTCTTCAGTCAGAAAGTACATAAAACATATTTCGCCAGAACTACTCAAAGGGTGCAATGCGCTTTCAAAGTGCGTTGCACCCTGCGTGTTTCTGCTTTGTAACGTATCCCCGGCAAAGTGTACCGGACAGGTAGCTTCAGTTGATCCATTCTCCTTTGATAAACAACCAATAGCCGAACCGCTCATCGCCAAGTTCGACATTGCGTGCAAGCTCGAAGCGGAGCGTATGAGAGACCCCTTTTTGTGTGTAATAAAGCTCAAGTGTGATGGTAGCGGTATCGCCGGTCTCCTGGACATCAATAACGTGTGTAATCATAGCAGGCCCTGATTCTGTCCAACCGGCGACGTACTCGTCCTGTGATTGTTTCTTTCCGTGAAGGTCATATACCTTGACCATCGGATATGCATACGTATATTGCTCTTGCGCGACAAGCGCGTAGTAGTCTTTGATAGCTTCCTCTGCGGAAATAACAGGCGTCGGGGAGGGGGGCACCGGAGATGGCGACACAGCTTCTTGAGTTGGGGCAGGAACCAGGGTCGCGGTTGCCGTAGGCATCGGAGTCTCCCTGGCAATCGGCAAGGGAAGGGCCGCTTGAACGCTCTGCTGAATCTCTTGTGGGAGAAGACGCCATAAGAGAACCGGTACCAAACACAATAAAACCACTAGCAACAAAGCCAGGACAGTTCCATGCCCCTTACTCAGCAGTTCTCCGGTATGCGTCTGGATGTCTCCCGAGGTGGCGCGAATCTGCACAGAAAAGGGGTAACTGGTCTCACCGCCTGCCCAGCGTCGCGTGTGAGGTTTCCCGCGAAATTCAACGTGCTTGGTTTCGCCAGACTGTACAGTCAGTTGTCTCTGAGGGGGAATAAACTCGAGTGCGCCTGCCGGGTCTGTCCACTGCAGTGTGTAGGTTTCCTCGGCGTTTCCCTGGTTACGCACTGCAATTCGGCCGTCCCGGCTGGCGTAGATGCGCGCGGGGTGAAGTTCACTGTCGAATCGGGGAACCGCTTTGACCGTCAGCGTGGCCTGCGCCTCGGCAGAGTGCGTAGGAGAGCTTTGGCTGACAGCACGTATCGTCAATGTATATTGCCCCGCGCGACTTTGTGGATCGTCCGGTGGAGAAATGCTCACAATGACCGTCTGTTGTTGACCGGGCGCCAGCCGCAGCGTAGGCGAGAGTTCCACCCAAGAGCTTGGGACACCTGCTACGCTGAGCAGAAGTGAGTCGTAGTTTAGGCCCTGGTTAAATAGGGTGACAGAAACGTCGACGAAATCACCTGGCTCAACCGTTAAGATGTAGGGATCAAGCGAGAGCGTAAGCCATGTTCCGGTTTCCTCTTCCAGGCCCTCATCGACAGGGGTTTTGTCAGGGAACATGTGTCCGGCAGGTAAGGGGAAGTCCGACGAATCGTCTACAGGCGTTTTATAAGGCACGGTCGCCGCAGACGCAGCCAGCGCCTGCCCAGTCTGGGACAGAGAGGCAAGGGGAGCTGCCGTGTCGGCGACGGTAGCGGTTGTTTTGGGCACACTGGCGCTCGCGGTTTCCAGAGCTGCGGCCATTGCATTGGCATCGGCGAAACGCTGGCTTGGGTCTTTGGCCAGCGCCTTGAGGATCAGAGCTTCGAGCGCCGCGGGCAGGTCCGGGCGCAAAGTGCGAGGGGCCGGTGGAGCACCTTGAGCGTGGTCGCGCACTGCCTCCGCGACAGTTTTTACCTCGAATGGAGGCCGTCCGATGACAAGCTCGTAGAGCAGCGCCCCCAGGCTATAGACATCGCTATAGGTCCCAGCCTTCTGGCCCAAAGCGACTTCAAGCGCCATATAGGCAGGTGTTCCCTTTGAGACCTCGTGCTGTGTTTCATCTTGCACCCCTAACGTCCGGGCCAATCCCATATCGGCCAACACGGGATAATCAGGCAGGTTCTCAGCAGGCTTCGCGACGATGATCACATTGCTAGGTTTGATGTCACCGTGCAACACGCCGCGACTATGCGCATAACCCACAGCCTGGCAAAGCAAGTGCATAAACACGACCACTTTATCCAACGCAAGTCGTTTGCCATCCCGCTGCATCTCTATCAGCATTTGCCGTAGATTGGTACCAGAGATGAAAGGCATCACCAGGTAGAGCCAGGCCCCTTCCTGCCCAACGTCGTAGGTCTTGACAAGGCCGGGATGATCCAGCGACTTGGCGATGCGGGCCTCTTGGAGAAAGCGCTCCTGGAACCCAGGCCGCTGGGCTAGGTGTGGGTGCAGAACTTTGATGGCGACCTCGCGATTTGTGGCTGTGTCATAGGCTTTATAGACCGACCCCATGCCTCCTTCGCCTAGCAGTTCAAGAATAGTGTAGTGTCCTAGTGATGTACCGATCAAGTTCTGCACCTTTGTACCTCCTCACGTAAAGTTCACCAAACAATCTCAATCTTTATGGAACTCTGAACAGCAATTTTCTTCAGCGTTGATTTCTCATTGGGCGAATTTCAGATTCCATTATGGCACAGGGGTAGAACTAGAACATGTGAGCGTAAATGGTTTTCGATATGGAGAGTCGACAGTGAGTGGTTGATCAATGTAAAAAGAAAACCAATACTCTCCGCTTGCTTCTATTCCTTGCCAAACTGGGATTTCAATGACTTGTTTGTCTACTTTCACGCTACCGCTTCCACTACGATTTAACCAATTTCCTCCTACGGTAGAGGTGATCTCCCAACGATACTGGATTGTGCTATTGTTGGTAGCGGCGGTGTTAATTGTCGCTGTAAAGCCAACATTGGAACAAAGTGGCGTCGGACCCGCATCGAGGTTGACAGAACTAATCAACGGGTACACAGTGACATGAACTTGAGATGTTGTCTCCCCAACAGGATTCTTTGCTGTCAGGATATACGTTGTGTTTGCGGATGGTGCATCCATAAAATAATTTGTGGAATTTGTAACGTCAATAATATTTCCGGAACTATCTTGAATAGTTACCGTAGCAGCATCCGAGACCTGCCAAGTAAACTCCACCTTATCGACATCTCCCTGTGTGAAAGTGGGGTGATCAACAGAAAATACACTGATCGTAGGTTTCGGGATAACGTTGACTATGACCGAACTCTCTTGCTGACCGGTAGCATTCTTTGCCACTAGCCAATAGGTAGTCTTTGACTCTGGATATACAGTAGTATTCCCTGATGCAGATGGAGATTCGTATATCTTTTCTCTCTCCCCATTCTCAATAGTCACCGTTGTGGCGCCTTCAGTTTCCCAAGTCAATATTACCGGGTCCTTCGATGCGATAGTCGTGCGATTAGCTTCGAACTTTGTAATTAGAGGGGTATCAACACAAGTGACAACAAATCTCGCCTCATCAGATAATTGATCCTCAGGCTCAAGAATATGCAGTCGCGCCGAATATGATCCTGTCTCACTGCGTGTCCATGTGATCTCAATCGCTTTTGTCCCAGAGGTATCAAACCTCAGGCTTTTCTCTGTAGGAGTCACGTCGCTGCGCTCCCACTGATACTTAATCGTGCCAGGGCCATTGGCCGTGATTTGCGCAGATATCTTAAACTCCTTAGGGCAAGGTCCTGCAAATGAGCTAGGTTCCACACTGATCCCGGAGATTGTGATAGCGAAAATCTTCACGACAACCGGCGCTGTGCCTTTTGCTTCGCCACACGCATTCTTCGCCACCAGATTGTAGGTCGTGCTTTCCGTGGGGACTGGGATATCCCGATAGCCAACCGGTTCCACAACCCCAATACCACCATCAATGGTGATGGTCACAACGTTCTTCACTTCCCAGGATAGACGGATCGTCTTTCTTTCTCCCTGCACAAACTCGGCAGGTTCAGCTTTGAAGAATTCCACCCTGGGGCAGCCAGGCAGGGGCGTGGGCGTCGGTGTGGGGGTCAGGGTCGCGGTGGGCAGCGGAGTGGGAGTAGGTACGTTGCCGGGATCGGGGTCGACGTTGTCCAGGAGACCATCGTCGTCGGTATCGGCATTGGTAGGACTGGTAAAATATATCTTACCATCTTTCTCCCAGCCATGCGCCTCCTGCCCATCTAGCAGTGTATCGTTATCTGTATCGATAAGGTTGGGGTCAGTTCCCAAACGTTTTTCATCGAAGTCGGACAACCCATCGTCGTCTGTATCCTCGTCAGTGGGCCGGGTTCCCCCATCCACTTCCTCTTTGTCGGTAAGACCGTCGTCGTCAGTATCTGCCTTCTGTGGATTGGTTCCCAGCTTCTGCTCTTCGATATCGGTCAAGCCATCGCCATCCGTATCTACATCTCCCGCCATCGCGGTCGAGTTAGCCACCGCTGTCTGTGTCGCCCGAACGGCGTCCACAGAGCCTGTTAGGGGTTTGATCACCGTCACTGCAGCCAATAACAAGATCAGCCCCACCACCAAACCGAACGCCCAGACAGGGATCAGACCTTTGTTGCGCAAATCGCCGTGATGCGTTTGCGGTTCTCCTTGCGCCGGTCCCACCCGGACTGTAAAGGGATGCACGCGTTCCTTGCCCAGCCAACGACGCTGGCGAGGCGTGACGCGGAACTCTGCGGTGTCTGTCTGTCCGGGTTCAATGGCCATCTGAGCTTCGGGTGGGCTAAAACGCAACTCGTCGGCGGGATCGCTGCCACGTGCCGTAAAGGTCTCGCGAATGTTGCCCTGGTTGTTCACCATCACACCCACCCACCCGCCGGCCTGAAGCCGCTGCGGGTGCAGATCGCTGCTGAATTGGGCATAGGGCGCAACCGTCAAGATCTCCCTGTCTTCCACAACTTGCCCCGGTGCTCTCCTGCTCGCTACTCGCAGCGTCATCGGATGACGCCCCGCACGTGATTGTGGCTCGCGTGGGGGATGGACGGTGAGGGTCACCTCTCGCTGCTGCCCAGGCATCAAATCGAGCGGCGGTACAGGCGACACCCAATCGGCAGGTACACCTTCCACAGAGAGCACGAAAGTATCGCTCTCCATTCCCCGGTTAAGCACTATCACTGGTAGCGACACGCTTTCGCCTGGCGTCACACGCAGTTGAGCGACATCGACAAAAAGCCCAATCCGCCCTTCGCCTGAACTGAAACGAATCAAACGGGGGTTCACCAGCGTGCCATTGGCATGGAACATGACCGGGCCAACCGCCTCCGGAGCGGCGGTCTGAGCGCGACTTACGCGCGTCAGGCGCAAGTGGACGTGACCCACGCGCAAGAGCTGTCCAGGCATCCACAAGGACGGCACATCCGGCGCGAGCCTTTCCCGGTCCAGGAACGTGCCATTCGTGCTGCCCAGGTCGGTGACGTGATAATTTGTCCCGTCGAAGGTAATTTTCGCGTGGTAGCGGGAAACCAGGTTATCCTCGAGCGCAATGACATTGTCACCTTCGCGTCCTACCGTCAATTCAGTAGCTGTAATTTCCACTACGCGAGTGGATTGATCGGACAGCAATATCTCGATGTGATCTAAATTTTCTTGCATTCTCAACCCTCCATCACAGCTCTTCTGAACCTTAACAAAACTACACCATTTCCTGCAACCCGAGCAAAGCCACCAATCGGAAAGAAAGAATTCTGCGCTCGGACATTATAGTTAGGGACTGCAAAAGAATAAGTTCCCGCTCAGAGCGCCCCGGAGACGGGGCTTAAAGCGAAAAACGGGAGGCTATATTTTTACAAACCCTTAGATTTTCGTCACCATCGCCCGAGCTGTCGATCAGGAAGAAGCCCTGTCACACTGACTATTGGAAGCCGTATGTCTTGAATGCATAGTCATAGGTTGGGCGCGAGTCCGTTACATCGGTCTGACATGACGGACAGTATGTGGAGTTCGTGTTACCCCGCCAGAAATATCGATTATCAGCGGATGGGGAATCGCCATCAGAATAGACATAGATGCGATACCGGGTTCCCGGTGTTATCGGTATAGGGGTTGCAAAGCTTATCTTCACCCATCCAGAAGCGGGGATGGTTGGCTCGCTGCCCATCCCTTGCCCCAGAAGATCGCCAGCTTCAGTTCTGATTTGCACAATCGCGTTGCCTGAAGGGTGCCCGGCCTTCGAAACACCTACCTCCACAGCAGTGATGTTGTCCAATGTTGGCATAAACTCTTGCCATCTGATAACGTCATCCTCAAACCAATAGCCATAATCCATCCCCGTTTGCATTTGATCTACGGTCTCCGGCCCCCAGCAAGCAAGCGTGAAACTAGCCTGGCTAGAGAGCATATCGTTGGGAGTTAGAATATGGACTTGTTGCCAGCGAGTTCCTTCGGCGCTGAGTGTCCACGAGCTTGCGATCGTCTGCGAACCGGCGGCGGCGAAGGTAATGGTTTCCACTGGAGCTTGTGCACCGTCACTTCGTTCCCATTTATATGTGACTGTGCCGGGACCGTTGACAGTGATGCTGGCAGAAAAGTCGAACTTTTTGGGACACGCGCCGCTGAAGCTTGATGGCTCAACAGTCGCTATCACGCTCATTGCGGCAAACTGGGGCACAATGCAGGTAACTGAGGCAGTGGTTACACCACCTGGGCCAGTAGCGGTTATGATGTAGGTGGTCGTCTCGCTGGGACAGACTTGCCGGCTACCTGGTGTGGCGGCCACACTGCCAATTCCCTGGTCAATAGTCACCGCGGTGGCGTCGGTCACTGTGCCCCACTCCAGGTTCGCACAACTGCCAGCCGTGATTTCGTCGGGATCAACTCGAAAGAACTCAATGCTTGGCGCAAGAGGTGTCGGCGTGTCGGTGGGCGTAAGCGTCGCAGTAGGGAGTGGTGTCTCACTTGGTACAGGTGTTGGCGTAGGAACATTGCCAGGATCGGGATCGGTATTGTCAGGTAAGCCCTCACCATCGGTATTAGGATTGACAGGACTAGTATAGAAATAGGTTTCGCCATCTCTAGTCCATCCACTTACTTCATCGCCATCAGAAATTGTATCTCCATCGGAGTCCTCGACCTGTGGGTTGCTTCCCCACTTTATTTCCTCACGATTAATTAACCCGTCACCATCGTCATCCTGTTCCAACCATGTGGCTGTAGCTGTAGCGCCCTGCCTGGCTGCTTCTGCTGTCGCCGTAGCGGACAATTCGCGTTCACGTCCAATGGTTATCTGATTGTAGATGAATACTCCAGCGATAGACAACAGTATGCACAACATTGCAAGGACAGCCAATATCCAGATGGGGAGCCAAGCCTTGTTGATCACCATACCGCCGTGCGTTTGCGCAGTACCCTTAGATGAGGTAATGTCAACATTAAATGGAAGCGGAGTCTCGCCACCAAGCAAAGGACGCCGCTGTGGTTTGGCGTGGAACGTCGCAGCGGCTTTTTCCCCTGGGGGTACGGTCAAACGGGCCTGTGGCGGTGTAAACGTCACCTCGTTCGCCTGGTCGCGCCACGCCAGGGTAAAGTTTTCTTCCACGTTACCCTGATTCTCTAATGTGACATGGGCTTCCTGCCGCGGCCGCAACCGCTGTGGATGCATATCGCTAAGGAAACCGGAGTAAGCGTTCACTGTCAATGTGCCACGAAGTTCCACAGACTGCGTTGCGTCACGCGTGCTGATCACACGTACGGTGAAAGCATACTGCCCGGCCCGGCTCTGCGGGACGCGTGGCGGAAGAATAACGACTGGGACGCTCTGTTGATCCCCACTCATCAAGGGCAGTACAGGTGGAAGCGTCACCCAGGCCATCGGAAGACCGTCTACAGAGACCCTAAAGTGCTCGACGATTGGGCCATCATTGCGCACGGTCACTGTGAGGGTGACGGCGTTCCCGGGATCAACGACCGGCGCCTTGGGAACCAGGCTGGCAGGACGATCACCGTAGCCAGTAGAGGGAGGCCGGTTGCCGACTGGGCCAAGGCTACCACTAACCGGCCCGGAAAGCCTTGAAGTCCTGGGGCCTTGAAGTGATCGCTGTGCTGCGCTTTGCAGCGAGAGTCGCGTGCGACCAACGCGCACGGTTTGACCAGGTGCCCAGGGTTGCGCGATGTTGGGCGTGAGTAACGTTTCTTCAAAATAGGTCCCATTGGTGCTACCCAGGTCGATGATGCTATACCCGGCAGCTTCGTCGAAGTCAATGCGCGCGTGATGGCGCGAAACCATCGGATCGTTGAGAACAACATCATTATCCTCTCTGGATCCGATAGTCGTCGTCGCTTTTGACAAAGGAAAGGCATACGTTTTCTGCCCCCAAGTTGCAATCTCAATATAGTCTCCCGCAGGCGGGTTGGAGACGGGCGAGATCGTAGCGAGCGCATCGTGTGCGGGCAACCCGGTCGTGGCGATACTGATTGTAGGTACACCAGTCTCATGTTGCGTCCGATCTTTCAGAGAGCCGATAGTGCTACGCAACGCGCGCGCCATCGCCATCGCGTTTTGGAAGCGTGCAGCGGGATCTTTGGCGATGGCTTTCAGAATAATGTCACGGACAAGAGCCGGCAATACAGGTTGGATTGCGCGTGGATCAGGGGGCTGTTCGGAGATATGCTTGACGCCCGCCTCGTAAGGATTGCCGATCGCAAAGGGCAGACGCCCGGTCGCCATCTGGTAGAGCACGATGCCTAGAGAGTAGATATCGGAACGCCCATCCAACGCCTCGGCGCGACACTGCTCCGGGGACATATACTGCAATGTGCCGAGAAACGCTCCCGTTTGGGTATGGGATTTCCCGCCAGCGCGCAGCTTGGCCAGCCCGAAATCGGCGACGACCGCGCGCAGCGCCGGTTCCTCGGGACGTTCCGGTTCCTCCAGCTTGCGTATGAGGATGTTGGAGGGCTTGATGTCGCGGTGCACGACGCCTTTGCGATGGGCATAGTGCAGCGCTTCGGCGACCTGCGCCAGTAGGTGCAGCGTTTCGCTCAACTGGATGATGCTGCGTTGCCCGACGGCAACTTGGAGATAATCATTCAAGCTGCCATCCGGAATGAACTCCATCACCAGGTAGAGCTGGCCTGCCTGATAATCCGATTCATACACGGTTACGATCGAGGCATGATCGCGGAGGCTGGCTACAACTTGCGCTTCTTGCAAAAAGCGGTCACGGAAGTCGGGTTTGCTGGCCAGATGCGTGTGCATGATTTTGAGAGCGACAGGAGATTTCAGCGTCTCGTCGTAGGCCCGGTAGACGAGACCCATCCCACCCTCGCCTAACAGGCTATCGATACGGTATTGTGCGATCCGTTTTCCTAGTAAATCTGCCATTGTGCTATCTCCTTGGGCTATACCGTTTGTTTTCTCAAGTTAACAGCTTGCGCAGCTATTGCGTCCAGTTATATAACTATCACCGGACATTGCAACAGAAGGACTGGCTCAGGCTGTGTCAGAATTACTCGTGCCAATTCCCCACATCTCACCGCAGAATACGCCAAGGCCGCAGAGAGATGCTGAAAAGGCTTTCTCTGCGCACTATTCACCCTCTGCGGTCAATCAACACAACACTATTGTGCCTATCCTGCAACACATGAGGGAAATCACCAATTGAAGACTACTTGATCTTCATAAGGTAACTGATTACAAAACTGATCAACTTTCCAGTAATACGGGTTACGCTCTACGACAAATTCGCTCTCAGCTCGATCTATAGGTGCGACGATAACCCACTTCTCGAGAACAGGCAGGTCGGGATTGTTCCACAGGCGATCTGACTCTGAACGAATGTCGGCCTTTTGTTCAAAAACCTCCCTATCATCGAGGAATTGTCTAAGATAATGCATAGGAAGGCGTGTCAGCATAACTCCTGCCCCATCAGCAAGAGAAGCTCTCAAATTGCAGACTCGAGACACATGGAATCTAACAGTGTAATCATCGAGTGCCTCAGGGTCGGAAAGACAATACAAATAGAAGGGCAGCCTGCGATCCACCATAACTTCGATTGCGAACACAATGTCATCTGCTGTAAATGGTTCGCCATCAGACCACTTGAGCCCTCGACGCAGATATACAGTAGCAATTTCTCTATCCTCAGAAAGGTCATACGACTCTGCGACATTAGGGCTTCCGTCAGATCCCAAAAGCCCTTCGTAAGGAATGTAGTCATTGGTATCGAGATATGTTTCTATGTCATAGGATTTGATATCTTTAGTCAAAACTGACCAGTATAAAGGAGTAATCCTACCCTGATCTTCCACAAAAGGAATCTGAGGTAATCGTTCGCTCAATTGAGGAAGTATCCCCCTTGCTACCTTCTCTGCTGTCATAGGAGATTGACAGTTGACTGGCGCTAGGGGTCGGGGTGTGGGTGGGATTGGTGTTTCGGTAGGGGGAGCCACAGTGTCAGTAGATCGCAATCAAAGGCCTCCAGGAATAGAAATGACCAGGGATAAACCTAAGCGCTGTTTGACCATTTCCCATAACCAGG
>JAFGSL010000677.1 GCA_016934645.1 Anaerolineae bacterium
CCCGCTTGCCCGTGGCCCGGTGATGCGCCACCGCCGCCTCGAAGAGATGCCCGGCGCAGTACAACTCGTGATCGTGATCCAGGTTCGTCCAGCGGTCTTCCGGCTTCTTGTTGACCTGGTAGTACGAGTTGATGTAACCATCCGGTTGCTGTGCTACCGCCACCAGCGCGACGACTTCATCCACCAGCACTTCCAGTTCCGGGTCAGCAAGGTTTGCCAAGTCGAGGGACGCAGCCTCCAGCCACTTGTACACGTCCGAATCCATAAAAACGGGACCACGATATGCCCCCTCCCCCGCGCCGACAGCCAACCGCAGGTTGTTGAGATTGCCCGACTGCACCAGCATCCGGTAACCATGGCGGAGACTCACCTGGCGATTGATCGCCTGCTTCTCGAACCAGAACCCGTCCGTCAGCCTCACCTTGCCCACCGGCAGCGTCCGCCACCGTGCGTGCAGACTCTTCGTCGTCGAAACGTGCATAGAAATCCTCCTTCGGGAGCAGTCAGATAGTCTCAGTAGATCACAAAATGTTCCGAGGGGATCGTCAGATCCCCGTTCTAGTCTGGATCTGGCGATCCAGACCAAGCAAAAGACGATCTACTGAGTCTTATAGTCACTGTTAACGGGTGAAACGCGTCAAAGTTACTGTTCCTGTACCTCAAACGCACCGATATCACATGAATCCGCGCGAAGCAAACCCCACTGATCTGTCGTGAGTACACAATACTCCGACGGTACCGCATCGATCGCGGGACTGTTGGGAAGCAAAGCGTGCGTCGAGGGACGCCCTTCATCACTCGACAGAGGGGCTAAAAGAGGATCGCCGGTGAACGCAGGCGAGCACGTGCCGTCTCCCACAAGATTGTAGCTGTTAGCATTAATGCTGGAGTGATCACCGAGCTTGCAATCTGCCACGCCATACTTTTCCATCCGCGCGGCATTGCCAGCGATGAGGGTGTTGGTGTAGTTCAACTGTCCTCGGATCAAGTTACGCTCCCCTGATCCGTCGATGTAAATACCACCTCCGGTTTTGGCGATGTTGGCGCTGATGGTCGTATGGATCAAGTGCCCGATGCCATCCAGGTAAATGCCGCCGCCGTCGTCGTTGGTGGAATTGCCGCTAACGGTACTGTTGATGAGGGTCAGGATTCCTTTACACGCCACGTGGATGCCGCCGCCTTTGCCCTCTGCCGAGTTATTGACCACCGCGCTGTTCAACAATGTGACCGGGCCCTCCATATCCTTGATACCGCCGCCAGTGGAACACTCATAGAAACTGTCACCACCGCCGCGGGCGATATTCTCGCTGATGGTACAGTTGACGAGCATCAGCGTTCCATCGTTGTGAATGCCGCCCCCTGCACTGCCGCTGTTGGCCGTGATCACGCTGTCCTCAATCAACAGCGAACCTTCGTTAAGAATGCCCCCACCGGACTCCGGTGACTTACGCGGATTGCCGTGGCGTATCGTCATCGCCCGGAGCGTGACGGTGACACCGCGGGCAACGGTGAAAACGCGATCCGTCGCCTCATCCAGGACCGCGTGAGCCTGCACAATGGTGTGGTCAGCGCCTTGCCCCTGGATCGTGACGGCCTTATCGACTAGGATACCCGATTCGGTATGGACAGCATCTTGCACACCGATCACTGCGCCGGGTGTGACCGTCGCCGCGTCTATGGCCGCCTGGATAGTAGAAAAGTCACATCCCTCGACACATACGGTGATGTCCGGCACGATCGTCGCAGTAGGTGTAGGTACAATCTCTGGCAAAGTAGCGCTACACGCTGCAAGCATGATCAAGAGCGACAACACCAGCAAGAGACGAAGATTCAGCAATATGTTCAATTTCTAAACCCCTTATGTTCCGTCCGTGAGATGATCTCATCTTGCAATGCCTTGCCAAGATCGCAGAAGTAATCGCTGTAGCCTGCCACACGCACGATGAGATCACGATATTGCTCTGGGTGGGTCTGGGCGTCGCGGAGCGTCGCAGCGTCCACCACGTTGAACTGGACGTGATGCCCACCCAACTCGAAATACCCACGAATCAGCCCCACCAGTCCATCCAGCCCGGTTTCATCCTTCAAGAGCGACGGCGTGAATTTTTGATTGAGCAGCGTACCACCTGTGCGGACGTGATCCATCTTGGCAGCAGACTTGATGACGGCAGTCGGCCCGCGGCGGTCCGCGCCCTGCACTGGTGAGATGCCCTCCGAGAGCGGTGTCCACGCCTTGCGTCCGTCAGCGGTCGCGCCGGTGACGCTGCCGAAGTAGACGTGGCACGTCGTCGGCAGCAGATCGATGTGATACGTGCCGCCCCGCGTGTTGGGCCGCCCGTCAATGGCTTTGAAGTACGCTTCGAAGACAGCGCGCATCATGTCGTCGGCGTAGTTGTCGTCATTGCCGTAACGCGGCGTGCGATTAAGCAGACGCTGGCGCAGGCGCTCGTAGCCGGCAAAATCGTGCGCCAGTGCGGCGAGCAGTTCGTCCATCGTCACCGCCTGCATACCCGCTTGCGCTGGATCACAATCCAGCGCCGCCAGGAACGGCGGATTGTAATCCACCGCAAGCGTTGGTTGTGCGTCAAACACGTGATATTTGATCGCCGCCAACGCGTCCGTGATCGAACCAAGCCCTACGCCCTGGATATACGATGTGTTGTAGCGCGCGCCGCCGTCGTGGTAATCCCTACCGTTGGCAATGCAGTCGCTAATCAGCAACGAAAGGAATGGCGCGGGCATATAGTGCGCGTACAACCGCTCAATCGTGTGATTGCCCCGAATTTTCACGTCCACGAAGTAATTGAGCTGTGTTTCGAAGGCAGTGAATAGCTCCTCGAAACTCGCAAATGTGCGCGGATCGCCAGTGCGCGGGCCAAGCTGCTTGCCCGTGCGCGGATCAACGCCGTTGTGCAGCGCAATTTCGAGCACTTTAGGCAGGTTAAAATAGCCCGTCAGATTGTAGTTCTCCTTGCCGAACGCGCCGGTCTCGACACAGCCGCTCGTGCCGCCGCAACGCGCGTCCACCAGGCTCTTGCCCGCGCGCAGCATCTCCTGGATGACGGTATCGGTGTTGAACACCGACGGCTGCCCAAAACCTGTACGGATGATGCGCCCCGCCCGTTTGATGAAAGTATCGGGATTTTGCTGGCTCACCTGGATGGATGAACTCGGCTGCAACAGACGCATATCCTCGATCACGTTCAGGATCAGATACGTGACCTCGCTGACGCCGTCCGTTCCATCCGGGCGCACCCCGCCGACATTGATCTGCGCGAAATCGGTGTACGTGCCGCTCTCCGCCGCCGTCACGCCCACTTTGGGCGGCGCGGGCTGGTTGTTGAATTTGACCCAGAAGCACTGCAGCAGTTCTTCAGCTTGTTCACGGGTGAGCGTGCCGTCTACAAGGCCTTGGCGGTAAAACGGCTCAAGGTGTTGGTCGAGCTTCCCAGGGTTAAACGAGTCCCACGGGTTCAGTTCGATGGTCACGCCCAGGTGGACGAACCAGTAATATTGCAGCGCCTCCCAGAAATCGCGGGGCGCGTGCGCGAGGACGTGCGTGCAGACCTCGGCGATGCGGTCCAATTCGCGCTGGCGCGCCGGATCGGCCTCCTGCGCTGCCAGTTCGCGCGCCTTCTCCGCGTGGCGCTCGGCGAAGCGGATGAGCGCATCTGCCGCAATCGACATCGCCTTGAGCTGCTCCCGTTTGGCCGCCGCCTCCGGGTCGCCGTCAAAATCCAGCCCGTCGAGACTGGCCTGGATGTCGGCTTTGAAATCCAGCATCCCCTTGTGGTAGATTTTGTCGTCCAGCACGGTATGGCCCGGCGAACGCTGCTCCATAAACTCGGTGAAGATGCCCGCGTCGTAGGCGTCCCGCCATTCCGGCGTCATCGCCTCGAAAAGGCGCTCGCATTGCGTCTTGCCCTCCCAGAACGGGATGATGGCCTCAGCGTAAACCTGCCGCGTCTCAGGGCTAACGGCGAAGGGGATTTTTTCCCGCGCGTCGAGGATGTCGAGGTCGGCCAACGTGTGGCAGCACAGCTCGGGATACGTCGGTGTCGCTTTGGGCGCGGGGCCTTTCTCGCCGACGATCAACTCGCCGGGGTGGATGTAGATCGCCTTGTGTTCCAGC
>JAFGSL010000678.1 GCA_016934645.1 Anaerolineae bacterium
CGTAGAAGCCACCATCATCGTTGTCAATGACGTACATCTGGCTGAAGTCGCCGTTCAAGAAGTCGCCAGAATACGCACTGCCGATCCCGCTGGCACCAATGACCGTCCAGGTTCCCGGTGTGTCGCTCATGAACGTGGTCAATTCATCGGTGAAGAGGTTAATCGCAAAGGCTGGAACACCAGAAAGGACAGAGGCCATCGGGGATGGCTCACTTGCTACAGGCACCGTCCCTTGCGGAGCCAGGCCAGTAGAAACCGGAGCGTCGTCCGCCGGCAGGTTGCCGGTGTAAGCCGGAATGTGGATGGGGACGTATTGTCCCTCATGCTCCTTCAGTTCAAACTCCGCGGCAATGCTGCCAACATTCTCCAGATTCAACGTAGCACTATCGGCATAGCCCAGCTCGACCGTGACGGCAATACCGTCGGGCGTCGCGTCAAGCATACCGGCAGGCAGGTTGAAGTCTTGTTCCACTGTGTCGCCATCCACCACCGTCACCGTCGCCATGTCCGGGCCATAGCCGCCCGTCATCGTGGCGGTGAAAACCTGCACGCCAGAAGGTGCGAAGAGGGTGTAGAAGGCGTCATCCACGGCGGCGTCCAGTGGCGTAGCCACGGCGGTCGTCTCATCACCGTCGGCATTGACCACGGTCGCGCCGTTGAGGGCCACAGTCGGATAATTCCCGTCGTAGACGTTACCGACAACGAGGCCACCGTCGGATGGTGCTTGACATACCGGATTCCCCAGCACAACATCGTCTACTTCCCACCACCAATCCCAACCAGGGGCATAGTAGTGGAAGCGGACACGCGCCTGTGTGGAACCGGCCAACAGCGCTGTCACATCCTGCGAGAAGGTCGCCGGACCGCGGTTGCTGCTGTTCCAGGTAACGACATTGACCCACGTGCTGCCGCCATCGGCGCTCACGTCCACCGCCGCCACTTCAGAAGAAGATAGGTTGTAGTAGTCGTAGGCAAACGAGAGGTTGATTTGCGACAAGCCGGAGACATCAAACGGCGGAGAGACCAAGTCGGTGTTCATCGTCGTGCCAGAGCCGCAAGCATCACTATCGGCGACGGCAAACTTGCCGGTGCCACCCGTAAGGTTGCCTCGACCGCCGGGATCATCGCCGGCCCAGTCACAGGTACCGCCGTTGTTCACTACCGTCCAGCCGGCCGGTGGGAACGCGGCATCCTCGAAGTTCGCCATCAAGCCGTCGACAAAGTAGTAACCTGGCGCGGCACAGCTCCCCATATCCGCCTGCAACGCAAAGTCCATATTAGACACATCGGATGTCAACGGGCCGACGTCACCTGTCGCCACGTCGTAACCAGCCACCCAGGCTTCAACCGCGAAGGTGTAAGTGATGCCCTCAGCCAGCATGATGCTGTATTGGCCAGTGGCAGGATCGGTCCACACCGCGTTATCCGGCGCGATGGGATCGACCGGGTCGCCGGTGATGCTGATGTGCGCGTAGAGCGGCCAGCCGGTCGTTGCGTCCGTCACCTGCCCGGAAACTTCGTAGAACGCCGCCGGTGTCAAGGCGATATCCTGCGTCGTCGTCGCACCGGTCGTCGCCGCCACGCCGGGGATCACCGTCGTCTGGTAGCCGTAGCGCGAAGCGGCCAAGGTGTAGGTATCGGAGAAGACGCTGAGCGTGTAGAGGCCATCCGCATCGGACGCTGTCTTGCGCTGGTCGGTGGCGCTGGTTGCCAGGACCGTCGCCCCGGCTACCGGCGCACTTGTCGTGCTGTCCGTGACCTGCCCGACAATCGCGCTGTCACCACACGACGCCGCCGCTGCCTCCACTGCCGCCAGAGCGTTGATCTCGCCCCAACCCGTCGCATAGTTCGGCACGTGCGCACCGCCGCCGGTCCCATCATCGTAAGGAATCGGGATCGCCGTATCCTCGATGATCGTCTCGGTCGTGGCGTAATCGCCGATCAAGCACGGCGCGGCGCTCCACATCAGGGCAATCAGGCCAGTGACGTGCGGCGCGGACATCGAAGTGCCGCCATAGTTGGCATAGGCTGAGTCACCGCTATTGACCGAAGAGCGGATGTTGACGCCTGGCGCCAACACCTGCGGCTTTAGGTCTGCCCAGCCCGGTTTGGGGTTCACCGTATCGGGATTGTCCGTCGGCCCCCAGTTAGAGTGCGTGGCGTATTGCCCATTGTCCCGCCCGGTGGAACCGACGCCAGTGACGTTGCCGTAGCGCGCCGGGTTGCCTACCGTGTTCAAACCAGGAGGTGTGGGATAACTGCAGTTACTGGCGTTGCCGTTGGAGAAAACCGGGTAAATCCCGGCAGCGTGCCAGGCATCTACCACATCCTGATACCAGCCATCGTAAGAGCGCCCACAATCACCCCAGGAGTTATTGACGACATTGGGGCGCTTGTCGGGATTGGCATTAGCCTGGTTCAAATCCCATGGCGCGGCAAAAAACTCCGCGCACTCCAGAAGAGCCGTGTCGGAACACTGGTTCGTATTGCACGCGCGGCAAGCCATCCACTGGGCGCCCGGTGCCATACCGATCTGGTTGGCGCCGCCGTCATCACCCACCATCGTGCCCATCGTGTGCGAACCGTGGCCGTTGTCATCGCCCGGTTCAGTCGGATGATCGCCGTAGGGATCCCACCAGTTGTAATCATGGTCAAACGTACTGCCGCCCAAATTGCCTCGGTAGTGATCGACCAACGCCTCGTGGGTGTAACGCACCCCGGTATCCACATTGGCAACTACCAGCCCTTCGCCAGTGTAACCTTGCGACCAGACCTGGTCGGCCAATACATGAATGATGTTTGGCTCAACGGCCTGGGGGGCAGAAGGCGCCGTCGCTTCCTCTGGTTCGACCAAGCCCAGTTCACGGTGCTGGCGAATAGCGTTAATCTCGCCAAACGCCATCAAGCCGTCAAACGTCGCGCGATTCGAGGCTTCCACCGAAATCACGTTGTCGATCCAGAACGCCTTGTACTCAATCCCCTGAAAGTCCAGGTAAGCCCGGACGTTCGCTTGGGAACGCAGCGCCGCCTGATTTAAGGCATTCGCCACAAAACGACCACGTTCAATCCAATCCATTTCATACGCCGGGGAAAGATCCGGCTCTTCCTTGAAATAGATCATATAGCCCGTGGTCTCATCCGCTGCAAGCTGGCTAAGCAGTGCGGACTCGACTTCAATATCCGGCGTTTCTTGTATCGCCGGTTGCGCCATTGGCGCTGTTTCAGACGCCGCCTGCGCTGCCGTTAACGGCATAAGTCCTAAAACTAAGGACAACAACACCAAGAAGTTCAACCATCTCGTTCGCATGAAAATCCCTCCTCACGTCTAAAGAAACAGTGAATTGCTTAGCGAAATAGGTAACTGTAGCACATTTCGCTACCTCAATCGTTGTGAGTCTGTTAAATTATCGGCATAGACATCACCTCCTTGATCATGTAGCGCACGGTAATATACACGTATAGAGGTTAACAGTACATCGAAAGTTGTATGTATTCTGAAACATAAACAATCTGGGAATCATTGATGAACAAACCCAACAGAGTGAAGAGCTTATACTGATTATATAACCCCATTTCGGGAAGCACAAGCGCCCCCGTTAGGAAAAACGTAGTACTTTAGTCCTAACCCGAACAAACCGGAACGAAAAAGGCCTTCGACAACCCTCTCCTTGTTGGTCGGGCAAGCGTTTGCGTGGTTAGGTCCTAATCCGGATGAGCCAGAACCAAAGAGGGGTTAGCCCACCGATTCGGGCAACGAGCAAACCAAACGATAGCCCTTGCCACGCTCCGTCTCCAACACAAAGGGAGCCTGGAGACGCTTGAGCAATTTGCGCATTCCGTGAATGTGCACATCCAGCGTGCGCGTGTCGCCCATATAATTAGTGCCCCATACATCCTGCATCAGTTGGGCACGGGAGATAAGCGTAAGAGGCTCACGCAAGAAAGCCTGCACCAACGCCACCTGCTTGGGCGTCAGAGCAACTTGTCTGACATCCCATATCAAGAAATGACCTTGAATATCCAAACGTAACCCCCGCCAGGCGACAACTTCACCCTGATGGGTCGGCAGAACCCGCGCCAAACGGCGCAATAGTTGAGAGAGTGAGAAGGTATGGCGCAAATAGCCATGTGAACGAGGTACCTGGTCAAGGCGGATACCTTTTTCTAGCAGAAGGAAAAAACGCATATCGGGGTTCCGGGCACGCGCATCGTCCCAAAAGCGTACCAAGTCAAAGCGGAGGGTGGAAACATCGGCCATGATTAAATCGATTTGTTGCGTGTTCAAAACGGCGATGGCCTCGCGGCGCGTCTGCGCCACACTCACCGTGTAATGCGCGCCCAAGCTCGGCAATAATTCTTGCTCTAGCGAGCGGTAGCGCGTCAGAAATAGAATTGTATAGCGTTTCACTCAACACTCCCCAGGTTGATGTCAGCCGTTAGCTATTAGCCATCGGCTGAAAGCTGAACGCTTATATAACACGCAACATATAGAAACACAAGAGCACACTGCCGTATTTCCGCTGGTCAAAGAGGATCAGGTTGTTCAGTGCGACCGGCTCGTACTCCACAGGGTTGATCTGGGCAATGACCCAACCATCGCCAGCCAACCATCCTGGCAAAGCATCGAGCATCTGTAGCGTTTGAATCCACAGACCGCGATA
>JAFGSL010000679.1 GCA_016934645.1 Anaerolineae bacterium
AATCCCGATCCTCATCTTTTTTATAGGAGAAATGACCCATGAATTATCGAGCCATGTACGACCTGTTAGCCGAAGATTTGACCCAACAAGGCATCGACGTTGACATTGTGAAGGCGCGGCTGAAGGCGCAAAAGATCGAGACACCCTCGTGGGGCTACGCCAACAGCGGCACGCGCTTCAAAGCCTTCGCGTGGCCCGGCGCTGCCGTGACCACCCGCGAGAAACTCGACGACGCGGCGATGGTCCACAAGATGACGGGCATCGCGCCATCGGTGGCGCTGCACATCCCCTGGGACAAGCCCGAGGATAACGACTACACCGCGATGCGCGAATACGCCGAGGCGCAGGGCATCACGCTGGGCGCGATCAATCCCAACGTTTTCCAGGATGACGAGTATCGCCTGGGATCGTTCGGCAATCCCGATCCCGGCATCCGCGAGATGGCCCTTGACCACATCCTGGAGTGCTGCGAGATCATGACCAAGACCGGCAGCCGTGACCTCAGCCTGTGGTTCGCCGACGGAACGAACTACGCCGGGCAGGACAGCCTCCGCGGGCGCAAGCGCCGCTTCGAGCAGGGTCTGCGCCAGACCTACGCGCATCTGCCCGCGGGCGGGCGGATGCTCATCGAGTACAAGCTGTTCGAGCCGGCCTTCTACAACACCGATCTGCCCGACTGGGGCACATCGTATGCGTTCAGCCTCAAGCTGGGCGAGCGGGCGCAGGTGTTGGTAGACCTGGGCCACCACGCGCAGGGCGTCAACATCGAGCAAATCGTCGCCTTCCTGCTCGACGAGGGCAAGCTGGGCGGCTTCCACTTCAACAATCGCAAGTACGCGGACGACGACCTCATCGTCGGCACGGTCAATCCCTACGAGCTGTTCCTCATCTACAACGAGCTGGCCGATGCGGAACTGGGCACATCTGAACCAGCACACACGACAGCCAACAACGTCGCTTATATGATCGACCAATCGCACGCGGTCGAGGGCAAACTCGCGCCGATGATCTACTCCGTGCTCAACTGCCAGGAAGCCTACGCGAAGGCCCTGCTCGTACAGCGCAAGCCGCTCGCCGCCGCGCAATCCGAGGGCAACGTCCTGGGCGCGCACCGCATCCTCACCGCGGCCTATCGCTACGACGTGCGGCCGCTCCTCGCCGTCGTCCGCGAAGAGATGGGTGTGCCGGTCGATCCCATTGCCGCCTACTGGGCCAGTGCATACGAAAACAAAATCCGCAAAGAACGTGGCCTCGCCGAAACCAGCGGCGGCTATCAGTAAACAAACGAATCTCGCCCGCAGAGCCGCAAAGACGTAGAGGTTTTTCAGGATTTTCTTGGCGTCTCTGCGGCTTTGCGCGAGAACTTTTGGTTTTTCTAATTCAAAGTACATTTGCCCGCTACAGCATTTGTAGATTCGTGGTTCATTTTTGAGGAACGATAATGGCTCAAGCATCCCCAGCCCCGCGCGCGTTCCACGTGATGGTGAAGCCGCGCGGGCCAATCTGCAACCTCAACTGCGGATATTGCTACTATCTCGCCAAAGAGAAACTGTACCCCGGCAGCGACTTTCGCATGAGCGATGCCGTGCTGGACAGCTTCACCCGACAGTACATCGAAGCGCAGCATGTGCCGGAAGTGACGTTTGGCTGGCAGGGTGGCGAACCGCTGCTGATGGGCATCGACTTCTTCGAGCGCGCGATTGCCTTGCAGGAGCAGTACAAACGGCCCGGCATGCGCATCATCAACACGCTGCAAACTAACGGCACGCTGGTAGACGAAGCATGGGGCGAATTCTTCAAAGCGCACAACTTCCTCATCGGCCTGAGCCTCGACGGCCCGCAGGCGATGCACGACGCCTATCGCCGGGACAAAGGCAGCGCGCCGACATGGGAGCGCGTGATGCGCGCCTGCGACATCTTCCAGAAGCACGACGTCGAATACAATATCCTCTGCACCGTGCATCAGGCCAACGCCGACCACCCCCTCGAAGTCTACCGGTTCTTCCGCGACGAGGTGCAAACGCAGTTCGTCCAGTTCATCCCTATTGTGCGGCGCGATAACGAAACCGGCCACCAGGAAGGGGAGGCACTGACCGGACACTCCGTCACCGCGGAGCAGTATGGCAACTTCCTCATCGGCGTTTTTGACGAGTGGGTACGCCACGACGTAGGCCAAGTGTACGTGCAACTCTTCGACGTGGCGCTGGCTGCGTGGATGGGCCAACGGCCGGGGCTATGCGTCTTCGAGCCGACGTGCGGTCTGGGATTGGCCATGGAGCACAACGGCGACCTCTACGCCTGCGATCACTTCGTCGAACCGCGCTACCAACTCGGTAACATCATGGAGACGCCGCTTGTGGAACTCGTGGCATCGGAAGCACAGCGCAAATTCGGGCAGGATAAGCGCGACACGCTTCCCCAACAATGCCGCGATTGCGAAGTGCGCTTCATCTGCAACGGTGGCTGCCCCAAAAACCGCATTTCTGTCACACCGGATGGCGAACCGGGATTGAACCACCTTTGCGAAGGCTACAAAGCCTTCTTTGCGCACATCAACCGCCCCATAAAAATGATGGTCGAAGAACTGCGCCAGCAGCGCGCTCCTGCCAACGTGATGTACCGCCTGGCCCAGGAAGAGGCAGACCTAGCCGCCCGCTTCGCTCAGGCTAAACGCAACGATCCCTGCCCCTGCGGGAGTGGAAGAAAGTTCAAGCATTGCCACGGGCGCGCGTAGCCGCAGCGCCTGCCAACACCGAGTTGGAACGCATCCCTGTTGAGTGGCTCACGGGCTCAACTGGTCGCATCCTGTTCTCCCAACACAATTGCCACGAACCTGCCATGTAACCCTAACAGAAAGTTCTTTTTCTTGGTGTATACTACTGACCTAGTGTACGAAGATAAAGTTTCGGGATATTTTCTGAGCCTATAGAGATGACGGGATTACTTTTCGCTGAGATACTTATCGCCGATACGGTGGTCAGCTCTGTCCTTGAGATGCGCACCGTATTGCAGAATATGGGCTACCTTGTGCGGCGCGTCGAGAATGGCCAAGCAATTTTAGAGGAAACGCGTGATCATCCTCCCGATTTGATCTTGCTAACGGACAATCTGCCCGATATCGATGGCCATTCGGTCATTCGCCAGATTCGCAGCAAAGGCCATACTGCGTTCATCCCTATGATTATACTCTCCGACAGGGATGATCAAGACAGCATCGCGGCGGCGTTGAATGCCGGCGCCGACGAAGTCCTGGTCAAGCCGGTCACCAATGCCGAGTTGCTACTGCGGGTGCGCGCCATGTTGCGACTCAAACAGTCCACAGACACCCTGACCGATCTCAACGCGACGCTGGAACAGAAAGTCGAGGAACGCACGCGGGCTTTAGAAGAAGCACACGCACGTCTGCGGCATGCCGAGAAACTTGCGGCGATGGGGAACATGGCCGCTTCAGTCGCGCACGACATCAACAATCCTCTGACCGGCATTCTGACCTATTTGTACTTGATGAAACAAGACGCGCCTGTCGATAGCGAGATGCAAAAAGACCTGGAACTGATCGAGAGACAGGCGCAGGTGATTGCCCAGTTGGTGAAACAACTTCAGACCTTCTCGAGACCACCGCAGAAAGATAAGCACCCGGTACCACTCGGCGCCATTCTCAACGACATTCTTACACTGATTGGACATGACCTGCGCAAACGCAACATCAAAGTAGCGTGCGAGTGCGCCTACAGCTTACCAGAGGTATTGGCCGCACCGGATCAATTAAGCGAAGTCTTTATGAACTTGATCGTCAACGCACGCGATGCAATGCCCGATGGCGGAACGTTGGAAATCCGCGCCGAGGTGGAAACTGAGAACACGCTTCTCGTGCGGGTATCCGATACCGGATCAGGCATTGCGCCGGAAATTATGGAGCATCTTTTCGAGCCATTCCACACCACCAAGGGGGACCATGGGACAGGCCTAGGGTTAGCGATTTGCTACCGGATTATGGAGGAGCACGAGGGTGATATTTGGGTGGATAGCCGTCCAGGTCAAGGAACGACGTTCATGATTCGTTTGCCGTCAGTCCAGCCATCTATTGTAGAGTGAGTCGAAATTATGTTCATCAACTGGAAAACTCGCGAAGTGAATTTAAATATTGTATACTATGGGCCGGCGTTGAGTGGCAAGACGACTAACCTGGAACAGATCCACGCCCGCACCAAACCTGCCGTCCGCAGCGAACTCTTCACGCTGAACACGCGCGAGGATCGCACGATTTTCTTCGACTTCATGCAATTAGAAATCGGGCAGATCTCCGGACTGCGACCAAAATTTGGACTGTACACCGTGCCCGGTCAAGTATACTACGAAGCCACACGCGAGGCTGTGTTGCGGCGCGCCGATGCATTGGTCTTTGTGGCGGATTCTCAGGCATCCCGTTTGGGAGACAATATCGCATCGTGGGGCGATATGGAGCGCCAACTAGCACGGATGCGCCGCTCCGTGCGTTCTCTGCCGGTGGTGGTGCAGTTCAACAAACGTGATCTGCCGGACGTGATGCCGGTGGCAGAGCTGAAGGTCGCCCTGGGGCTTGGCAACCTCCCTTGTCAAGAGGCCTCCGCTGCCAAAGGCATCGGCGTCCCCGAAACATTGCAAACGACGATACGCCTCCTTTTGGCGTATTTGCAGTACAATTTAAAAACCCAACAACAGAGAACCGGATCGTGAAAGCCATACAGCAAATTATTACAGATTTAAGTCAACAAGAGGGATTTGGCACAGTAGTGTTGACGGATGCTTCGGGTTTGCCGTTAGCGATATCGGCAAATCGAGAGGAAGCCGAAGCGCTCGCCGCAGTCGTAACCGACATTTTGCGTTCTTCAGCAGGCATTGGGCGCCGTCTGGGATGGGGAGAGATGAAAGAGATTATGTTACTCTCGGATGACGCACAACGCGGTGTGTTGTGTCGCCGCTTTCAAAGCGGAGAGCAAAGCCTGGTGCTGGCGCTTTTCATTCAGCCGCAATACGTTTACTGGAAAGCCACAACCCAGGCCATCCAAAAGATCAAACAAGCCTGGAGTTTTTCAGGCACAGGAAAGTGAGGGTGTATGGCACTCAAGGGAAGTTTGGCCGATCTGACCGTCGCGGACTTGATCCAGTTGCACTGCCAATCCGGAGCAAGCGCGGTGTTAACAGCACAGCGTGGCAGAGACAATGTCGCCGTCTACTTTGATGGCGGCGAGGTCGTCCACGCAACATCCGGCACAACACAGGGCGAGGAAGTGGTCTATGCATTGTTGGCCTGGGAGACCGGGACCTTCGAGGTCGAACAGAGCCGTGAAGCGCCAACCCGGACGATCAACATACCGTGGTCGGCGTTGATTATGGAAGGACTACGTCGTTTTGATGAACAACAGCATTTAGGAACAAAAAAAAAGGAGCAAGAAGCAATGGCAGGAGAAACACGTCGAGATCGTTTGGCGAAAATACTGCGGAATTTGATCGATACCTCTGGCGATGTTAACGGTGTAGCAATTGTCAGCATGGATGGCCTGATCATGGCAGCGGATCTACCTTCGACGGTGGACCAGGCACGCGTGGGCGCAGTTGCTGCGGCGATTCTGAATCTTTCGGGGCGTTCAGTCAGCCAACTCAAACGCGGCGACTTACAGCAGACGACCATTCAAGGGGCAGAGGGCTACATCTTAATCACGCAGGCCGGTCCAAATGCGGTGTTGGTAGGATTGACGGGCCAGGGAGTCAACCTGGGTATGGTCTTTCTCGAAATTCGGGAATGTGCCGCCGCAGTCGCCGCCGAGTTACGGTAAGGAGGGAACCTATGCCATCGCAAGTACTTTTTGAAAATGCAGAGCACAAGAACGTATTGCTGGAAGATTTTACATCGGGGAAGATGGTGCAGGCCAACCAACATCTCATCATCCACAAAGGGCATGGGATGTTGCTCGATCCAGGCGGTCACAAAGTCTACTCGTATGCCCTGGAAGAACTTTCTGCCTTGATCTCGCCGAACAATCTGGACTACATCCTCTTCTCGCACCAGGACCCGGACATCGTGGCGGCGGCCAATGGGTGGCTGATGGTGACCGATGCGCACGCGCTGCTTTCCCAGTTGTGGGTGCGGTTTATCACCCACTTCGGAGTGGACGATTTCCTGGTCGATCGGATTGAGGCCGTGCCCGACCGGGGAAGCACAGTGGATCTCATGGGCTGCCAGTTGATGCTAGTACCGGCGCACTTCATGCATTCCTCCGGCAACTTCCAGGTTTACGATCCCGTAGCGAAAATCCTCTACACGGGCGACCTGGGCGCTTCTCTAGGACAAACCTACATTGCCGTCGAAAACTTCGACGATCACATCCAGTATATGGAAGGCTTTCACCGCCGCTATATGCCGTCCAACAAAGTGCTGAAGCTTTGGGCCGCCATGGTGAAACCTCTGGATATCGAAATCATTGCTCCACAACATGGCGCGATGATTGCCGGCAAGGACAATGTGGCGCGCTTCATCGCCTGGGCCGAATCGCTGGCTTGCGGTTTGGACCTCATGGGGGGATACTACAAATTGCCTGTTTAACGGGCCGAATAGCAAAGGTGTGGGATGAAATCAAAAGGAACCATTCTCGTTGTCGATGACGACCTGCTCATTCGCAGCGGCCTGCAACGCATCTTGAGTCATCAAGACTACGAGGTCGAGCAGGCCGAAAGCGCCGAGGCCGCGCAACAACTTTTTTCGCGACGGCTTTTCGATCTGGTTATCACCGACCTTCAAATGCCGGGGCAAGATGGTCTTGCACTGTTGCGCGACATCAAACAGCGCTCGCCGCACACGCCGGTGGTGATGCTCACCGCGCATGGCTCGATGGATGTGGTTGTCGATGCGATGCGAGGCGGCGCCAGCGATTTCCTGACGAAGCCCTACAAACCGCAAGAGCTACTCACCATCGTGGCGCGCGAAGTGACGCGCCATCGCCAGGCTTTGCCGCCCGGCATGGATGACGCCATAGGATTACAATTGAGCGAGGAGGCCGCCGACGCCATCGATCAGTTGTTGCTGAACCTGCGTATGGAGATCAACGCGCGCGGCGTGCTGGTCATCGAAGGCAACGGTTCGGTGATTGCCGCTAAAGGCGCAATCGAGGACTTGAACATCTCCGCTTTGGGCGCGTTGATTGCCGGAAACTACGCTGCCACGTCCGGCATCGCTTCGTTGATCGGCGAGGATAGCGCCTTCAAGCTCAACTTCCACGAGGGTGAGCAGTATAGCATCTACTCCGGGCAAATCGTTCCTGGCATCTTCCTGGTGGTGATCTTTGGCCAGGATACACGTTTGGGTGCGGTCGTGTATTACACCAAAGACACGTTGGCGAAGTTACATCCCATTTTCGCGCAGCCACAGCTCCACCCTGCACCATCACAGGCGAAACGGGTCCGCGAAGCCCCAACGCCCACCGGAGAATCAGTCGACACGAGCACACCCGCCCCCCCCACCGAACTACCGCCGGAAGACGAAGAGGGCCAGCCAATCGAACTGTTCTCATTCGAAGACCTGCTCAAGAGCGGGGCGCTGGAGCCTGAAGCCCTGGCGAACCTGGAAACGCAACTGGCGAACCTATGGGAGTAGGGCTACAACACGCTTACTTGTTATGAAAAGACGAAGAGGCTGGGCGACCCTTCGTCTTTTTGTTTTCTCGTCGCGGTCGGCTAACCCTACTCACTGAACAAACTGCAACACACCTAATCTCGACGTGTCCTGGTACGACTGGTGCGTGGGATCGTTCCAGGTGACGACACTGTCGCGTACACCGTTGCCGTTCTCGTCGTTGTTGACCTGGAAGTCGGCGCCTATCAGCATCCCTTCCTGCGGCGTGATAGCGTCCAGCTTGATCGCCAACTCGACGATGTAACCACCGGGGGTGAGTTTCGTCGCGCTGGTGATCTTGTCTGCCGACGCGGCGCCGCCGAAGCTTTGCACATTTTCGTAATTGACGCGATACTGCCCGTCATCCTCTTCGTAGAACGCCGTCTTGGCGTTGTTCTGGTCGACGAACACCTCGAAGGAGTCCTGCTCCCAGGGATCGACAGCACCGTTGCTCAACAGGCTATCGGTCACAACGGCGAAGACGTACAGGTATTCGTCATCCCACAGCGTCCTGACCATCGCCGTCGATCCACTCTCGCCTACAACCCACACGCCGGTGGTGATTACCTCCGTGCCGGCCCACACCGCGTCCTCCTCCGCGTCGATGACGGGCGTGCCACGTTTGGCAGAGGTCGACCGCGGGGGAAGAGACGCATCATCGGGGGATGCGCCTTGGGAAGCATCCGAGTCCCCCGGCAACTTCGCGGGATCGACAACGCCCCAGTAGGCGTACTTGGCCCGCAATTGCTCGTCGAAGAGCAGCGGTAGATTGAGGCGCGTGGTGGGGAACGTCTTGAGCCACGTGGTGTCGTCGGCCAGCCCCCAGAACGTCACCGAGCCGATGGCGTCGGCATGGCGTTTGAGGACCTCGAAGATGTCGCGGTAGCGGTAGCCTTGCTGGAGCAGGAGCTCGTCCGAGATGGTGGCGTATGAAGTGGTGTTGTTGGTGTACATGCTCATGTCCAGCTCGGTGACGTGCACTTCCCCCAACTCGGCAAACCGTTCAATGGCTGCCTCGATCGCGGGGATAGAGGGGATCTGGATGTTGACATGCATCTGCATCCCGATGCCATCGACAGGTACGCCCATCTCTTGCAAATCACTGACGAGGGTGTAAATACATTCGCGCTTTCTGACCTGGTACGTGTTGTAGTCGTTCAGAATCAACGTGGCATCGGGGGCTTCCTCACGCGCGACGCGGAAGGCCGTCACGATGTAGTCCATACCGGTGATCTTGTACCACGTAGAGCGGCGCAGGCAATCGGAGTGGGCCGTATCGATCACCTCGTTGACCACGTCCCAAACGTTGACGGTGTCTTTGTAACGACTGACGACCGCCCGGATGTGGGTCTCCAGACGTTGCAGCAGCAGTTCCTTGTTCTCCGGCGTCGGCGTCATCTTTTCTCCGTTGGCGTCCAGGAACATCCATTCCGCCGCCTGCTGGTGCCACACCAACGTGTGACCGTGAACGGCCATGTTGTGCGCCTGGGCAAACTCGACCAGTCTATCGGCATTGTCCCACCTGAAATCCCCTTCGCTGGGCTGAATTGGGCCGGGTTTCATCGTGTTCTCAGGCGTCAGACTGTTGAAATGGCGCGCCAGCAGCGCGGTATGGCGCTCGCTGTCGAGTTGGCTTGGACCGAATGCCGCGCCGACCGGGAAGTAGGCGGCGAGCGTCTCGTAGACCGAAGGAATATCGGTCTGGATCGGAACGATCTGAACCTCCGTTTGCCCGCCGATCGTCATCTCGTCGATGTAGAAACCGACGAATTCGGCATCGGGGCTTTCTACGTAGAGCAACAACTCGGAGGCTTCACCGCTGAACAAATACTGCCCTTGCAGATGCACCCACTCGCCATCCGTCACGCCATTTTCCGCGCTGGGCGCGATCCATTCGTACACGGTATCTCCGCCGGAGGGCGTGCGCTGCATGGTGATGATCACCCGGCTGGGGGGAGCGCCTTCGGCGAGTCGCACGTACCCGCCGATCTCATACATATTGCCCGGCTCCAACACCTTTGACACATCCAGCGCCACGCCATGCCACGCAGCGGTGCGGTTCGTCACCAGCAGGCTGTGCGCGCCGGAATGCGCCACATCATCCGCGACGTCGACCGTCGCTTCGCCACGCGGACCCCATCCCTGGGCACCGTCCTCAAAATCGTATTGGATGACTGCTTCTGCTGGGGGCTCAACCGTCGCCACGACTTGCGGCGCCGCAACGGTGGGCGTAGGTTCCGCCGTGGGTGGTGGTTCTGTTGCCGTGGGTGTCAGCGTAGGCGCTGCAGTTGGCTCCACTGTGAATGTCGGCTCAGGCGAGGGCTGAGGTTCAGGTGTGGAGCGGCAACCCGTGCCAGCAACCATGGTCACAACCAGGATAAAGGCCAAAGGCCAAACAATTTTTAAGGACGGTCTCTTGAACATGTGATACTTCCCCCTCGATGAGATTTCCCCCTCAGCATAAACAGGTTCATCGAAAAGTCAAAGCAATAACGAATAAACGAATGGGCCTGGCGCCCATTCGTTTATTCGTTCAATATTCGTGGTTCCCCCGACTAATCTTCCTGCTCAATCTCCGATTCGGGGGATTCCTCTTCAGACTTATCCGGTTTGTCGAGCTTAACGTTGACGTGGCCGCCGAACAGGGAGGACACGCCAAGGAGAAAGCCGAAATTGTACCAAGCCCCGTTGTTGTGAGTTTCATAAATGCATACGTCTTTGTTGAACAGGCTCACCACAAACGTGATCGCCGCGATGTTCCCATGCCAGACCCCTGCCCAAAACCCGGCTGGCTTGGCCTCCGGTTGCTTGAACCGTGAATTGTTTCCTGCAACTGCCCATTTGTTGACCATTGAGTAACCTCCTTTAAAATGACTTCATTCAGCGCTCAAGGCGGGTCACAATCCGCCATCCTCGCCGTGCTGGATTGTGATCCAGCACAAACATATTAGCACTCGTTGGTTATGACAAGGTAATGACGACACTCCCTTTCTTACGTCCTGCTTCAACATAGCGATGCGCCTCGGCAGTCTGCTCCAGGGGAAAGCTTCGGTCAATGACAGTTTTTACCTCCCCTGCCTCGGCCAATTCCTTGATAAAGACGAGGTCTTGTGCCTTTTCTTCGGCAAAGCCACAGATGACTTTCTGCTTGCTGCGGGTCACAGCAGTCCACAGCATTTGAAGAATCGCCTTCATCTTGTAGCTAGCTAACAGATAGACGCCGTCGGGCTTGAGCGAATGCTTAAGCCGTAAGAACGAACTTCTACCCAAGATGTCGAAAACCAGGTCGTAGGTCTCGCCGTTCTGTGTGAAATCCTCTTGCGTGTAATCAATGACTTTGCTTGCCCCCAGAGATCTCACGAAATCCAATCGCGGCGTGCTGCAAACGCCGGTCACTTCCGCGCCAAAATGCCGGGCAAGCTGGACCGCCATAGAACCGATGCCCCCGGAAGCGCCGTTAATCAACGCCTTCTGTCCGGGCTGAAGATTGACCTTTCTGAGCAGACTAGAGGCCATAATCGCGCCATAGGGCAAGGTGGCAGCCTCTTCGTAGGACAAATTAGCGGGTTTTAGCGCGACTGTCCCGGTTTCAGGAATGCAGATGTACTCGGCATTAGCCCCCATTTTCATCCCCACGTAGGCGAAAACCTGATCGCCGGGCCTGAATTTGGTGACTGCCTTGCCTACCGCTTCCACTTTACCGGCCAGTTCACTCCCCAGGATGTGGATTTTGGGTTTGTTCCAGCCAAACGACAGGCGCGCCGGGAGATAGAGCGGCGCAGGCATGTTAAACTGGCTATTGGCAAAGTTACGCGCCGTCAAGTCGCCGTAATTGACCGGTGTGGCATAGACCCTGACCAGGATTTCATTGTCCTTCGGGGTTGGCTTGGGGACGTCCTTGAGGTGCAGGACATCCGGCGAGCCATATTCGGTGAATACAATCGCTCTCATTCGACGCTCCTTTACTCGATGACCGTGATGACGACTTTTCCCCGGGCGTGTCCTTCTCCAAGGTACCGGAGAGCTTCAGCCGCCTCGCTTAACGTGTATCGCCTATCGATGATAGGGACGACTTTGCCCGCTTCCACAAGCTCTTTGAGAATAACCAAATCTTTCTGGCTTGCTTTCGCCGATACACCTCCCATTGTTTTGCCGCCGGTTTCTGACATCATTGACCCCAAGAGCATAGACTGGAAGATTTGAGCCATGGAACCTCCAGCCATTATATAAATACCCTTGGGAGTTAAGGCACGCTTATAGGCTGAAAGCGTATGATAGCCGTTTGCCGCAAAAACGAGATCATACCGCTGAGCATTTTTGGTGAAATCTTCTTTGGTGTAATCAATAACATGGTCTGCCCCAATCGAGCGCGCCTGACCCAAATTCCGCGTGCTGCATACGGCTGTGACTTCAGCGCCAAACGATTTGGCAATCTGCACCGCAAAAGTTCCCACCCCACCTGATGCGCCATTAATCAAAACCTTTTGTCCCGCCTGAATCTGCCCTTCATCGCGCAGACCCTGCAGGGCAGTGATCGCCGCCATAGGTATGGCTGCTGCTTCATCGAATGAAGTATTGACCGGCTTCAACGCCAATGCACTCTCAGGAGCACATGCATACTCGGCAAAACCACCCTTTACCATCCCAAAAACCTCATCACCTGGCTGAAACTGCTTGATGTTTCTGCCAACTGTTTCAATCCGCCCCGCCACGTCAGCGCCGAGTCTCGTGTTTTTGGGCTTGAGCAATCCTCCGCCCATCAATCGAATCAAGAATATGTCAGCGGTCAGGAAATGCCAGTCATACGCATTTACGGATGCCGCATGAATTTTTATCAGGACTTCATCATCCTTGGGAGTAGGTTTTTCTACCTCTTCGAGATGAAGAACATCAGGTGATCCATATTTTGTGTAAACAATTGCTTTCATGAATATTCCTCCAAATTTGCTTTGATTTGATTTTTTGAATAGTTTGTGGCATTTACCTTATTTCATTCTCGAGTTTATCAGCCAAACGCTGGTGAACCGTCGGTTAATGATGAATTCCTCAATATACCAATGATCTGTTCCATAGTTTGGCACGTACGTCCGGAGAAAAGGCCATTAAAACCACCAGGGCTCCACCCAAAATATTCAGCTTCCGTTTGAACTGCGCCAGCGGTGAAAACGAGACAGTAATCTTGACGCGCGGCTGCGCCGAGATCCGCCGGTAAAGCGCATCGGCGAATTGCGGATCGGGCGGACGGCGGTATGCGTACAAAAACGTATCGTCGTTCATAACTCTTGCTCCCATTGTGTGCGTAATTGTTTGACAACGCGATGCAGGATCGTTCCCACATTCGTCTCACTGAGGCCGACCAATTGGGCGATAGCGCGATTCGTCAGTCCCGCGCCATACTTCAGAGCGATCAACTCGCGTTCGCGCGGCGGCAATGTCGCGAGCAGCCGCTTGAGCTGCCGGACGTCGTCCCGGAGCTGCTGCCCTTCGTCGAGTGGCGCAGCGTCCGATGGCAGATCGGCTTGCAGGGAACCGTCCGTCCGCCGTCGCCGGTAATAGTCGATGGCGACGTTACGGGCGATGGTAAACAACCACGTCGAAAACCCGCTGCGGTCGCGCCGGTATTGATTCCGGCTGCGCCAGGCCCTCTCAAACGTCGTCGCCGTCAAATCTTCGGCCACCTGGTGATCGTACACCCGGTAACGAAAGAAGTTATAGACCCGCGGCAGTTCGTCGGCGTACAAGGCGTCCCAATCCACGGTCTGGGCTGTGCTATACACATTCACGTCATATCCATCCTGCTCTATAACATTATACGCGGGACGGATAAAAGTATCACACGAAGGTTAGTGTAGACGGTAGACAGTAGACGGTAAACGGGGGGGAGTGTCACACAAGGTTTGACTTTTGGGAGCGGGGAAATACTATCAAGGGAGACAAAGAGGGAGGAAGTTTATGTTTACGGAGCATCGGCAATGGAACTGACTACTGAACGACTGCTCCTGCGCGAGTTCGAGCTTAGCGATTGGCCTGACGTGCTGGCCTACCAAAGCGATCCGCGCTATTTGCGCTATTACGCGTGGACCGATAGAACGCCCGAAGTCGTGCAAGCGTTCGTGCAGATGTTCCTCACGCAACAGCAAGAACAGCCGCGCCTCAAGTTCCAACTCGCCGTCGTTCTCGAATCCAGCGGACAATTGATCGGCAATTGTGGCATTCGGCTGAAATCCCCCGACGCTCACGTGGGCGATATCGGCTACGAGTTATCGCCCAAACATTGGGGCCACGGCTACGCGACAGAGGCGGCACGCGCCGTCGTGGCTTTCGGGTTTGCGCAGCTCAACCTACACCGCATTGAGGCACAATGCATCGCGGAGAATGTTGGCTCAGCGCACGTCTTACAAAAACTCGGCATGCAGCTAGAAGGACGACTGCGCGAGAACGAATACTTCAAAGGACGCTGGTGGGATACGTTACTGTTTGGTATACTGGAACACGAGTGGAAATCCATTCAAATGGATGATGCACAACCAGATGAAGTATCACACTAAGACAGGACGAAAAACATTGCAGAAGAAAATCGATGCCACCGAAGTTGATCAAATATGCGCAAAGCATGGGATAGAAATCCGAGACCTGAAAGCCACGACCGGAAGTTTTGATAAGAAGATATTTTTTATCAACAATGAACTGCTTTTACGCGTATCAGAAACAGCGATGGAGCGCGAGCAGGAAAGATTCAGACGGGTCGCGGCACTGCGTTTCGTGCCACACATCAAACATAGTGGCGTGCTTGAGCGCGAGGCAGGCCCACTCTACTACACTCTGTTGACTTTATTACCGGGTGATGATTTCGTCAACGTCTATTCAGAAACCACAGTAGCACAACAGGAACAACTAGGGAGAGAGGTTGCGGCATTTTTAGACAGTTTGCATGCACTCACTGGAACAAACTATGACATCGGACTCTATATACCCGCGATCCCTGACTTTTCCGGCACCTGGCGAGCCGGTCACCAACAATACTGGAAACTCCTCGAGAAAGGAGCCGAGGCATTACAACTAAAGCCGCATAGCATTAAAGTCTTTGAAAGCGCGTTCCGGTTTCTGAAGGCATCCGTTGCCGCATTGGATTTCCAAACCGGAGCCAAGTTACTGCACAATGATTTTCACCCTAAGAATATCCTGCTCAATGCCAAGGCCTTTTCGGGTGTCATTGACTGGGAGTGTTCACAGTTTGGCGAGGCCGACTTCGAGTTGTGCCACCTTATCCACTGGTGCGTGTATCCGCCACGACCCGACATCGACTTCAGGCCGTTTCTGGCTGGCCTATTTCAATCCTCGCCCAAATGCGCGCAAGTCTCGGACCTGGCAAGACGGCTGACGATCTATCAAATCGAACACGAAATACAACAGATCATCTGGAACAGCAAGGCCGAAGCAGAGAGAGTCCCGCGTATTCTGCGGTGGATGGATGGCGGCGTCGACGATCTGTTACGACAGGTATAGTGTATGGATGGCTCAGTGGCTTTCAGGCCGCCGAACCCTCACCCGCCACAACATCCTGGTAAAAGCGCACCGAAAGCTGCCCATCCTCGTGATGCGCGCCGCGAATCTTCAGCGTGGCCAGAGAATGCGGCAAACTGAGGATGCGCTTGCGGTTGCCGATGTGCACGATCAGCTCGTCGGGCATCGCGCGTTGCAGGCGGATTTTGCCCCGCTCCAATGGCAGCGGCACGTGCAGCATGTAGCCGTCGTCCATCTCGACGACGCGCTGGCCCTCCCCCATATAGAACACATCCGTGGGATCGCGCTCGACAAACAGGGCCTCCCCAGCACGGCGCAGCATATCCAGGCCCACGATCTCCCGGTCGAAGAGCGGCACATCCAAAATGGGGAGCGGGAAAAAGGACTCCTCAACCATCTGCCGGTACTCGGCGTGGATCGCGCGCCAGGTCTCGAAGTAGTCATCGGTGATCTGGGGGGGCAGCAGCCGGTTGCAGATCACGGCATCCGTCGGGTAGCCGTAGAGGCTG
>JAFGSL010000102.1 GCA_016934645.1 Anaerolineae bacterium
AGCGCACTTTCGGCGGCTTCGTTGGTGACAGGCGTGTTCATAGTGGAAGTGATTTTCGCGCTGCCCGGCGTCTCCGCACTACTCGGCGCAAGTACGCGCAATTTTGGATCTTTCCTGCCTGACACCGCGGCAACGATGGGGTTTGCAGTCTATGGCGTGCTGTTAGTGTTACCGCTGATGTTCATCCTGGACGTACTCCAGGCCCTCATCGATCCCCGCCTGCGAGAAGGAGCAGTGCTATGAGACGTCTCCGCCATTTCTTCACCGTACGCCTGAACTGGCTGGCTATGCTCATCGTCGGTTTCTATTTCGTCGTAGCTGTGGCTGCCCCTTTGCTCGCGCCGCCGGATGACCCAACCCAGCCGACGCCATACCGGTATGTGGAAGGGGAAACGCAGACAGCGCCGCTGCCGCCTGGCCCCGGTCTACCGTTTGGGACAGTTGCCTATTTGATGGACAGTGCAACAGGTGGGCGCGAGTTGTTGCACTTCGATATTTACTATTCGTTAGTGTGGGGAACGCGCGCAGTGTTGCGGTTTGGTCTACTCACGGCGTTGGCGGCGGCTACCCTCGGTGTGGTCGTCGGCGCGCTCAGCGCGTATGCGGGCGGCACACTCAACTTCGCGCTAATGCGGATCACGGATGCGTTCCTGGCCTTTCCGATGATTGCCGGAGTATGGCTCTTCCGTACAATGATACAGACGGCAAACCTGGAATTAGTGGATTATACGAATTTCGTGCCAGTCAAAATTCCTTCTACCCCCTTTCAACAATTGGTATTGACGTTAGGGGTTGATCCGGTGATGCTGACGTTGATTCTGTTTTCGTGGATGAGTTACGCACGGCTGATCAACGCCAACATTATCAGCCTGAAGGAAACCGAATACGTGCAGGCGGCTAAGGTGACGGGACTACGCCCCCTGCGCATTGTCTTCCGGCATTTGTTGCCCAATGCGATTGCGCCGGTGATCGTTCTACTGGCGCGCGATATCGGCGGGATGGTCGTGATGCAGGCCGCCTTCGCCTTTATTGGCGTCAGCGGCACGGTCAATAGCACCGCCATTCCGGAGTGGTCGCGCCTGCTGATGATGGGGCGGAATTGGATTATCGGGCAGGGCGGCAACCCCTTCACATACTGGTGGCTCTATCTCCCGGTGACGGTGGCATTGATCGTGTTTGGGATTGGGTGGAATCTGTTAGGCGACGGGCTGAATCTGACGCTCAATCCACACGAAGTGGCACGTAAGCGTTTCGGATAGCCGTTCACAATACAGCAATCCAGAACATTCCATTGAAAACCAGCGGTAGCCCGAAGAATACTGGAACATAAGGAGATATGGACATGAAACGGAAAATTCACAGAATTCAACGCGCTATTCGACGAGGATACGCGCCAGGTTACCGGATCCGATGCGTCTCCGGCAGGCATCCGTAAGGCGTGCGAAGGATCGCTGCGACGCCTGGAAACAGACTATATCGACGTGTATCTGTTCCACGATAACGGCTTCCCAGCAGAGCAGGCGCAACCCGTTCGCGATACGCTGGAAGCGTTGGTCAAGGAGGGCAAAATCCGCGTCTATGGCTGGAGCACCGATCTCCCCAAGAATGCCGAGTTCTTCGCCCAGGGTGAACATTGTGCTGCCATCGAAGCTCAACTGAACGTGCTGGACGACAATCCCGCTATCGTCAACGTCTGCGAACAGCACAACCTGGCCCTCGTCAATCGTGGCCCGTTGGCGATGGGCTTGCTCACCGGCAAGTATTCCGCCAAAACATGGGTTTCTATCGATGATGTGCGCGGTCAAAAAAGCCCGGAATGGATGAAGTACTTCAAAGACGGCCAACCCAGCTCAGAATTTCTAAAAAAGATCGAGGCCGTGCGCCAAATCTTGACGAGCAACGGGCGTACGCTGGCCCAAGGCGCGCTGGCCTGGCTTTGGGGGCGAAGCGAAAACAACATCCCCATTCCCGGTTTCAGAACCGTCAAGCAGGTAGAAGAAAATGCCAAAGCCATGCAGTTTGGTCCGTTGACCCATTCACAAGTTGAAGAAATCGACGTTTTGATCCGATAAAGCTCAGAGGGTATTTTTCTTTTACGGGGTCAGCCCGTAAAAGAAAAATACCTTAACCGTCGTGTGACTCCGGTGGAATACGCGGCGGCTGTGCAACAAGCACGTGAGGCCGGGCTGCATCGCTTCGACCAGCGCCGCCACTATTTCTAACCGGGTTTTTAACCTCAACCCCTTGACAAAACCCTCATAACTGTGCTATAGTAGGGATTGGAAGCGCTTCCAAAACCTACAGGGGGGAATATGCCCAACAATACTCTAACCCTTGATGAAATAGCCAGACGTGCTGGTGTCTCACGCACGACTGCGTCGCGCGTTCTTAACAACCGCCCGAATGTGCGGCCTGAAGTACGTGAGCGCGTCAAACGCGTTATCGCTGAGACCGGCTATAGCCCTCACCCCGTCGCGCGCTCCCTGGCCGCGCAAGAATCGCGCGTTATCGGGCTGGTCCTGCCGCGCCGGACGGAAGCGCTATTCAACGACCCGTATTTTCCCCAGCTCACTCAGAGCATCGCCCAAGCGTGCAACGATCACAACTACACCCTGGCGCTCTTTCTTATGCAGACCGAAGCCGATGAGGAGAAATTTTACCCGCGTATCTCACGCCCAGGATTGCTTGACGGGATTGTGATCCAAGTCGGACAAATCGGCGACGGTCTGATCGCTCGCTTGCTGGCGAGCGATCTGCCAGTCGTCGTCGCGGGCCGGCCGCTGCACCACGGCAACGCCAACTACGTCGACGTAGACAACGTAGCCGGCGCATACACTGGCGTGACGCACTTGCTGCGCCTAGGGCACAAACGCATCGGCGCCATCACCGGTGAGATGCGCACCACCGCCGCGCTCGACCGGTACACGGGGTATTGCAAAGCATTGCAGGCGCACGACCTGCCGGTGGATGAAACGTTGATCAGCAAAGGCTATTTCACGGAAATCGGCGGCTACGAGGCCATGCAGCAGCTACTTCCCCATAAACCCGATGCTATCTTCAGCGCGTCAGATGCCATGTCACTCGGCGCACTCAGAGCCATCTACGAAGCCGGATTAACCGTCCCCCAGGACATCGCCCTGATCAGTTTCGACGACCTTCCCCCCGCCACAATCGCCAGACCGCAACTGACCACCGTCCACCAACCCGTACGTGCATTCGGCGTCAAAGCCGTGGAAATGCTGCTTGACGTGATGAAAAACGGCCCTAAGCCGCCACGGCAAATAATCCTGGACACCGAATTGGTTATCCGGGAATCGTGCGGCAGCAGTTAACGAGAAATTTATCAACAAATCCCCACAAGTCCTCACAAACTTGTGAAATTAACGCTAGCAGTTTAAGGAGGTGCCTATTGCCATTGTGTAGCAAATCCCATAAGCATTAGTTCTCAATACACAGTCTGATATCTCTACAGAGGAGTATGGAATGAATACAAAATTTCTCAACCTGTTACGAAGTTTTACTTTACTGTCTTTGTTGACTATGATGCTTGGCGTGTCTCCTTTGGTCAGGAGCACAGCAACGCTCGCAGCGCCAGTTAGCGACATACACATCGTAGACGACTTTGAGGCTGGGGTACCGAGTACCTGGTTCCAGTATGGTGACTATGGTGCTGGCACAAGCATTGCGACGACCACACCCACCACCGATACTGTGCCGGGGCTGACGACCAATCACGTTTTGTCCATCGCCTACAACAGCGCAGGCTGGGGCGCAGGAACCGGTAACAACCTGGCTCCCGAAGACTGGAGCGCCTACGATGGCATGAGCTTCTGGTTCAAGGGGTTGGGCAGCGATGCAACATTCCGCATCGTCCTAAGCGACAACAAGAGCGATCCCAACCTGGATACGGCAGAGCGTTTCGCCTATGAGTTCGTAGACACGAGCGCCGGCTGGCAGCACATCAGCATCCCGTGGGGTGCATTCTTCCGCGATGCCTGGCAGCCCGGCGGTGAGCCCAACGACGGTCTCACCCTCACCGAGGTGTGGGCTTATGCCCTCGTCCTGCCCATCGGTACCAGCGGCACGGTTTATATGGATCAGGTCGCAGTATTTGGTGGGCTGGAAGAGATACCACAGCCCGTGGTGGACTTCGCTCAACCAACGCACACGGTTTCTGAAGACGTAGGCGAAGCCGTCATCACCGTGGCGCTGACACCAGCGGCAACAGACCCTGTTACAGTCACCTACGCTTCCCTGGATCTTGAAGGCACAGCGACGGCCGGTGCAGATTACACAGCGGTCAGCGGCGACCTCGTCTTCGCACCAGGGCAGACCGAAATCACATTCACTGTCCCCATCACTGACGATGCCATGTACGAGATGCCAGAAACGGTGTGGCTCGCGCTTTCTGATCCGGCATCGGGCGGCACCATCACTATCCTACTTGGTGGCGAGAACAACCCGGCTATGTTGACCATTATGGACAACGACCCGCCGCCGGACACCCAACTCATCGACGACTTCGAGTCCAGCCTACCTTACGAACGCAATGCCTTCAACACCGAGATCGGTTTTGTATCGTGGGGCAGCAATAGTGCCGACATGCCTGTGTTGGCAACCACCACCATCATCACACCCATACCTGGCTCCACAACCACGAACACCGTCCTCAGCGCCGACTACAACATCGGCGCGTGGGGTGGCTTCAATCACAGCTTCTCAGAAAACGGCGAATGGGTCAGCCAGGATTGGAGCGCCTATGACGGACTGCGCTTCTGGCTCTACGGCAACAACACCGGCGGGACCATCCAGGTGGAAATCTTCGACAACCAGGCACTCGGCTCGATGAGCGATTCGGCGGAACGCTATTACGCCCGCATCACCGATGATTACACTGGATGGAAGCAATTCCACCTCCCATTCTCAATTTTCCAGCGCCGCACCGACTGGCAACCCAGCGGCGCCCCCAACGACGGCCTCAACCTAACCGAAGTGTCGGCCTACTCCTTCGGCTTGCCCGCTGGAACAGGACCGCAAACGCTCTACCTCGATCAGGTCGAAATCTACGGCGAACGCGAACCGGACGATATGCCGGTGCGCGTACAATTCTCAACGTACGCCTACGCCGCGGCAGAAGACAGCACGGCGAACGTGCGCGTGGTCCTCAACCGGGTGGCTACGGAGACCGTAACCGTTGATTACACACTGGCAGAAGACACGGCGAAACTAGGCCACGATTATAGCGGACCGGTCAGCGGGACACTCACGTTTGCACCGGGCGAGATGATACAGAGCATCTTCATCGGCATCCTGAAAGATCGCAAAATCGAGGGCAACGAGCAGTTTGACATCACCCTCTCGAATCCTGCCGGAGCCGACCTCGGTTGGAAGCACATTGCACCGTTCGTCGTGCGCGATGTACCCGAGCCAGGAATGATCGATGACTTCGAGCAGGGTGTACCGGATGAGCTAATGCCAACCGGCGGGGTCACTGTGACGACCGTGGAGATCCCCGCGGCATCACCATTAGCGATACCCGGCCAAGACCCCATCAACACCGCACTCAGCGTCACCTATCAACTGCCCGCGCAGGCCGTGCAGGCAATCCAGCAATCGGGTGGCGGCTTCATCCGCGACTTTGGCACTAGCAAAGACTGGACGACCTACGATGCCTTCGACTTCTGGTTCTATGGAATGAACACCGGAACGACGATGACGGTGCAAATCCTGGATAATAAAGCGCCCGATCCGGGGCCGGAGGGCTGGGTGCTCACGTGGAACGATGAGTTCGACGGCGCGGCAGGCGCAGAGCCGGATCAGACAAAGTGGGGATACGATATCGGCGGTTCGGGTTGGGGCAATGCCGAGTGGGAATACTACACCGCCGAACGCGAGAACTCGGCGCAGAACGGCGACGGGCAACTCGTCATCACGGCGACGGAGTCTACGGATGAAGCGTTGCAGTGTACCTACACCCCCGCCGGTGAACCGGGCACGTGCGCGTATACCTCGGCCCGGCTGCTGACGAACGGCAAGTTCGACTTCGTCTACGGGCGCGCCGAAGCGCGGTTGAAGCTCCCCTACGGGCAGGGCATCTGGCCGGCATTCTGGTCGCTGGGTAACAACTTCGGTGACGTGGGTTGGCCGGCTGCCGGTGAGATCGACATTATGGAGAACATCGGCGTGGAACCGGATATCGTTCACGGCACCGTTCACGGGCCAGGCTACTCCGGGGCCAATGGCATCGGCGGCGGGTATACTTATACCGAGGCGCTCTCCAACGATTATCACGTCTACGCCATCGAGTGGGAGCCGGACGAAATCCGCTGGTACTTCGACGACACGCAATTCTTCACCCTAACACATGATCTGCTGCCTGTGGACGCTCCGTGGGTCTTCGACCATCCCTTCTTCCTCATCATGAACGTCGCAGTCGGCGGCTACTGGCCTGGCTACCCTGACGAGACCACTGAGTTCCCGCAGACGATGAACGTGGACTACGTCCGCGTCTACCAGGCGCCAACGGAACCGGAACGCTTCGAGACCGCGTTCATTGACAACTTCACCGGCTGGCAGAAGATGACACTGCCCTTCACGGACTTCGTCCGCAGCGCCGAGCAACCGGTAGGCGCGCCAGATGACGGCTTAACCCTCAGCGAGATGTGGGGCTACGGCTTCTGGATGCCCGCCGGGAGTGAGGGCGCGTTCTATCTGGATGACATTCGCTTGGTTGATACCGCCGATCTCGCCATCACGAAGACCCGTTCTGGCACTGGCGTTATCATCCCCGGCGATACCATCACCTTTAACCTCTCCGTTGCCAACCTCGGTCCAACCGATCCCGTTGTTGCCAAAGTTATCGACACCTGGTCTCCAGCCGAAGCGGTTGTCGCAGTGAATGCACCGGACTTCTGCGATGTCGACCTGGAAACAGCCACAATTGAATGTACCCTTACTGATCTAGGGACCCTAGTGGCGCTACCCTTCCCAGTCGGTTTCACGACTGCGGCTGACTTCGTCGGCGTTCTGACTAACCAAGCCACCGTCAGCGTTGAAGGTGACATCGTAGATCCCTACACCGACAATAATACGGCAATAGCCACTGCTACACTCACCGCGGCTGCTGACCTTAGTGTGACGCTAACCGACACCCCGGATCCAGTCGCGGTAGACGAAGCTCTGACTTACACAATCATCGTCACCAACGACGGCCCAATTAGCGCGACCCAAGTCATGGTAACAGACACGCTTCCCATAACCGTGAGCTTCAGTTCGGCTACGGCAAGCCAAGGAACTTGTGAAGCGCCTGCCGGTCAGAACGTTGTGTGCAACCTCGGTTCTATGGATAAAGGCGACATCATCACAATCACACTCCTGGTGACGCCAACGGCAGCCGGCACCCTCACCAATGTTGTCAATGTCGCAGCGCAAGAATACGATCCCGACCCCACCAACAATACCGCCAACATTACTACAACTGCAGAGATTTCAAGATACACTATCTTCCTCCCGTTGGTGAAAAGGAACGACTAGCATACTTGCTGCATCAGAGAAAATAGGGGATGCTGCGCGGTGGAGCCGTGCAGCATCCCCCTGCTTTCTCGAAAATCATCGTGCTAATATCATCTTGAGTAAAACAAGGAATTTTTAGATATGAAGATCTATCATTTCGATCCCGCTGGTCGCTTTGTCATCGAGAACTTCGCGGCAGCACGGCCCTTCGCCAGCTTTCTGCCGGGCATAGCCGGGCCGCTCGGTATCCCGCTGTGGGTCTTCTACGTCAACCGGGGACAGGCCATCGCCAGCTTTGGCATCGAGAACAAAGACAACCCAATCATGGAGTTCCTCCCGGCGAACAAAGCCTATCAGAGCACGTCCTACACCGGCTTCCGTACGTTCCTCAAGCTGGCACGCGGCGGCGACACCAGCTTCTACGAACCCTTCGCACCCTGGTCGACGCACGACGTTTCCCAAATGCGCATCGGCATGAATGAGCTGGAACTGCACACCGCCAACGAAGCCCATGGCATCGAGACCACCGTGCACTACTTCATCCTGCCAGGCGAGGATTTCGCCGGGTTGGTGCGGCAGGTGGCGATCGCGAACACTGGCGAGACATCGATCACACTCGAAATGTTGGATGGGCTGCCCTACGTGATGCCCTACGGCGTCGATAACTGGGGACTGAAGGAGATTGGGCGTACCCTGGAAGCATGGATGGGTGTCTTCAACCTAAAGAACGACGTGGACGAGATGCCTTCCATCCCATTCTACCGTTTCCAGGCCAGCGCGGGTGATACAGCGGAGGTTGCGGAAATCCAGGCTGGGCATTTCTACCTCGCCTTCACCGAGGATGGTGTCAATCTGCCGGCGTTCGTCGACCCGACCGTCATTTTCGGTAACAACACCGCGTTGAGTGCACCCGACCGGTTCCTCTTGCACACACTAGACGAGTTACGCGCGGAACGCCAGATCACCGTGGGACGCACCCCGTGCGGCTTCTTCGGCGCGAGTGCGAAGCTGGAACCGGGGCAAAACCTCACGCTCCACGCCATCATCGGCCACGTCCGCGATGTCGAGCAGATTCACCAGCAGCACGCGCGCCTCGCACGGGCCACTTATTTGCGCGACAAACGCGCCGAGGCCAACGATCTCGCGCAACGCCTCACGGACGTCATCGCCACGCAGACCGGCGATCCCACGTTCGACGCCTACTGCCGCCAGACCTTCCTCGACAACGTGATGCGCGGCGGTTGGCCTATAATCCTGGGCGGCGAAGAGAAGCCCTTTGTCTACCACGTCTACTCGCGCAAACACGGCGACCTGGAGCGCGACTACAACGCCTTCTACCTGGCTGCAGAACGATACTCGCAGGGCAACGGCAACTACCGCGACGTCAACCAAAATCGCCGCTGCGATATATTGTTCAATCCACAGGTCAAGGATTTCAATGTCCTTTCCTTCTTAGAACTTATTCAAATTGACGGATACAACCCCTTGGTGGTGAACGGTAGCCGTTTCACCATCCCACCCGAACGCCAAGACGACCTTTTCGCATTGACCAACGACACAGTAAAACTGGAGCCGCTGCTAGCGCGCCCGTTCACGCCGGGAAGCCTGCTTAAAGCCGTTGCGGATCAGCACATCAACCTGAAGGTGACGCCCGAAGCCTTCATCAAGACGGCCCTGGCCCACGCCGAACAACACTTCGAGGCCACGTTCGGCGAAGGCTACTGGATTGACCACTGGTTCTACAATCTAGACCTCATTGACACTTATCTTGCTGTATATCCTGATCGGAAACACGCGCTTCTGTTCGACACGACCTTGCCCTACTTCGATAGCCCTATCTTCGTGCAACCGCGCAGCAAGAAATACGTGCTGACGGGCGAAGGCAAGATCCGCCAATACGGCGCAATTTTGGAGGATGAGGAAAAAGCAGCGCTTATCGCCGCCCGTCCCGACCATCCCAACCTGCTACGGACGGCGCACGGTTACGGCAATATCTACCGGGCGACAGTTTTCGCCAAGCTGCTAACGCTGGCGCTCGTCAAAATCGCCACCCTTGATCCGTGGGGCATGGGCATCGAAATGGAAGCAAACAAGCCGGGGTGGTGCGATGCTCTCAACGGCCTGCCGGGCCTGTTCGGGTCATCGCTATGTGAAACAATTGAGCTAGTACGACTGTTGGATTTTCTGCTACATGCTATGATGGAATTTCCAAACGAAAAAGTCACCATCCCGCGCGAACAATCAGTATTGCTGGATGCACTCTTGCAGGCGCACAGGCAATGGGCCACATCCAAAGATGCCGACCGCGACTACGGCTATTGGGACGCTGTCGCCACCGCCCGCGAAACCTACCGGGAGCAAGTGCGCTTTGGTATAGACGGCGAAACAGTCGCACTGGCGTTCAACATGTTGTTTCCCACTTTGTCCGCTCTCAGCATCCAAGTCCAAAACGGCATCCACCGTGCTATGGCACTGAACGATGGGCTGCCGCCCACCTACTTTGCCTACACTGTGACCGAGTACACACAACTCAACAACACCGATCCACAAGGTCGCTCTTATGTCAAAGCCACACGCTTCAAGCCGCGCATCCTGCCGCTGTATCTAGAAGGCTTCGTCCATGCCCTTAAGCTGGCTGCCGACCCAGCACAAGCTCGCCGCATCCTGCACGACCGCGTCATAGCCAGCGACCTCTACGACCGCGAGCTAGGCATGTACAAGGTCAATGCTTCGCTAGCGGACGAATCGCACGAAATCGGACGCGCCCGCGCCTTCACCCCCGGTTGGCTGGAAAACGAATCCATCTGGCTGCATATGGAATACAAATACTTGCTCGAGACCCTCCGCGCGGGCCTTTACGATGAATTCTTCGCGGACGCCAAAACCGCGCTGGTGCCCTTCCTCGATCCCGAGGTCTACGGGCGCAGCCCGCTGGAAAATTCATCGTTCCTCGTGAGCAGCGCGCACCCCGACGAAACCCTGCACGGTGCAGGCTTTGTGGCCCGCCTCAGCGGCTCCACTGCCGAATTCCTGAGCATATGGAACATCATGTTCTTCGGCGAGCGGCCCTTCTCCGTAGAAGATGGCGCGCTGCACCTCACACTCAAGCCCGCACTGCCCGGCTGGCTTTTCAGCGAAGAGGACACCGTTGCCGGTACTTTCTTGGGGCAATGCACTGTGATCTATCATAACCCGCAGAAACGCAATACGTTCGCAGCGGATATGCAACCGGACAAAATCGTGCTGTATCTTGCTAATGGTGAAACGATCGAGACACAAAATCACGTCATCGCCCCACCCTATGCCGCAATGGTGCGCGATGGGCAAATTCCACAGATTGACGTATATTTCAGATAAGCTACTTTCCTGGCAAACACTTGCGCGGGATCATAATCCCGCGCTCCTGAGAAACGGCGGATTATGATCCGCCGCAAGCAATTACAGAGACCCTATTTTC
>JAFGSL010000010.1 GCA_016934645.1 Anaerolineae bacterium
CCCTCGGCTTTGGCGACAAGCTCCGGTGCGGCAGCGGCGAGGGCGCGCATAAAGGCACCGGCCCGTGGATAACGAGCATCAGGCTCTTTGCTGAGGACGGTCAAGAGCACGCGTTCCACGGCTTCCGGCAGCGCGGGATTGTACTGGCGGGGTGGTGTGGGTGGCGACTGGATGCGTTGCAGCAGCTCGCTGATGGGAGTGACGCCCTGGAAGGGATGCTTGCTGGTCAGCATCTCGTAGGCCACGATGCCCAGCGCGTACACATCGGTGGCGGGGCTGATGGGCCCGAGGTTCAAGTCCACCTGCTCCGGGGCTATGTAGGCCGGCGTGCCAGTTGTGGCGACGGTGTACGCCGCCTCCTCACCGGGCCGCAGCAACTTGGAGATGCCGAAATCGCTTAAAAGCGCGTGGCCGTCGGGCGTGAGCATCACATTGCCGGGTTTGACGTCGCGGTGGATGATGCCTTGCTCGTGGGCGTGGTCCAACGCCGCGCTGATTTGCTGGAGGATAGACCAGACCTGTTCCAACGGAAGGGGCTGATCCTCCGGCAGCCATTCTTTCAGCGTTTCCCCGGCGATGTATTCCATCACCAGATAGGGCTGCCGCGCGTCCACTTGACCCTTCGCTTCGCTCAGGGCGAGTTCGCCGAAATCGTAGACCTGGACAACGTTGGGATGGTTGAGGCGCGCCAGGGTTTTGGCCTCCTGTTCGAAGGCGCGCAGCGCGTCGGCCTGGAGGAGTTCGGGACGGATGAACTTGAGCGCGACGTAACGCGCCAGGCGCGTGTGGTAGGCTTTGTAGACCTGCGCCATGCCGCCCTGACCTAGATAAGCGACAACCAGATAGTTGCCCACGGGTTTGCCGATCATAACCTGATCGGCGCGGGCATCTTCGGCGAAGACTTGCGTGCTGCCGGATAGCGTATGGGACTTAAGCGCCGCGGCCAATTCCAACGTGGCCGTTTCCGGTTCGACGCCCAGTCCGGCGGCTAGCAGGCGACGGCATTCCTCGTAGTGGGCGATGGCGGCGTTGCGCTGCTCGCTCAGTACCAAAGCACGCATCACCTGGCGGTGAGCAGGTTCGCGCCAGGCATCGAGGGCCAGTTGGCGGCGCGCATGGTGCAGGGCGGCGTCGGCCTCACCGCGCTGGAGGTAGCTTTCGGCGAGGCGCTCGAGCGCGTCCAAAATCTGGCGGCGCAGGCTTTCACGTTGCAGCAGCGACCACTCTTCAAAGGGAGCACTGTCCTGCAACAGCAGATCGTCGAGGAAGTCGCCGCGATAGAGCGCTGTGGCCTGTTCGAGATGTCCCCGGCACACGGCGCAGTCTGCCAGATTCGCGTGTGCGTGCGTCTGTACTGCGTCCAGATGTTCTTGCAGTTCGCTGACGTCGAGCCATGTGTCGCTCGCGCCGTTAAACTGGATTTCGCGGTGATCGACGAGCAAGAAGGGCGGATCGTTGTCGCGGTCGCCGAGCGCGCCACGCAGTGTGGAGAGGGCCTGGCTCAGATTCTGCCGCGCGCTGCGTGTGGGATAGCTGGGCCACAGGAGGTCGGCGATGTGTTCCCGGTGATGGGGATGCTCGTTTTCCACGGCGAGGTACGCCAGCAGCGCGCGCACCTTGTCGTAAGCGAAGCCGTCAACGGGGGTATCATCCAGCGCGACTGAGAAATTCCCTAACAGTGAAATGGTTAAGCGGGGCATCGTGCAACCTCCTGCAAAGACAAACCACTAATCTGCACGAATTCTCATGAACAAAGATCGAGATTAGTGTAGATTCGCGAAAATTCGTGGTAAAAACTTCGCGCTGGCATGGAGCGCGTCAGCACATAGCATTTCCTTTTGAACCGTGATGCTATGGTTTCATTATAGAGTTTTTCGGGCGAGGTTTCAAGAGATTTGAGAGATTTTTTAGACTCTTTTTAGAGTTGTCTTAGAGTGAGGTGCTACGATGGGTGCATCAATCGACCTTCCGAGAAGGTGGAGGTTATGATGGACTCTCAAAACGATGCCTACCTGGCCTATTTGTTGCGGTTGTGGCGTGTACGTGAAACGCGGGATAAATGGCACGTTTCACTAGAAGACGCTCGGACGCGCGAACTGCGCGGCTTTGCGAGTTTGGAGGAGGTGCTCGCGTTCTTGCAAAAGGAGGTGGCTGGTAAGGATGAGGTAGAGCAAGAAGAAAGCTAATGAGTAGATGGATGTAAGGCTTTACCTAGATAGGTATGCGATACTGGAGTTTTGGTACAGATTCAGACCGAAAATCTGGAATTTATAAACGCGAAAGGAGATTGGTGATGAACGAGCGACGGGTTTTTACAAGTGTCGGTATGTTGATAGCTATCTTGGCATTGGCCGTGGGGTTGACGCAAGCGCAGGCTCTGGACCCGCAGTCACCTGCCGCGCAGCAGGCGGCGTTGGGCAATACGTTCACGTACCAAGGGCAACTCAGCGATGGCGGCGTCCCGGCGAATGGGACGTATGACTTTCAGTTTATCCTCTACAATGCGCTCAGTGGTGGTAGTCAGGTGGGCAGCACGGTGGCAAAGGAGAATGTGCCAGTCACGGATGGCCTTTTCATCGTGGTTTTAGATTTTGGTCAAGTCTTTGATGGCACAGGCCTGTGGCTGGAAGCTGCCGTGCGGCCGGGCAGTAGCACCGGGGTGCATACTATCCTCAGCCCACGCCAGGAGATCACGCCTACTCCCTACGCGTCCTATGCTATCCAGGCCTACCAGGCCTACCGCGCCAACGGCCTCTCCGCGCCTGATGGCGATCCGATGGATGCAGCGACTGTAAATAATGACGGAACGTTAATCGTTAGTGATCTGGAAGTCGTCAGAGACGATTGGGCTACGCTGGATATTCGCACATCGGCGGTAGACAAAGATGCCCATATCCGACTATATGATGATAGTGACTATTGGGGGATCCACAACGATGATAGTGAGGGGAACAATCTGAACATCCGATACAATAACAGTTCCAAGGTTTGGATAACGCCTGATGGAGATATGGGCATCGGCGCCAACGCGCCATCGGCAAAACTGGACGTGGCGGGAGACATCGCGCAGGACCTTGCAGCGAATGGGGTGGTGAAAGCTGGGGCTTACATCACATTCACTTTTGTGTCAATCCCCGATATAGATTGTAACATTGCACGTTCCTTCACCACTGTAGAGGGTGGCGCCGTTAGCGCTCCTGTTGGAATGATGTGCATTGTGGATTTTGATTTTGACTTGAGCCAGCGCTACTGGGTAGCTATGGCGACGGATAGCGGCCTGACCGCCACTTGTGATTTGGATAGTGATACTACCAGACTCAGTTGTATGCTCCTTGACGGTGATTCTCTTACGAATGGCAACTTTATGCTATTGGTGTACTGAGCGTTAGAAGTACATCTGACAAGAAAGGAACCTACCATGAGGAAGAACTTAATTACTACATTGGGGGTGCTGATACTTGGCAGCTTTCTGCTGATCGGTATCGCGAGAGCTGCACCAGTGGCGTTTGAACTACCGTGGTGGACGATAGACAATGGCGGGGGGCGCAGTACTGCTGGGGTTTATGCGTTAAACGGCACTTCGGGACAGCCGGATGTTGGTCAAATGAGCGGCGGTAATTTCTTCATCTCCGGCGGCTTTTGGCAGCAAAGCCAAACGGTGACGACACCCCACTACATTTATTTGCCGCTTACTTTGCGTAATTCTTGAAAGCAGCCTTGCGAAGGTCGAGGCGAATCTGCGATTCGCCTCGACCTTCGCAAAACTATATTTGCGTGATTCACACGCGCCATCCGCCTCTCAATTCGCTTTGCAGAGGTGCCTTCTTTCCACTCTCCGGTGGTAGCCACAGTGACCTGCTCGGGCTAGGTCGTAGTTAGCGATTTTTTTTCTATTTGTAGGAGCAGATGATGAAGACAACAACACGTTGCGGACTGATCTTGGTTATGATACTTAGTTTAGTAGGGATCGGATGGCCGGCTGCCGGACAAACCAACCAATCACAACCCCTGGTGACATCCACTCCGGAGCTCTATTACCCAGCCAACGGATTGATTACACAGCATAGTCTACAACAACCCTTAGAGGCGCAACAAGAAACCATCGTGAGTGTCCTTGCCCCTATTGAGCCTGTCCAGGTGGGTCAAATCTTTAGCGTGACTGTGGCGGCGACTCAAGTGGATATCCCACTGAGTGCTTTCCAATTCGATCTGACCTATGATCCAACTATTGTTGCTTTCCTCCACGCCTCATCATCGCCTTTCCTGGGAAGTATGGGGCGTATGGTTGCCTGTCCATCGCCAGCGGAAGGAGAAGGTGTCATCCGTCTTGCTTGTGCCTCTACCGGCGAAGCCTCTGGTGTTACTGGTTCCGGTGATTTGACTATTCTAACCTTCACTGCTTTAGCTGCGGGTGAAAGCGACTTTACCATAGATGAAGTCTATTTCCCAACTGATGCCCGCCCTCCAGCGCTTGTTACTGACTTTATCACGCTGGATGATGTAGTTACTGTAGTTGCAGTAACCGCTGATTTGGAGATAGCTAAAAGCGTGCAAACCGATATTGTGAGTGCGGGACAACAAATTACTTATACACTAACTGTGACCAATCATGGCCCTACCAGCGTCAATGCCCTCATTACCGATACCCTATCACCTACGGAAGCTTATGTTGATGTCAATATACCGCCCGACTGCACAGGTAACGGCCCCATCCTTTGTTCCCTATTTGCTTTCACAGGTACGCAGTCGATCACGATGACGATCACAACGGCTGCTACGTTCTCCGGAACATTGACCAACCAGGCAATGATCACTGTGACGACGTTGGGGGCTACTGACGATAATAGTGATAACAACACCGCTATGGCCCAAGTTATGGTATATACTCCCACGACTTGCCTCAACGCGTTGAGCGGGGTGAACATCAGTGGTCCAACTAGCGGGTACACCAATACAGCTTACACTTTCCGTGCTGATATTACTCCGGCTGATGCCACTAAACCTGTTTTGTATACCTGGATGCCACAACCCCAGGGTAGCCTGTTACTTTCAGATCGTTCTATAGTGACTTACACCTGGATTACAACTGGAACTAAGTTCCTCACCGTTACTGCTGAAAACTGCGGTGGTATATTTAGCGACACGTACAGTATAGGGATTCAGGGCCAAACTCATACTCCAATGCAGAAGGTTTTCCTACCACTAATTTTAAAAAACTTTCCTCCTCCGCCTCCTTGCTCGATTCCTCCTACACTTCTTAGTCCATCTAATGGAGAGACTCTGAATACTCTCATTCCTATGTTTCAATGGGATAACGGCGATGATCCGGATGCGACTGCGGGAATTCTTGTGGTGGGTTTCAATTTGGGAGTTCCGTCCGGACACGAAACTCTCAGATATGCGCCTGCACAAGGCATAGAGACTTATCGCTTTATGCAGAATTTTGCGCCAGGTAGTACGTATTACTGGCGAACACAATTGATTTGCGATGGGACTGATAGCCCTTACTCTGAAACATGGTCGTTTACGACTGGCTCTGGCGGCACGATATTACCTGCCTCTACCTTGATCTCACCCCCTAACGGAAGCACAATCACAACGTTGAAGACAACTCTGCAATGGTCGGCTGTCGCTGGGGCTACAGGATACCTGTTGCATTGGCGGAAAGTCGGCGCGTCTACGGTTGGGTATGGCTGGCTGGCCGATACACAGAAGGAAGTGCAGTTTGAAGCCGATACGACTTATGAGTGGTGGGTTTCAGCGTACAACGAGTATGCCCTAGGAGATGATTCGGTGAAATGGCAATTCACCGCACCAGGCGAAGATGTGCATGCACAACTGTCGAATTGGGGGCGTAACTTTGCACGTAAAGTAGATTTATCCTCCACAGCAAGCATGCTGGATAGCGTTCATTCAACTGATACCTCTTTTTCTTTACGAATGCAGAGTCACGATGATTATTGGGCTGACCTTGATGGAGACCACGATGTAGATGGTGCCGATTTGGCACGCATCGCCGATTACTGGAATTGCGCGTCAGGTGACACTTGCTACGCGCCCCTCTACGATCTGAATGCCGATCAGATCATCAATGTCTGGGATTTAGCCAGAGTGGGCAACGAGTATGACATTACACCGCCTGTGATAATTGTCCTTAGTCCGGTACAAGGACAGGTGGTGGGGACCCCAGAAGTGTTAGTGACTGGCACCCTCACCGATACGCATACTGTTCTCAGCGTGACGGTAAACAGTACAGTCGCGGCTTTGAATGGGACTACCTTTACCGCCACCGTGCCACTTGTGTCGGGTAACCAGGCACTCAATATCGTAGCCGAGGACGAGCTAGGACAAAAAGGACTCACCAGCCGGGTTGTTGGGATGGACGGTGACGGGCCGATGATTCAGATCAACACCCCCAAACATCGTCAGGCTGTTTATATCTTAACACCGACAGTCGCCATCAGCTACACCGATTTTTATACCAGCGTGGATGTTGCTTCATTGAGTGCGCAAATTCTTGATGAAAGCGGCATGTCTCTTGATGTGATTGGCGATTTAACCGTGATGAATGACGGGGCTGCTGGAATAGTGAGTGTGCCTCTGGCGGACGATGCCAGCTACACATTGACGGTTTCTCTGTCTGATAGTTATGGCAACACGAGCAGCGCCAGCAGTACTTTTTATGTGCCTCCCGATCCGATGAGTATCATTTTGCCCGATGAGCCGGACCGCGCTGGCTGGGTGAGCGGGGTAGTGTACGATTCAACCGCTTGTGATGCATACCTGCTTACCTGCCAGGGATTGCCCGGTGCGGCAGTGACCTTGGCCTACAGTGGTGGTTTGGCTATCACTGGTACCATTGTTACTGGGCCGGATGGCTTTTTTGCCTTTCCTCTCGCCGAAACAGGCCAGTATTGGCTGCGTGTGGAGAAGGAAGGCTACACCTATGGGCAACGGGCAGCCGAAGTCGTGCGTGAGCGTAGTACGGCGACGAATGATATTTATCTAACACCCCTTGATCCTGTGGTGACACTTTGTGATGATAGCGGGTGTAACCACACCAACTCTGACGGTACAGTACAGGTAGAAATTCCGGCCGGCGTGATCCCGTCCGGAGACATTGTCACCACCACCGCCACCAACTTTGAGCATGTTGAATTTCTACCCAGCGGCGAATTGCCGCCGGAGACATGGGAGACGTATGCTTTCAATCTGGGTGGTGATTCTGAGGTCACGTTCACTCAGCCCATCACTGTGCGCATCCAGAACGAGCTGGGATTCAGCCCGACTACCGAGATTCCGTTGGGATATTGGAATCAGGCTACCTTGCAGTGGGAGCACGCCGGTACCGGCGTGGTGGATGCCAGTGGCACTTGGGTGGTAATGACCGTCACGCACTTTTCTAATTATGATTGTAATGATCCAATTGCGCCTCCATATATAATGTCGGATATAAAGGATCGCTCCGATGATAACGACGATGATTGTGAGCCGGGTGCAAATCGCTGTTTTGTTGGCTTCAAATCTGGAATTTTGGAAGAGGATATTTCATTGTCGGCAGTCAATATTGCCGGGGAAGCGATAGCTCCTCGTTTATTGTACAACAGTCAACGTGCTTATCCGGAAGAGGTCATTGATCTCGAATTTTCCCTGAATGTAGGGACATATATGCAGTTAGGAAATTATATAGGTTTTGAACTCTATGTAGAAGGTGAGAAAACGGACAGCTTTTTCTTCTCCAGCGATTTGCAAAATGGTGAGTTGGGACGCTATCGTTATTTATGGGATGGTCGCGATGTGCAGGGCAATTTGTTACCTTTCGGTGTGTACGAATATGCAGTCAGGTTCAGCATTCCTTACTATGGTGAGTACTGCTATGCACTCGATGGAATTTTTGGTAATCCACCTGATTGTGAGAATGGGAGTACGGGTATTTTTGTAAATGCTGTAAATGAGATGTGGGCTCGCGGCACCGTCGAATTAGATAGCCAACAGGACAATCTTTTGGGGGCGGGGTGGCTCCTGGATGGGCAGCAACAACTCTACGAAAATGAGAGGGGCCATATCATGGTAACTGATGGGGAAAACGTTTCGCAGTTTTATTTCCCACAGAAGGACCTCTTGAGTAATGATGCTGCGGGCGACAAAATTTCGCTACAGAGACATCCCCTTGTTGAACAGCATCTCTCTGAGCTGCGTACCCCGAATACTGTACCAGTTTTTGAACCTTCGTATGTCAACTATCAAGCTCCTCAAGATACATCAGTGTGCGGCACGCTTGATACCGACACAACTTGGACAGCGGGAGCGATGCCCTACAGGGTTACGTGCGATATCATCGTGCCTGCAGGTATTACTTTGACCATCGAATCAGGCGTCACCGTTCAATTTGAGCACAGTGATAGTGACCTCATCATTTCCGGAACATTACATGCCCAGGGAACTTCCTCAAACCCTATTCTATTTCAACCAGTGATAGGAACCGTGGCCGGTAGTTGGGGTCAGGTGGCCTTTTTAGCTGGTAGTTCCGGCAAACTGGATCATGCTATCTTAGAATATGGCGGCAGTGGTCATAGTCTTCTCTACCTGCTTAGCAACCAAGTAGAGGTTACAAATTCTGTGGTGCGCTACAGCGCAGCCAGGGGCATTTATATTTACGCCGAAGCATCACCGTTGATCAGTGGAACTCAAATCTTAAGCAATACTAACAACGGAATCCATAACCACGCCGGCAACCCCATTATTCAGAATAACACCATCATAAGTAATGGCATCGCTTATGCAGGAGGCGGTATACTCAATGTTTCTGGCGATCCTATCATTCGAGGCAATGTTATTGAGGGCAACTCAGCGTCAGCTCGAGGTGGAGGTATCGAAAGTCTTTCTGGCAACCCTGTCATCCAAAATAATACCATCCTAAACAACACCGCCTATGACGGCGCATATGACGGTGAGGGCGGAGGCATCTACACCTATGAGGGTGATCCTATCATTCAGGGAAACATCATTCAAGGCAACTTTGTCGGGTCTGGCGGCGGCGGCATCTACAGTTATTCTGGTAATCCCTTCATTCAAAATAATGTAATCCAGTACAACTCGAATCAATATTCATATTTCAGTGGCGGCGGCGGCATTTACATTTATACCGGAAACCCTGTGATTGAGGATAATGTTATCCAGTACAATACAATGTTTGGAACCAGTTCTGGCGGTGGCATCTATAATCGTTTCGGGGATGTAACCATACGGAATAACACTATTATAAGCAATTCGGTACAAGGTAATGGTGGTGGCATTGCTAACTATGCCGGTATGCTCACCGTTCAGAGTAACACTTTTTTGAGTAACACAGCGAATAGTGATGGTGGCGGCCTTTATAACTATGAGGGCGGTCTTATTATTCAAGCTAATGTTTTCGAAAACAATGTAGCCCCAACAGGAGGAGGTATCAGTAATCACTCTGGTGATCTCGACGTCCGTGATAACACCTTCCAGAACAATTCGGCAACGTTGCACGATGGAGGCGGCATCCATCATTACATCGGCAATCTTAGTATCCAGGGTAACATTTTTCGAGGTAACACAGCTATGTGGAATGGGGGGGGAATCTATGTGTCCCCTGGTACTTATGATGTCTATATGAATCACTATCTTATCATTAACAATAATATAATCCATAACTGCTCTGCCCAAAACGGTGCTGGCATCTACTTTAGTTTTTCCAATGCTGATATTCAATACAATACTATTTACGGTAACGAGGCTCTCGAAAATGGTGGCGCTTTCTACTACAAACAAGCATATAGTTCAAACCCCATTATTGGCAATAATATCATCGCAAATAACATTGCATCTGATGGGGCAGGTCTTTACATATATATGGCTGGTGGTGTTGGATATATTGATATGAATTACAATGACGTGTGGGAGAATATCAGCGAGAATGACTATATACTAACTGGGACGAAAGGTATTTCTGCTGATCCCTTATTTGTGGATGCCCAGGTGGGTGATTTACATTTGTCGTCCAGCTCACCCTGCATTGATGCTGGTAATCCTAGCACCTACCCTGATACTGATTTTGAGGGTGATCCTCGTCCGATGGGGTTGTTCCTACCCGATATCGGTGCCGATGAGTATCTTACCTCCCATCCTACTTCCCGCACCGCTGCAGATCATTCCCGTTTGGAATGGAATGTGGAAACCAGTACCTATACCCGTATCTACCCCGACGGTACCCAAATTTATTTTAACCCGGATGGCACCCACGCCTTCACTCAAGAACCAGATGGTCGTCAGATTACCTACACCTACGCCACAGCACCGTTTAGGAATGGGAATTAAATAACTGTCCGGGTGGGCAG
>JAFGSL010000680.1 GCA_016934645.1 Anaerolineae bacterium
ATCACAAAATGCTCCGAGGGGATCGCCAGATCCCCGTTCCGGTCTGGATCTGGCGATCCAGACCAAGCAAAAGACGATCCACTAAGGGCCTGTAAAAGAATAAGTTCCCGCGCAGAGCGCCCCGGGGACGGGGCTTAGAGCAATAAATGCGGGAAGTTATATTTTTACGAACCCTAAGATTGATTGAGTAGAAACACCGGTCACTCAGCAATAAGCAACCATACCATCGCCGATTGCAATGGCGACTCGACATCCCCCGTAGGAATAAAGACAACTTCTGCCGGAACTGCGCCCGTCAAACCGGTCACATCGACCGGGATACGCACCAGATGCTCTTCCATCGGGCGCGTCACAACCGGCGCCGAACCCCGCACGTCGCCTTGCACGCGCACCTGCACCTCGCCAAACGTCGAAATGGGTGCGCGCTCGAAGACCACACGCACACTGTAGCCGTCTTCTGCTTGCAGATGCTGAAGCGTCTCGTAGGGCCGCCACCCGGCCAACTGCGAGGTAGCCTGATCTGCACGGAACAACAGGTAACGCGGTGATTGGTCAAGCTCGACGGCCAATCCGTCATTCCCACCCGTAAACGTGCTGCGTTCGCCCGCCATTTCGACCATTGTCACATCATCCACCACCAGTGGCAGATTGATGATATGCGTTTCGCTGATCGTCCACAGCGCCATTGCCGCCAGTTCTTCCTTCATAAAAAGCAGCACATAGTCATAGTCAGGCGAAGACTCGTTCTGCCTCTCCAGTTGAATGCGCCGCATAAAACGATACCCATCCAACGTCGTCAGCAGCGTTTGTACCGCGCGATAGGCCGGTTTGGGCGATAAATCGTGATGCACCGTGCCGAAATTCTGTTCGATGGCGGTGGAATCGACGCCGTCGTCGCGCCAATCGTACCAGATGCTCAGATTCACATCATAGGCCAGGTTGACAAGCCCCTGCCGTGCCAGATACTGCGCCTGCTGTTCCTCGCTGATACCGTCGCGCACCGAGGCATATCCCCACTCGCCGGAGAGCACCGGGATCTTCCACGCGGGACTATAGCGGTACAGCAGCGTCGCCAACTGCACGTAGTGCGGGCCGGCCTGCTCCGGGATCTCGAGGCCATAAGGATGCACAGTGACAGCATCCAGATTTGCGAATGCGCCCATATCCCCCAGCGCCGTCCAGAAGGGCCAATCGAAGCCAGAAGTTCCCGGGGCCACAATGATGGCAGTCGGATCCGCCCGCCGGATCGCCGCGGCAGTCTGGAGCAACAACGTTCCATAACGCTCGACGTCCGCTTGCGGCGCCCAAAAGTGATCGAGATTCGGCTCGTTCCAGATCTCCCAGACAACGCCTTTATCCCGGTAGCGCCGTGCCGCCGCCACTGCAAAGCGGACGAACGCTGCGCGCGCTTCGGGCGAATGTGGCGCAAAGCCATGGTCATAATGCGGATTCCCGTAGTCCAGGATGAAGATGACGCGGATGCCACGCTGCGCCGTCGCCGCCACCAACGCGTCGTATTCCCCAAACGTGTAGCGTCCCTGCTCCTGCTCGACCGTGTTCCAGAACATGTCCATGCGCACCCAGCGATAGCCGGCAGCCGCCAGCAAGTTTGCCTCACCGGGCAGTGGGCGCGTGAAGTGAATATTCACACCGAACGGCTCCGGGATCACGCGCTCAGGCAATGTATTGAGCAGCGGCGCGGATGTGACGTCCGCAGACGCGACAGTCGGCGTCACAGTCTGCGTGAGGATGGGGATAACAATCGTGGGGATCGACGTGGGCGTAGCGGTAGCGGTCGGCGTAAGCGTGGGGGTGGATGTCGCTGCGACGGTCGGCGTGGGCGAAGCCGTGACCGCCGCTGAGGGTGACGGCGTCATCAGGTCGGCCTGCGCGACAGGCACAGCACAGCCCGCGAGCAAACACAAAAACAGCAGAAGGCAACCACACTTCGCAATATGCAAGGGCGTCAAAGCCTCTTCATACAAAGAAGTCGAAGTCAACTGCGAAAGGATTCACGAAGGACACATCTTCAATTGTACTGCCAGGATTGAAGTCTTCACTAAAAACGAGTCCTATGCCATTGAGATGCGCTGCCGCCCAGATTTGTGCATCCCAAAAGCTGAATGCATACTCACGCACACCTCGAACCGCCTCCAGGATAACTTCAGATGTCACATCAAGCACCGGCCAGAAGCGTGCGTAATGTTCCAAACGAGAGTAGGCCTGCTCTAATGTCAAAGGGACTATCAATTTCCGCGTTATTGTATTGAAAAACTCCGAGAGCACCTGCGCACTAAGCACGCCCTTACCAGTCACTAGTAAACGATCCAACACATGCAACGCCTGATTTTGTTTCTCCGGTTCTGAACGGTCGTACGCGTAGACCAAGACATTTGTATCGACGAAAATCTCAGCGGTCATACAAGTCCTCCCGTTTCCAAGTGCGGCCACCGGAAACGACGCCTTGAGCTATCAAATCGGCGATGAAAGCTTTCTCTGTTTGCCACGCAGCAAGGATATGTTGCTGTTGGCGTGCTTGTTCTTTCAACCATCGCTCTATCGCTTGGCGGATAATCTCAGATTCAGACAGACCGCTCTCCATGGACCATTGCTTTAAAGCAACTTCCTGCTGAGGCTCAATATATACTTGCTTGCGAACCATCGTAGACATGAAACACCTCCCGAAGAAGATTATACATCACATTATACATCATCTTCAGAAGTTAACAAGTACACACTGACACTTTACAGCAAGTGGATGTTATTCTCCCGGCAGGTTTGCACCATCGTCTCCGGCCACAGGCTCGACTGGATTTCCCCGATGTGTGCCTTGTGCAGGTACAGCATACACAGACGCGATTGGCCGATGCCGCCGCCGATAGATTGCGGTAGCTCTCCCGACAGCAGCCGCCGGTGGAACAGCAACTCGCGGCGGTCGAGCACGTCCTGCAATGTCAACTGCCGCAACAGCGCCTCCGCGTCCACGCGAATCCCCATCGACGAGAGTTCGTAGGCGGCGTCGAACAATGGATAGTACACGAGGATGTCGCCGTTTAGACCCTGGTAGCCATTCACCGTCGGTGTAGACCAATCGTCGTAGTCCGGCGCGCGCCCATCGTGCGGTTTTCCGTCACGCAGCGCACCGCCGATGCCGATGACGAACACCGCGCCGTACTCGCGGCAGACGGCATCCTCACGCTCTTTTGGCGACAAATCGGGATAACGCGCTTGCAAGTCCTCGGCGTGGATAAAAGTGATCTTCTCCGGCAAAAACGGCTCGATGGCGGGATAGAGATGATGCACGTACCGTTCAGTGCGGCGGATCACGTCGTAGATGCGGCGGACGGTGGACTTCAGGTAATCCAGCGTGCGTTCTTCGGGTAGCATCACGCGTTCCCAGTCCCACTGGTCGACATATAAGGAATGGAGATTGTCCAGATCCTCGTCGGCGCGAATGGCGTTCATGTCGGTGTACAAGCCTTCGCCTGGCGCAAATTCCAGATCGGCCAACTGCATGCGCTTCCATTTCGCCAGCGAGTGAACGATCTCGGCGCGCACATCCGCCATCGCCTTGATCGGAAAAGCCACTGGGCGCTCGACGCCGTTGAGATTGTCGTTGATGCCGGTTCCGGCCTGCACGAACAGCGGCGCAGTGACGCGAACGAGGTTCAGCTCGAAGGCCAGATTCGTCTGGAAAAACGTCTTGACCTGGCGAATGGCGCTTTCTGTCTCGCGCACATCCAACAAACAGCGATAATTTTCTGGAATAATCAATCGTGTAACCATATCTTCCCCTCTCGGAAATAGTCGTGTACGAAACTCTGTGAACTTTTTGGCACGCTCCTGCATGGAATAATTAACCGAACAAAAACGGATATCATCACTCAGGAGGTGTAAAATGACACAGTGGATTCAGGAATGGGTTATTTTATCGATGTTGGCGATCCTGGCGGTAGGGACGGTGTTCGTCCTCTGGGTCATCTGGCCGTTGCTGCCGGGCCGGCTGCCAGCGACGATCTTTCCAGCGCTCGATCTGGAAGGCGTTGTCTCCGTCCTCATGCTACTCGTCATCATCGCCGGCTTCGGAAAGCTGCTGTGCAGCAAATAGATCGAATTACGAATTGCGAATCACGGTTTACAGGTCGCACCCTGCATCTTGCCTCTTGCGTCCTGCCTCTTGCTTCTTGCTACCCCACCCGCCCGCTGATGTAGTCTTCTGTCATCTTCTGCGCGGGACGGGTGAAGAGCTGCGCGGTAGGCGCCTCTTCGATCAACTCACCGAGCCAGAACAACGCGGTGCGGTCCGAGACGCGCGCAGCCTGCTGCATATTGTGCGTGACGATGACGATGGTGTACTGCTTGCGCAGTTCCCGCATCAAATCCTCGACGCGCAGCGTGGCAATGGGATCGAGGGCCGAGCACGGCTCGTCCATCAGGATCACCTCCGGCCTGACCGCCAGCGTGCGCGCGATGCACAGCCGCTGCTGCTCGCCCAACGACAGGCTCAACGCAGGTTGCGACATGTCACCCTTGATCTCACTCCACAACCCGACCTCTTGCAAATACTGCTGCGCCATATCACCGAGTGCCGATCCCCTCTCCAATCCTAGAGAGCGCGGTCCCATCACGAGGTTGTTGTAGATCGACTGCGGGAACGGGTTGGGCTTCTGGAACACCAATCCCACCCGGCGGCGCAGTTCGACGACATCCACGTCAGGCGCGTAGATGTCGTCGTCATCCAATAGAATCTCCCCTTCGACACGCGTGTGCGGGATTTCGTCGTTCATGCGATTGAGACAGCGCAAAAACGTGGACTTTCCACACCCCGACGGCCCGATAAAGGCCATGATTCCCTCTGGCATGATATCCAGCGTGATATCCATCAAAGCTTGCTTCGCGCCATAGTAGAAATCCAGATGGTGCACGCGTATTTTGGGCGCAACCGGCGTTTCATCCATAGTCAATCCATTTCCTTCATACGACAGATAGCCCCAAGTATAAACGGCCTTGAGATGTAGTCAATCATAAAACGCAAAACGTGAAACGTAAGGGTTCCGCTTTACGTTTCACGTTTTACGCTATCCGTTCAACCGGGGTTATTATCGCTTTTCCCACTGCTCGCGCAGTTCGGCGACGAATTGCGCGGTGCTGCCCCAGTAGACGTTGATGTCGGCATCTTGGAAGTATTGCTGTAAGAAAGTCTGCACGGCGGCAGTGTCGGTACTGACGACATCGTCCAACTCCAATTGCACCGCCACATGCTTAAACTTGCGCCGTTGGGTGAGGTTGTTCACCAGGCCGTGCATCAATACGCGGAATTCCCAGTCGTAGAGGCTGTAGCCGATGAACATCAAGGATGTGGCGGACAGGGCATCGCGGACGATATAGGGGATGCGGTCGCGCTCGGAACTGGTGCGCACCAGGAAGTTGAAGTAATGGTCTTCGGTGAGGGCTAGGGAATCTACTTCCTCATCGCTGCCGAAAAAGTGATAGACCAGCGGGGCGTCCACGCTCGGTTCGTAGTCCTTGTTTTCGCTCAATTGCGACTCTAACCAGTCCAAGTCTTCGCTCCAACGACACAACTCCCGCACCGGTTCCCGCCCGCGTGCCTTGAGTGCTTCGACCATAAAGCTATCGGGGTTGGTGGTCAGGTACAGCGACAGATCAAGATCGGCCAACACGCGGTGGGCATCATTGGGATTGTCCTTGACCAAATTCTGCCATTCCACCGTTTGCACCAGCTCGGTCAGAGTTTCGGCTTCGTCATCGGGACGCAGGTCTTCCGGTAGCCGCGCGGTCAGTTCGGCGATCAGCGTGTCCGATAGCTCGCAGCGCGGGAAATCTTCGCCCCGGCTGGTGGCCATAAACTGCGCCACCCGCGCCATCTCGTTGCGGTTGCGGAAGGGATAGTCGTGCAAATCCGCCCAACGTTCCGCGATCTCGGCCTGGGTGGGTAACAGTTGACCGTGGACGCGGGGGCCGATGATGGGGGTGCAGCGTCCCTTTTGGATTTGGCGCACCAGGGTTGACCAGAAAGACTTGGGTTGGCCTGTGCCCAGGATCTCGCCGCGCGCATCGGCTTCCGTGCCCCACAACTGACCGGACTTGAGGCGCATAAAGAGCACGGGCACGGCGGCGTCGGAACGCTCGGCGGTGAGCAAGGTGCTGCGCGCTTCGTTCATCGCCTGATCTACGTAGCCGTGTTTCAATAGACGTTGGTAAAAGGTGCTCTCAAACGTGCGGGCCGTCTCGATAGTGACAAAATCCTGCATCGCTATCACCGCCGGCACGCCCACCGACACCAGTTTTGGCCCCAGCCCCGCGAAAGCATCGGTAGTCGCACGGGTCGCGCTCTGGCACGCCATCAGCGTCACCAGTTGCGGGCGCGCGCTTTGCCGGGCCAGCATACTCACCAACGCGCTATCGTGTACGACGTGGGTGTGTCCGGCTTCATCCTGTAGATAGAGCGCGGCCTGCCCGCGCCGCTGGCTGAACGCGCCGTGGCCCACAAAGTGCAACACGTGATAGCCGTCACGGAGCGCGTCTTCAAGGCGTTTCAGCGTCACGGGTGCGTCGAGAAACTCGGCCTCGATTTGCTCTTTATCCAGGGTCGCGAAGGCCGCCTTTAAAATCTCCCGCTCCGCGTTGACGTCCACGGGGGCTAACGCATGGTCTTCCAGATCGTTCGGGTTGGAGATGGCGACCAATATGCGGATGGTGCTCTCGCCTGCGGCCTCGCTCCAGGGTAAGGCGATGGGCAAGTAGCGGGAGAAGGGTGTTGTGGCCTGCGCGGACAGCATCGCCGGGCCGTCGGTGAGCAGTTCCCACGGCAGCGCGTGCAATTCGGCGGCGGTGGGGTCAATGCGCAGGCGGATGCGGCAGTGCGGCGCTTGCGTCCGCGCCTTATCCCACGCGCTACGCAGGGCCGCGTCGGCGAGGAATGCTTCAAAAAGCCGCTGCCCATCCGCTGCCGGGTCGCCGCTGGACGTCCAGGGCAGAATGTCCGCGTCGAGCAAACCGGGCGCGAACTCCTGCTGCCCGCCCAGCGTGATTTCGACGGGATAGCCCCTCTTGGGGCCGGCGTCGTCGGTGCTGCGGAAGATGCGGATTTCCAGGTCAACGATAGGCGTGTCTGTGTGATTGGCCATTTTATTCCCCTCTCAATTCCTGCAATGTTTCTTCTTCAAATGGGTTGCGCCCGGCTTTTAGTTCGGCGATCCATTCCTCGCGCTGTGGGCCAGATCCACTTCCCTCGTACCGGCCATTCTCTTTTAACCATGCCACATAAGCCTCGAAATCCTTAATTGCACCGGCAATATCGCCCGTTAGCGCACGTGCCAAGCCCCGGCTATCACGATCGTTACTATACTCCGATTCTAATGTCACTGCCTCATCACACGCAAACAGAACTTCAGATGCGTATCCGTGTAGGCTACCAAACCAGCACAACGTGTTCCAAGATGCCGCCGCAATCACCATATCCGGATTGTACACTTGCGCCTGAGCATACGCGGCGAGAGCTTTCTCAATCTCACCTGCTCTCGCGAGTGTTTGCCCTTCTTTAATCAAGGTCGGTGCTCCCAATCGTTGTGCTTCCTTTTCTGGATTAAGGTCGAGAGTCGGATCCAAATCCAAAGCTTGGCTGAAAATGGCGGTAGCCGTCACTATCTCGCCTGCGCTTGCTAGTGCTTGCCCTGCCTCAATCAAGGCCGGAGCGATGAGTTGTCGCGCTTCTGTTTCTGGATCGTAGGGACGCTCCGGGTATAGTGTTAAAGTCTGGGTGAAAAAGGTGATAGCTGCCTCAATCGAACTGTTACGGGCCAATGTTTGCCCTGCCTCAAAAAAGCTCGGATGTAAGGGCCACTCCGCGCACGTTTTACGATACACTTCTCCTTGGAAGTAGTGCCGCCACTCATCCCACGTCAAATTGCGCCCGGCTCTTTGGCACGCCCGCGCTTGCCAGGACGCGTCATTTACATCCCACAGGATGATGGTGTGATTCCAACAACTGAAGACCAGAATCTGTCCATTCGGGCTAAAGGCCACGCTACCGCTACTCACATCACTTTTGTGCCCGGTGAGGGGCACGCCGAGGGGCGTGGGCGCGCGCGGGTCGACCACATCCCACAGGATGATCGTGCCATCATCACTGCCGGATGCCAGGGTCTGCCCGTCTGGGCTAAAGGCCACGCTCCTCACATTGTCCGTATGCCCGGTGAGGGGCGCGCCGAGGGGCGTGGGCGCGCGCAGGTCGGCCACATCCCACAGGATGATCGTGTCATCCGCACTGCCGGAGGCCAGGGTTTGCCCATCCGGGCTAAAAACCACGCTTAACACCAGATTCTTGTGCCCGGTAAGGGGCGCGCCGAGGGGCGTGGGCGCGCGCGGGTCGGCCACATCCCACAGGATGATCGTGTCATCCGCACTGCCGGAGGCCAGGGTCTGCCCGTCCGGGCTAAAAACCACGCTTAACACATCGCCTGTGTCCCCGGTGAGGGGCGCGCGGAGTTGCGCGAGCGCGCGCGGGTCGGCCACATCCCACAGGATGATCGTGTCATCCCTACTGCCGGAGGCCAGGGTCTGCCCGTCCGGGCTAAAAACCACGCTTAACACATCACCTGTGTGCCCGGTGAGGGGCGCGCCGAGTTGTGTGGGCGCGCGCGGGTCGGCCACATCCCACAGGATGATCGTGTTGTCAGAACTGCCGGAGGCCAGGGTCCACCCGTTCGGGCTAAAGGCCACGCTATACACCCAATTCTCGTGCCCGGTGAGGGACGCGCCGAGTTGCGCGGGCGCGCGCGGGTCGGCGATGTCCCACAGGATGATCTCGCCTTGTACACAGTCCATCCACCCAGTATCCCACTCTCCACAACTGCCGGAGGCCAGGGTCTGCCCGTCAGGGCTAAAGGCCACGCTCCACACATCACCTGTGTGCCCGGTGAGGGGCACACCAATTGGCGCGGGTGCGCGCGGGTTGGCCACATCCCACAGAATGATCGTGCTATCCACACTGCCAGAGGCCAGGGACTGCCCGTCCGGGCTAAAGGCCACGCCCCACACCCAACTCGCGTGCCCGGTGAGGGACGCGCCAAGGGGCGTGGGGGCGCACGGGTCGGTCACATCCCACAGGATGATGGTGCCGTCAGAACTGCCGGAGGCCAGGGTCTGCCCGTCGGGGCTGAAGGCCACGCTCCACACATCACCTGTGTGCCCGGTGAGGGGCGCGCCGAGGGGCGTGGGGGCGCGCGGGTCGGTCACATCCCACAGAATGATCGTGTTATCCACACTGCCAGAGGCCAGGGACTGCCCGTCCGGACTAAAGGCCACGCTATTTACACCAGACTTGTGCCCGGTGAGAGGCACGCCGAGTGGGGTGGGCGCGCGCGGGTCGGCCACATCCCACAGGATGATCTCGCCTTCTGTACACAACCATTGAACACCTGGATCATAACTACAACCGGCGGAGGCCAGGGTCTGCCCGTCCGGGCTAAAATCCACGCTGTACACATCACCTGTGTGCCCGGTGAGGGGCGCGCCGAGGGGCGCGTGCGGGTCAGTCACATCCCACAGGATGATGGTGCCGCCAGAACTGCCGGAGGCCAGGGTCTGCCCGTCGGGGCTGAAGGCCACGCTCCACACATCACGTGTGTGCCCGGTGAGGGGCGCGCCGAGGGGCGTGGGGGCGCGCGGGTCGGTCACATCCCACAGGATGATGGTGCCGTCAGAACTGCCGGAGGCCAGAGTCTGGCCATCCGGGTTAAAGGCCACGCTCCTCACATCACCTGTGTGCCCGGTGAGAGGCACGCCGAGTGGGGTAGGCGCGCGCGGGTCGGTCACATCCCACAGGATGATCGTGTTATCATTACTGCCGGAGGCCAGGGTCTGCCCGTCCGGGCTAAAGGCCACGCTCCACACCCAACTCTCGTGCCCGTACAAACGGTTACGTAGCTGTGGGTTGTGTTGTAAGCTGGACAACAGACTGCTGCGCGCCTCGACGGTGGTGGTAATGCCATACGCTTCAACAGCTAACAAGGATGCTAGATCCAGCGCGCTTTCCAAATTTGAGGTAGATTGGGCAGCCAGTTGGCGGGAACGGGCAATTTGGGCTTGGGCTAAGGCTTTCCGTGTCTCGTCATCAGCCCGGTCACGTTCTGTTTGGGCAGTTATCAAGGCTGCTTCGGCGGTTGCTTGCGCTTCTTCTGCTTCCTTCTGTTTAGCTTCCGCGGTAGCTTGAGCCGTAGCGGCTATTTTTTGTTGCTCAATTGCCGCCGTGCTAGCTGCCTCCGCGGTTGCTTTTTGCAGAACTGCGTCTGCCTTCGCTTTCGTTGCTTGATCGGCACTGTACAAAGCCCAGACTGTCAATCCAAGCAAGATTACAATTGCACCCGCCATCCCAATTATCGTATTCCGCCGCCGTAAGGCTTTCTGGCGCGCTTGTTCTTGCTCAACCGCTTGCTGGCGCAGACTTTCCACTAGGAAATTCTGCTCCTCGGCAATGATATCGCCAGGATGCTCGCGAGCATACGCTTCTGCTTGGGTAAGTAGTTCGCCTTTGAGCAGTTGTTGCGGATCACGTCCGGCCGCCAGCCAGCTTTGCGTCGGCTCCGCCAGCGGATTGCGGTAGGTGCTGCGCCACTCGCGGTTGTCCTGTAACACCGGTTCTACCAGCCGGTCGTGGGCTAACTCATACCAGCGCGCGCCTGCCCGGGTTTCGGCACGAATGATGTGTTGTGCTTCCAGCGCGTCCACCGCTGCGTTGGGCAGGCCGGCAGTTTCTACGTCGCCGCGCAACACCAACCCGCGCGTCTCCGCCTGGGTAATAAGCTGTTCTCCAAACCAGCGCCGCAACTGGCGTTCATTGACATCAGTTGCGGCCATCGCCGCGCGCATCGCGCTCTCGTAGAAATCAATCAACGCACGGTCAATGTTCCCGTACTGCTCGATCTCCTCCCACTGGATCGCGTTATCTTCCTGCTCCGGCAGGTTCTCCCAGAGGCGGCTGCATACCACCTGCAACTGCACCGGCTCCACGTAGGGGCCAAGGGGGGCTTCTTCCGCCGCCGCCCCCGTGTGTTGCTGCACCTTGATGCGGCGCAGGTTGTCCACCAGGCGTTCCGCTACGCCAGGGTCATAGCGACAGCCCGCGTTTTCTGCAGGGCGCTTGACGGCGGACAATGCCCCGTGCGGCCCCAGCCGTTCCATCCGAAAACGCGCGCGCAGGCGGCGGGGGAAGATGGGGGCGTAGGGGTCTATCGCGGCTACGTGATCCTCGCGCATCGCCAGCACGACGCCCAGGTTGGGCAAGGTGTCCAGCGCCTCGCGCATCTGCTGGAAGAAGCCAGCCGCCTCCTGCCAGCGCTCGCGGTGGGTGGTGAAGATTTCTTCGAACTGATCCAGGATGAGCACGACCGCGCGCAAAGCGGTGGCTTCGGCATCTGTGCCGCTGCCTGAAATCCGCGCGTTACACAAAGGTCGCAGATAGTCGCAGAGGGTTTGAGTCAACATCGCCTGCGAGTCGGCATCCTCACCGGCCAACGTCAGCAAGGTGCTGAAGACAAAGACGTTGTCCACCGCATCTGCGGCGATGCCCAGCGGCAGTTCGCTGCCCACCCGCGCGACAGGCAGCAGGACAAAGCCCTCTTCCTCCAGCGTCGGGATGACGCTGGCATTGAGCAGCGAGGTCTTCCCCGCGCCGGATTGCGCGTAGAAGAGCACCTCCCGCTCGGAGCGGATGAGCGCGCACAGTTCGCGCGCTTCGCGTTTGCGCCCGAAGAAGTTGTCTTTGTCTTTGCGCTCGTAGGGGCGCGGGCCGACATAGGGATTATTATGCATGGACATCTCCCATAGCAAACAGCAATGACTTACATTTCATTTTATATGAAAGCGAATGTAGTGAAAGACTGCTCGTGAACTTCCATCCAGTTCGCTCCAGCACAACCTCAAACGGGACCGCGCACTATCTTGAAGAACGTATCGTAGATCGGCCCTTTAGGATTGTCGTGTGAATCTACAATCCCTGACCCGCGCATCTTGTTCGACCAGGCGAACCAGAGGACAACCGGTACCCGCTCACGGTAGCGTTGCCCTACTTCGGCATATACCTCCTGCAGGTAGCGCGCGATTTCTTCCCAGTGATAGGCGCTGTTGTCCGCCAGATCCAGATTGTCGTTAGGCACGCCAATTTCAGTGATCCAGATCGGATCAGGCAAACCCTGTGTGACCGTGTTCAGGTAGTCTTGCAGCCCTCCCCAGCGGCTTAGGTGAGGAACTTCGGTCGGAATATTAGCCGGATACCGCCCGTAAGGATGCATCCCCACCGCATCTACGGGCCACTCCCCATGCATTGCTGCACGGGTTTGCCGCACATAATTCACGTTGCCCTCCGGGCCTCCACATACCCCGCCAAACACAACTTTCGCCGCGGGATCGACTTCCCTGATTGCCCGGCCCGTGGCAAGCAGGATCGGAGCATAAGTCTCAGGTGCTATGTAGATCGAAGTACCATGACCTTCCCGGTTATCGCCTTCGTTCCAGATCTGGTAAGCGGCCACCCGCCCCTTAAAATGCTGCACCACCCCACGCACATAATTGCCAAAGTCATTCGCATATCTAGGCCAGTCGCCGTGATCCCAGGGACCGTGCCCCCAGAACGATTCCCAATTGAGAATCATCAACGACTTGGTTCCGGCAGCGCGATAGTAATCCACCACGGTATCGTAATGGGCAAATGACTGCGCCTCGGTGTAGTGCAACGCACTCTGTTTGAAGACGAAGCGCACCCAGCCCACGCCCTGCAACTCGACAGTGGTAAGTGGACGATGGGCATCCTGCGGGGAGGGGTTGATATTGATGCCGTACCGGTTGACCCCGGCAATCAGCCCCTCATCTCCCGATGACGCGACCACTGGCGGAGCCACACTGACCAGCATGACACCGTCAGCCTTTTCACGCGCCCAGCCAGAGATGCCGCTGGTGGACTGTACCCACAGCCAGGGCGTGCCATCGGCTTCCGTGACGCGATGCGAGACCGCGAGCTGCCCACCGATAGAGATGCGCTCTAGCAGCGCCGACTCGATATCACGTCCTTCACGCAAGCTCAGACCACCGGCCTGACGCACTGGCGAGGTATCCAGTACATACATCATGGACATCTCAAATGGCGATGCAGAGGAAAGGTAACGCTCACCACTACTGCTGGCTGCTGCCATCCAGCCGGTGACACCCTGATCGGTCAAAACGCGTTGCCAGGTGTAACCCAGTGCATCCGGGCCGGATTCCGGGCTGAGCACAGCCACATGTTGGCCGAACGGGATGCAGACCGCCCCATCGTCCGCGGAGACATTGGGCTGCGGGCGCAGCCACAAGCTAGGCGAGGCGATGACCCACGCATCGCCAAGTTTGGCAGCGCCACCGGTAGGCGCGGCAAACGAGAGCGCAGCATCGAGCCGTGGAAACGGTGGCGGCGCCGGCACCGGTGCGAGCAGGTTAAACCCCAAGCCCTCCCACGCCGCCAAGAACGCTTCATAAGCGTAAGCCCGCCGGTAGCCACCGCTCCTCCCTTCACAAGCTTCAGGATAATGCGGATCGTTGACATACACTAGGCCAGCGATATTGTCGTAACCGACCACCAACACATAATGCCGTCCAGTACAGCGGCGTTCCAGCCGGTCGGCCAGGAGGCCGTACTTGAGCGCCACAATGGGCGGCTGGCCGTCGTCAATCAGGCGTGTGAGATCGCTAAGCGTTTGGCTTTTGCCTTGGAACATGGTCAAACCCTGAGCGAGCGCGCCGCGCAGAACAGCCGTCGGGGACAACCGGCAGCCGGTCTTTCCCGGTGTAGGATTAGCTTCACCGGCAGCGGCTACATCGTGAGCCGAGGTCGGCTGGGTCATCGCCTCCAGCAGCATCGCCACACAGCACGCGCCGCAATCCAGGCGCGCACCATCCTCGCTGTGACGCGAGACGAAAGGAACATTGAGCATTCGAGTTGTCATCGTTGATCTCCCGTAAAAGAGTCTGATAGTCTTTAGTCGAATAGTCCCGCTTCTTTGACAAGGCTCAGTAGATCACAATTTTGTTCGTAGTAACGACTTCGGTCGTCATAAGAACCACTAAAGTGGTTACTACGAACTTAGATTTTCGATCTACTGAGTCCCAGTAAATCACTGAGACTATTGACTGGTTCTGCCTATAGCGCTTCGCTCAGCACGCGGGCTTGCGCAGGCCATGTGCCGACGCGGTTTCCCACCAGGCCACCCTCAGCCAACACGGCTTTCAGTTGTTCGACGGTAAGCGCAGCCACTTGTCTGAAACTGCAAATCCCCACCACGATAAGCAGCGCCGCGCTCTTGGGACCGATACCCTTGATGCGTTGCAAGTCGTCCGGTTGCGCCGAACGCAGTTCCTCCGGCGCTTCCGCCTCCTTTGCGGTAATCCCAAAGGACAGCGCCGCCGGGTCCGGGCTAGGCACGTCCGCGCCAAACGACAGGCACAGATACCACGCGGCCACATGGCCGATCTGTCCGGTCAACGTGCGCACGCGCAGCCATTGACCATAGGTCCCTATCTTCGCCAGCGTCTCGGCCGGCGATTCAAGCGATTCCAGCACCGTCCCGTGCAGGAGTTGTTGCAGGATAGCATAGCTGGTGTCAGGACCCTGCCGCAGTTTCAAAGGTTCATCCGGCGAATTGACCTGCAAGCGATGCGCTTCGCCGCCCGCCCCACCGGTCTGCCCAGGGGAAGATGCGCCGGGCAGGTTGACGTACCAGGCAGCCACGTGCCCTATCAGTCCATCGGGCGCGCGCACCCACAACCATTGATTGTACTGCCCTAGCTTGCGGCGCGTCGCATCTTCCGCCTCGAGCGAGCCTACGATAGTCCCATCAGGCAGCCGCGCCAGCACATCACCTAGCACCGGTGCATTGCGCAGGTTCAGCCCATCCTCAGAGAACACTTGCACGTTGAGCGTAGTCTGCGCGGGGGGTATGGGTTGTTGCGTTCCATCAGAAACCGCATCCAGGTAAGGGTGCGGATCGACCACATCTTTACGATAGTCGGTTTCGCCGTTGACAGTAGCATCCCGTTTTTTGAGCGTGAAGTGCAGATGCGGGCCGGTCGAACGTCCAGTGTGACCGCTTAAGGCAATCACATGTCCCGCTGGCACTCGCTGGTTTACCTCCACCATCACCTGTGAAAGATGGGCGTAAATCGTCTCGTACTGCCCGCCTTGATGCCGCATCCGCACGTAAATCCCATAGGGTGAGACATTGGGATCGGGGTTGTGGTTGATAAAGAATACCTCGCCATCGGCGACGGCGTAAATCGGCGTTCCCACCGGGATGCCCCAGTCAACGCCTTCGTGGCCCGGAAAATCAGGTTGGTACCACTCCGGGTGCTCTCTGAATTTCTGGGTGAGTGGCGCGTCGCGCCGCGTTGGATAATGCGACATAAAGCTCATTGGTTGCCTCCTGTTAGCTTCACCGCCCGCATCCGGTGAACACTGGCTTTGACGGTGTCTTCTTTGTAGGTCGTTGCCATATCTGTACTCCTTAACTAAACGTTTGATATGGATTGGGTGTTTACACGACGCCGAGAAACGATTCTACGCTTTGGCTTATAGTTGCACCTCCTGTGAAAAGAATCAATGTGTATCCAAATCGTCATAGATTTCGGCGGTGATTTGCCGACAATACTCCTGACAACGAATTGTTAACGAATGAGATGCCTACTGTTGCAAGGTCTGACATCATTCGTGATACCGTGTCCGGTTGAGCCTCGTCCAAAATTCTCCGCCGAATCGCGCCCGTATCCCCGAAAAACCAAGTCTAATTCGTTGTCAGCGAACCTTCATCATCAAGCTATTCACTGCTCCAGCGGGCATAGGTACCAAGCTAACACATAACCTTCCTGTCCGTCTGGTGTACGAACATGGAGCCACTGATCAAGCTGCCCTACTTTGGATCGGGTTTCAGTTGGCGACTCAAGTGATTCTAGTATCATCGCGTGGGCTAGATAACCGAGGAGAGGGTAATCACTACTTGGTCCCTGGCGCAATCTCAAAGGCTCATCCGGAGAAGCAACCTGCACGAGTTGTTTTGTACCCTCCCATACCTCATCAAGTTTTTCAGGTGGCATTTCATCCAGCGTTTCATAAGGCGAGCGCAAATACCATGCAGCAACATAACCTTCCTCTCCATAGAATGTGCGAACATAAAGCCATTGGCCAACCTGCCCTATTTTGCCTTGTGTTACCTCTGGTGTTTCCAATGATTTCAGACCTGTTCTATGAGGCAGTTGAGATAGCTTTGGATAGTTGACTGCTGGTCCCTGACGTAAGGGCAGTTTGAACTCTGGAGAATCAACCAACACATCATAATACCCCAAAAAACCCAGTATTTCTTCTTTGTTGAGATGTTGTCCGGTTGACCACACCTTGATTAGGTCTTGCCATTTAGAGCACTGATTGTTTGTACTGGACACACATGCCGATTGTTCTTCCCATTTTGCAACAACGAATTCAAAATCTTGAATTGCCCCGTCAAGATCGCCACTAAGCGCACGGGTGAGACCACGCGCATTATGATAATTGACCGCTGATGAAGAATGCAAGAAAGAATTGCTTACAAGTAATTCGATTGCATGATCACAGGCAGGTAATACAAGTTCCGCAAAGCCATATGAAGCTCCAGACCTGCAAGCCATTTCGGCAACGGGGTACTGGTAATCATAAACATATATTTCACTTATTGCCTGTACGATACTTTCATAGGTTACGGTTGCAGACATTATATTTCCTTCCGTGACAAAGGTTTCAGCTTGCTCAATCTGGTGCTGAATAACAGAAGGATGGTAAGGTAAGTTGGAGCATGTTTTTCGATAGACTTCATCTCCCAAATAGTATTGCCACTCTTCAAGGGTTATATTGCGGGGCAAGCGTTGACAAGCTTCAAGGATTAAGTCTTCTCGTTGTAATGTCCATATTCCTTCGCTCAAGCCATCTTCACTTCGATATATGATGTATTGATTATTTGGGCTAAATGCTACTTCCATATTTACATCCGAACCTTCTAATTCTATTCGCTCGATTTCCCGCCCTGTAACAAGATCCCAAACTCGTATTTCTTTCTTACCTGCATGAATCCAGGATTGTGCAACATCCTCACTACTCCCTGTTACAAGCCATATACCATTGGAACTGAAAGCGAGTGTTTTTACAGGCCAGCGATGCGGTAATCGAAGCAACTCTTTCAAAGTTTCTGCTTCTCTCAAATACACATTGCGGTTATCTATCTGAGCCAACCATTTCCCATCAGGACTAAACACCTGATCCGTTTCTACTGTTTCCCATATATCATCAGGCACATCACTGTCATCAATGTCTAGCCATTGTCCATCATGATATGAGAGTTCTGCGTTTGTAAGAGCAGTTTCTCTTTGCTTTAAGCCAATGTCCCAAATCTGCACGACATTTCCCTCTATTGTAGCCATCCAACGTCCATCACCGCTATAATCAGCCCACGCGCGCTCCAATAACTGTCCTTTTTCTTTCCAGGTTTCAACTTCTATTACGGAAACCCGGTTATAACAATTCTCACCCTCAAGGCATCTACCGCTAATTATCAATTTGTTGCCTTCCGGAGTAAGTGTCATATCCTCCACATGAATCTCAAGCGGTGTATTCATTATGGTTTCCCAAGTCTTCATGTCCCACACAGATAAAGTAGCATTACTGCCGCTTTCAACAATCCATTGTTCATAAGTTGCTAACCAGCGATTGTCAGAACTAAATTCAAAGGATAGCCCCTTTAATATTTGCGGTTCTGTCCACACACCAACTTTCCACACTGTGGCGTCAGCCCAATAATTCGCCCATACTACCCACTGGCTGTCGGGACTAAAAGCAGCATCATAAACGCTCTCGGAGCTATTTAATTTCGGCTCCCCTGTTACTATTTCCCATATAGTTACTTGACCTTCGAGTTCACTCTGTTTGGTTGCTAACATTACCCATTGTCCATCAGGGCTGAAACTCAATAACGGCACATAATAGACACCTTCTGTTTGCTGAGTTAATGTTTGGAATGGTTGTTGCCACGGCATTTGCAATAGCCATACCTGGACTGTCGCCACAGAATCACCCAGGGTCGCTACGGCTAACCATCGCCCATCAGGGCTGAATTTCATCACTTCATTAGGAATCCTAACAACTTCCTCCCATGTATCTGTAGCTATGTGCCATATTTGCACATTGTTTTCTTCCTGAATGGCTAACCACTGCCCATCGGGACTAAAAGTCAATTCAGTGACCTAGCTACCTGACACTTTTTCAGAAATAGGGAAGCCAGCGGAAAACGAAGGCTTCTTGGTTGGTTAAATGACGGTCGATCATATCCA
>JAFGSL010000103.1 GCA_016934645.1 Anaerolineae bacterium
CCAGGACAACGTCTACGATCTCGTGGTCAAGAGCGAGTTCCAGAGCTATGACGACGTTTACCGCGACATTCCCGAAGCGGACCGTCCCGCGAAGCCCTAAACACGAGAAACGTGTGATTTGATCTTGTAAGCAGAGTTGTGCCTCCTTGTAGCAGGTGTATACTTACTTGCTACGAGGAGGCACTCGCCTTGGAAAATCAATTGACTGTTTTTGTAATATCGCAGTGAGGAGCACACAATGAATAACGACGACACTGTGATGGATGCCAACGTCGCGGAGAGCATCGGCCCCACGGGAAACCCCAGCGAAGCTGACGCCATCATCGATGATGTCATCCTGGATTTTCGCAACGTCACCAAGACGTTTCCCGGTGTGGTAGCCTTGCGCGATGTTTCCCTCCAGATTCGACGGGGCGAAATCCACGGCATCTGCGGGGAAAACGGAGCGGGCAAATCAACCCTGATGAAGATCCTGTCCGGCGTCTATCCCTGGGGGACATACGAGGGACAAATCTTTTTCGAAGGACAGGAATTGAGGCTGGAGAACCGTTCCATCCGGCAAGCTATCGAAGCAGGCATCGCCATCGTCTACCAGGAGCTCACGCTGGTGCCAGGCATCACCGTGGGAGAAAATGTCTTCCTGGGGAAAGAACCCCTCGAGCGTGGAGCGATCAACTGGGACAAGCTTTATTCGGATACGCAACGGCTTTTGACCAAGTATAAACTCGATATCCATCCCCAAGCCATCGTCAAGAACCTCGGCGTCGGCAAGATGCAGATGACAGAAATCGCGAAGGCGCTCTCCGAAAACGCTCAAATTCTTATCCTCGACGAGCCGACCAGCGCGTTAGCGGAAACCGAAATCGAACAATTGATGGAAATCCTGCGCACGCTCAAGGAACACGGGGTCACCTGCATCTACATCAGCCACAAGTTGAATGAGTTCTTCGCCATCACCGATACCGTCACGGTGCTGCGTGATGGTCAAGTCATCACCACCCAACCCACCCAGAATATGACAGTCGAGAAACTCGTCAGCCACATGGTAGGGCGCGAGATGACGGAGCGCTTCCCCGAAAGCCACCGCCAGCCCGGAGAAGTCATTCTTGAGGTCGAGGATCTTCACGCTGTCGATCCCGAAGAAAGCGCGCGCGAAGTGCTCAAGGGCGTCAGCTTTGACCTACGCAAGGGCGAAGTACTCGGCATCGCCGGATTGATGGGATCGGGGCGCACGGAACTGGCGACGACCATTTTTGGCGAGTATGGAAAAATCACTCAGGGCGCGGTGAAATTGGAAGGGCAGACACTCGACATTAAAGACTCACACGATGCAATGCTGCACGGCCTGAGCCTTGTACCAGAAGATCGCAAGCGTCATGGACTCGTGCTTATCCAATCCATTCTCCGGAATATCTCGTTGCCTAACCTGGATCAATTCGCAACGTGGTACAAAATCGACGACAATGCCGAATTAAAGGCCAGTCGCATTTTTGCACAGAGCCTGGCGATCAAAGCACCGCATCTGAACGTGCTGTGCAACACCCTGTCGGGCGGCAACCAGCAAAAGGTCGTCATCTCCAAATGGTTGATGTCCAACCCTAAAATACTGATTATGGACGATCCCACTCGGGGGATTGATGTAGGTGCCAAATACGAGATCTACAAATTGATCAATGACCTTACGGCACAAGGTATTGCGATCATCATGATTTCCAGTGACCTCGAAGAAGTCCTGGGGATGAGCGACCGCATCATGGTTATGCACGCAGGCCGGTCTGCCGGTATCCTGGATATCGCCGAGGCAACCCAAGAGCGCGTTATGTCATTAGCCACTGGCATTGCCTGATAACACATCTTGATAAAGAAGGTGAACTCATGAACACAACCTCCAATAACGGTTCAGTACAAAGCGTGGTTTCCAATCTCACCAAGCAATTCCGCGCCAACATTCAAACGTATGCCATCATTGTGGCGATGATTTTTATCTGGATTCTATTCGCCATCGCGACCGGTGGCCTGTACTTCTCACCACAAAACATCTCCAACCTGATTCGTCAGATGACCGTAACATCCTTCCTGGCTGTTGGTATGGTGCTGGTCATCGTCACTGGCAACATCGACCTATCCGTTGGCAAAGTGGCCGGATTTGTATCGGTCATTGTCGCCCAATTCCAGGCGGATATTTGGAACATGATTTTACCTGACCAGCCGCTGCTGACCACGATCCTTTCAGTTATCGTGGGCCTGCTGGTAGGCATCCTTATCGGCGCATTCCAAGGCTATATCATTTCCTATCTTGCCGTACCGTCTTTCATTGTCACACTCGGCGCCCAATGGGCATTCAATGGTGGTATCCTGATCGTGACACAGGGAAAGACAATCCCCGCCAATCAGCCGCTCTTTTCGTGGATCGGACAGGGATACCTGAACCCTACCGCCGGTTGGGTCGTTGCGGCCGGGGTAATTGTGGCACTGTTTTACGCGATGTTCAACAGTCGCCAGAAGAAACGCCGTTACGGTTTCGAACTCTCGCCCTTATATATGGACGTTCTCAAGACGGCCCTTTATTCTGTGCTGCTAGTCGCCTACGTCGCCATCGTCAATTCCTTCAACGGCGTGTCTATCCCCGTGCTGCTGTTGGCAATCTCTGCCGTGGTAATGAGTTACGTCTCAAACAACACCCGCTTTGGACGCTATGCGTACGCCATCGGCGGCAACCGCGAAGCGGCGCGGCTTTCTGGCGTCAACATCAAGAAGAATGTCTTCAGCATTTTTGTGGTCATGGGCCTCCTATGTGGCGTGTCCGGTATAGTGCTGGCTTCCTACATCGGCTACGGAACCGTCGCAGCGGGTCAGGGCTATGAGCTGGACGCCATCGCCAGTTGTATCCTGGGCGGCACCTCCACTCTTGGCGGCGAAGGTACTATCTTTGGGGCAATGATCGGTTCGCTGATTATGGCGAGCCTCAGCAACGGCCTGCAAATCCTGAACGTTCCCTCGTCCTGGCAGTATGTCGTGAAAGGTATTGTGCTGATCCTGGCCGTTTACACGGATGTCTACTTCAAGAAGAACCGGTAGAACTGCGACGATCTGGCCCAAACCAACGCCGCTCCGCACAATGCGCAGCGGCGTTTGTCATTGTCGCACAGGGATTTGATGGCTCCTCGTTATGTGATACCATTACAGAAACTGATGAACTATGTTTAACCAACATCTGCTACAATTGAATTTGAGTGTATCCGAATATGAGAGCCTGGGCGGGCGTATGGGAAGACATGCCGATACATACTACTCGGCACTTCCTGAGTACGTAATCGCGCGTTGCCCGCTTTGCGGCGTGGAAAACATCGAGCGTGTGGATACCTACTCCTTGCGCGAATGGCCGGGGATGAACCTGCTCAACGGGACATCGCTCTTCGGTCACCACGCGGTGGTACAGCACTGCGAACACTTTGCCCTGGTGCAGCGCTTCCTCAATCTGCGCGGTGCACAATCCAGCGAAATCTATAACACCCTCAAGGGGCCAGAAGTCCCACACGTGATTGGCTATCTGCTCAAAGCACGCCCATTTCCGGTACCCCATGCCATCGATCACATTTTGCGGGCAGAGAAATACTACAGTCACGCCGTCCTCCATGCGCTGCCGGTTTGCCGTCCAATGGGCGCGCACTTCGAACCCGTCTACCACGTTTTCATCGTCACCTACTTCTCGGAAAATCCGAGTGACACCCGGGAAGTCGTGCGCGCCTACAACGCCTTCTTCCGCGACCCGCGCACCCCACCGATGTTCTGGGAACCGCCGGATGGTCACGAAGCGTGGTGGGACCTGCGTCCCTGGGTAGCGATGGGCAAGCTCCATTGGGTTGACGGCAGCACACCGGCGTTGAAATTGCGCACGCGCACCGTGACCGAATTCCCCTATAGCGACATCGAAGGTCGCCGGTATCCATACTTTGTCCATCCGCACAGGCTCGATACGTGGAAAGAGCCTCCCACCGTCGCTGAAGATCATCCGGTCATCAACCGGTTTAGCTGGCATCTAGATTACGACGAAGACGGCAATGATATCCTTAACGGGCTTACGATCCGCTGGGAAGGCTTGAAAGAATCCGCCGCCTTCCGACTTGTCCGGCATCCGATCGCTCAATATTGGTTGCCAGAGCCGAGAACAGTACATCGCGTGCGCAACGTCAACATCTTTATCCATGATATTGAGGCTTTCTCTACGCGCCTCGATGCCGAGAGCAGAAAGACCGAGGTGCTATTGCAAGTCCACTACGCGCCAGGCGAGCGCACACTGGGTTTCACCAGCAAGTATGAAGATGCGCGCCAGTGGGTCGCCGACGCCAACCAATTCCTGAACACCATCAAAGTGATGCGGCGCATTGACTTCCTGAACGTGCTCCGTGCCGAGGTATAGAACGGATGCAGTTCTACTTTGTCCGCCACGGACAATCGATGGGGAACATGACCAACGATTACAGCACCTCGGCTCACGACCACCTTTCACCCAACGGTTGGCAACAGGCCGAACAACTCGCAGAGCGACTTGGCGGGATCCACTTCGACGCCATCTACGTCAGTACCGCCACCCGCACTAGGCAGACGATCACCCCTTTTCTCCAACGCTACAGCATACGCGCCAAACTCTGGCCTGCCCTGCAAGAAGCATGCTGGCATCGCGACCGCACTGCACCTGTCCCAGTGCGCACTGCACCGCCAGTGCAATTTGTGATACCGACGGAAACAAGCGCACACTTCGACGTTCTGGACGGATACCAGGATTTGCCCCCAGTCAATGAGACATACCAGGAAGGTCGCGTGCGCGTCATCGACGTCTACAAGAGCCTCTTACGCTGGCACGGCGGGCGACCAGACACCATTTTGGTGATCGGACACGAATACGCCGGAGGCCGGTTAGTCGAGCTGCTGCTCGGCCTTGAGCCAGACGGACGCATCCAACACAGCAACACCGGGCTGACCTATTTGATCGAACAGGACGATCATACTTTTCACCTGAAATTTGCCAATCGCATCTAGGAGGTCTTCATGCCAACGGAATCCGCAGCCGCAGCTTTA
>JAFGSL010000104.1 GCA_016934645.1 Anaerolineae bacterium
CCGCCGATGCGTTCCGGAAAAAGCACAAGGTTGCGATTATCCGGCGCGGTGAGGCTCAGCACCTCCCACGTGGCAAAATCCTCGGTGACGGCGATACCGCCGCGCACGCCGTGTAACGTATCGACGGCAAAAGTCATCATACAGCGCCCGTCGATGACCATCAGGCGCGGGTCGTAGGCGCGGATAATGCCACCGGTTGCGCGCTCGCCGCCGGAAAACTGGAAGCATTGTCCGGGCTGCACCTCCCACCGCACGCCATCATCGCTGAAAGCCAGCCCCAGATTCGTACCCTCGAAGATACCGTTGCCTTGAAAGTCGCCGTAGTCGTTGCGGAACACCATCACGTACTTACCCTGGTACTTGGTGACACCGGGATTGAAAAGCAGCATCGCCGGATAGGGCACGTCGCGCCGGGTCAGGATGGGGTTTGCCGGATGGCGTCGCATCACCGGATGTGAGGTCAACGCGCCGATAGGTAAGTTTTCCATAAGTCGTCTCCTCCAAATCGTTTGTTAGTCGGATAGTCGTTAGTCGCATAGTCCAGGTAGAAACTACATTATATCCTGATCAGAGATATAGTGGCGATGTAACGACTTCAGCCGCTTTTCTACATGACTGCGGAGACAAATCCGACGAGTTTCTGTAAATTTGTATAAAAATACTTGACAAATTATAGACAATAGTGTATAATACAAACAAGTTAAAGATATGATACTTAGACAAGAAGGAGACTAACGATGGAAACCAGTTATTACACCAATTTTGTTGCGCGCAGTGTTGTTGCAGAAAGGCTTAACCGTTCACAACGTGAACCAGTGGTTCTGGATCGGATCCAGTTCCCCCAGATCATCAGCGTCGCTGTGAAAGCGGCGGTCGTCGGAGTCCAGCACTTTGCCAAGCGCGTGGAAATGGAACTGCGTCTTTTGGTAGACACACAAAACGCTTGCACATGGCAACAAGCCGCCTTAACGAATTGCTAAACTCAACACACAGAACAGATAAGGAAACAAGAAAATGAACAACCAAGCATCGGATAAAGTTTTTGCAGGATTGCGCAGGTTCAATATCGTGATGGGATTCCTGCATCTGGTTCAGGGCATCCTGATGATTGCCCTCAGCAATGACACTACCTACCCCATCTTCACTAACTTCTTGAAGTTTGACCGGGCGACCTTCTCGCTCGTGCCGGATCCAAAACTGGCCTACAATCTACGCTTCGGGCCTGCGGTCGCGGTGTTCCTGCTGATTTCGGCGGTCGCACACTTCTACCTCTCCACCGTCGGCTACAAGAAATACGTCGCCAACCTGAAGCGCGGGATGAACCCCATCCGCTTCTACGAGTATTCGCTCAGTTCGTCGCTGATGATCGTCCTGATCGGAATGCTGGTAGGTATTTGGGACCTGGGCAGTATGATCCTGATGTTCGGCATCAATGCGATGATGAACCTGTTCGGGATTATGATGGAGTACCATAACCAGTACACGAAGCGCACCGATTGGACGGCCTTCATCTATGGCTCGATTGCGGGCATCATCCCGTGGGTCGTCATCGTCCTCTACTTTATCAGCGCGGTCACATCCACCGACGCGCAGCCACCAACGTTCGTCTACTTCATCGTCGCCAGCATCTTCGTCTTCTTCAACGGCTTTGCTGTCAATATGGTGCTGCAATACAAGAAAGTCGGCAAGTGGAAGGACTATCTCTTCGGCGAGCGCGTGTACATCATTCTCAGCCTCGTCGCCAAGACGTTGCTGGCCTGGCAGATCTTCGCGGGGACGCTGGCGCCGGTATAAAGAGGATTTTGACAGGATTACCAGGATTTCCAGGATAGAAAAGGTGGCCGCTGCTTTGCGACGGCCACCTTCCGAATCGGGATATGTCAGGGAATGACACCGTACTCCCCCAGCTCTGAGATTGCAGCATATGGAGAATGCCCCAATATCTAGCTCAGGACAGCAAACTGCCCCGCCAATACATTTGCTGGTTGCATACCGCTCATCTGGTCGGGTTGTTGGCCCCCAACCCAAACCTTGAACTCGCCCGGTTCCAGCACCCATCTCCCATCCTCATCGGCAAAGGACATTTGCGCAGCAGTGACGGTGAACTTGACAGTTTGCTTTTCTCCGGGCGACAGGTGAATACGGGTGAAGCCTTGCAACTGGAGCAATGGAACGGGTAATGACGCCTCTACATCCTTCACGTAGAGCTGCACTACTTCATCGCCTGGGTGCTGACCAGTGTTTTGAACCTCCACTTGGATGGAAACGGGATCGCCAGCCTTGATACGCTCTGGGGTAATGTGCAGGTTGCGGTATGCAAAGGTGGTATAACTCAATCCATAACCAAAGGCGTAGAGTGGCTGGCCTGTAAAGTAACGATAGGTGCGGTTTTCCATACGATAGTCGTCGAAAGCCGGCAGGTCTGAGACGGCGCGATAGAAAGTGACCGGCAATCTGCCACCCGGATTGGTCAGCCCGAAAAGCGCCTCAGCCACGGCGGCTCCACCTGCTTGGCCGGGGTACCAGGCTTCCAGGATAGCAGGGATTTGCTCGGCGGCCCAATTGATGGAAACGGCGCTGCCATTCATCAGCACCAGGATGATGGGCGTTCCAGTTTCGTAGACGGCCTGCAAGAGCTGTTCCTGGACGGACGGCAAGTCAAGAGTCTCACGGTCGCCGCGGCTGCGCACCCCCCGCGGATTGCCTTCAGTCTGACCTTGTTCCCCCTCCAGTTGTTGTGAAAGGCCCATCACCATCACCGCGACCTGCGATTTTTTAGCCGCCTCGACGGCCTCTGCAAACCCGGTTTGAGAGGCATCGACAATTTCGCAGCCTTGGGCATAGGCGATCTCGGTTTCAGGGGAAACCAAAGCCCGGACACCCGCTAGCACAGAAACCGGTTCAGCAGGTGTGCCCATGTAATTGCCGCTCATCACCAGGGTTTCGTCGGCGTTGGGACCGACGACGGCAATAGCGGTGACAGCATTTTTGTCCAGCGGCAAAAGATCATCCTCGTTCTTGAGCAAGACGAGTGACTGACGCGCCACTTCCAGTGCCAGCTCGCGATGCTCCGCGGAATCGACCACGCTATAGGGGATTTGGGCATAGGGCACCAGATCATCAGGGTCGAACATCCCCAGGCGGAAGCGGGCCATGAACAGCCGCTTGACCGACTGATTCAAATCCTCCTCTGTCAACAGCCCCTTCTCAACGGCGTCGATGAGCTTACTCTGGTAATGGCAGGCAATGCTATAAGTGCAGCCACATTCCAGATCGCAGCCGTTCTTGACGGCCAACGCGGCAGCCTCAGTCGGAGTGTTTACCAAGCGGTGACCAGTGTAGATGTCGTCGATCGCCCCACAATCGGCGACGACGTAACCTTCGAATCCCCATTCGTCGCGCAGGATCTCCTGTAACAGCATAGGACTGGCGCAGCAGGCTTCGCCATTCACCCTATTGTAGGCTCCCATGATCGAGTAGGCTTGCCCCTCCACAATACAGGCTTCGAAGGCAGGCAGATAAGTCATCCGCAAGTCACGCTGGGAGACGCGGGCGTCGAAGTGGTGACGGTCTTTCTCCGGACCGCTATGGACGGCAAAATGCTTGGGCGTGGCGACGGCTTTGAAATAGCGCGGGTCTGTGCCCTGGATTCCCCGGACGAAGCTGACCCCCAGCCGGGAAGTGAGGTAGGGATCTTCGCCGTACGTTTCCTGACCGCGACCCCAGCGAGGATCGCGAAAAATGTTGATATTGGGGCTCCAGAACGTCAAACCAGTGTATAAGCCGCTCGGATTTCTCCGGACTACTTCGTGGTGTTTGGCGCGCCCCTCGTCAGAGATCACTTCGGCCATGCGATAGATCAGGTCAGGGTTCCAGGTGCTAGCTAGACCAATAGGTTGCGGAAAAACGGTGGCGAGACCAGCGCGCGCCACACCGTGCAGCGCTTCGTTCCACCAGTTATACCTGGGAATACCCAGGCGCTCGATAGCCGGTGCTTCGCTACCCATCTGCGAGACCTTCTCTTCAATCGTCATCTGGCTGATCAGGTCGTCTACCCGCTCCTCGAAGGATAAAGCAGGATTGGAGTAGATCTCCGGTCGTGCAGGGGGGGGTGCGGCCGTGATAGATGTCGCCGAAGTTGTTGCGGGTGCGGTAGGTTGTGTGGAGGTCGTAGGGGGCGCAGTAGGCGCGGGAGGCTGTGTGGAGGTTGTAGCGGGCACAGTAGGCGTGGAAGGTTGATCACGGTTGCAACCCGCGATCATCAGACCAGCAGCGGCAAGCAGCCCCTTCATGAATGTGCGGCGAGAGAGAATTACTGATCTAAACATGACTTTCTAAACCTCTATACGCTTTCAGGAGAGCCGAAATGTTTAGTTTCATACACACGGATTAGTAGCGACGAATTCTGTTTCATGATCACCTGTGTTTGTAGACGGCGAGTGCATCTCCTGGTCACATCCCTTGCAAGCTCTCAGTATATGGCGATTGACGATGAGGGCAAATCAAGCTCTCGTTTGGGGATGCGCAGTGATTCGAAAAGCAAAAGCGGCAGATATGGGCGGAGTTAACTGGTACGCCCCAGCCGTGGGGGTGTAGCCAACG
>JAFGSL010000681.1 GCA_016934645.1 Anaerolineae bacterium
TGCGGCGATCTGGGCAGCGGTGGTGTCGACGTCGTTGAATCGTGCGTTGAGCCGGGCCACGGCGTCGAGATCGGCTTGGGTGGCTACACGGGTAATGATTTGGGGTGTTTTCGCTTTTGGTTTCATCGCTCTCAATGAAATCCAACTATTCTGGCGCATAGACGAATGAATTGTTCACATCCACATCATACAAGAGGGTATGGGGAGGCGTTTTCAGTAGCCACCACGTGCTATACAGGTCGCCGGCCGCAGCACTCGTATTGAGCAGCAAGACTAGAAGGGCTATCGCGACAACCAGGATGTTCTGTACGGCGAGCAGGGGTGCCATGACCAATGTGATGACCACAAGTGGGGCAAGCGCCACTACGATGTTGTGACGGCGCTGCTGAAATTGGCACGGCGCGATTGCATAGCAGCCCAGTTTCCAATAAAAGCCGTAGGACACGCGGTACCCCAAGGCGCGGTAGGCAAGACCGTGAATCAGCTCATGGACGATGATGGTCACAACAACAATCGTGAGCGGGACGACGATGCTCGCTATCAAGAGCGCCGCCGCGCACCCAAAAGTGAGAACGGCGCTGCTGTTCGAAAAAAGATGGTCGAGACTATCCAGAAGTTCAGTCAATTGACTTGTGGTGTCGGCAAGCGACGGTTGGCCCTGGAGTACCCAGGTAAGCACGCCCAGGAAGGGAACCAGCGCCAAAAGCATGGCGAGCGCGCCGATTTGCAGGCCAAGCATAGGGTATGTGAAGCGGTAGGGCTGGCGATAGCCCGCCGGCGGCGATGCAGGTATTTCTGATAGGTCCATGATGATATTCACTGTTTTGCTAGAGCACGTTGAATGGTATTGATGGCACGTTCGACATCCATATCGTTTGTTTTCCAATTACACACCGAAACGCGCATGCAGCGTTTGCCTTGCCACGTGGTGCCGGAAAAAAAGGCTTCACCAGATTCAATGACATTGGCAATAATGTTGTCTGTGCGCCGGTCATGATCGGCATCCGTCGGCTTGAGGTTCGCGCCGAGAAAACGGACTAACCCCTGGTTGATTTGTGGTTCACAAATCACTTCAGCGCCGGGTAATGCACCAATGCATGTTACAAGGCGATGTGCATATTGGCAAGTGCGTTCAATTAGCTCAGCTACTCCCTGTTTGCCCAGTTGCCGGATAGCGGCATAGGTGGCGACGCCGCGTGCACGGTGAGACCATTCCGGAGTCCAATCAATCTGGTCACGGGCGGCCGCATCGTGGGTCAAATAACTTGCACGGTGCGACATGGCCGCTTGATGCGCCCGCGAATCTGTAACAAAGGCATAGCCACAATCATAGGGCACATTAAGCCATTTATGCCCATCGACCGCCCACGAATCGGCCTGCTCTACGCCATTTAGCAGATGTTTGTATTTGGGGCTTGCTGCTGCCCATAGTCCAAAAGCCCCATCGATATGAACCCAAGCGCCATGCGCGTGCGCGATGGGGATAAGCTCCTCAAAAGGCTCGAACACCCCGGTGTTGATGTCGCCGGCCTGTAACAACACGATGGTTGGCTGGCCGGCATGGTCTTCAAGTCCCCTCAGGAGGGTTTCTGGGTCTAAATGCCCTTGTTTATTGACGGGTAGATCAACAACGTTGTCGTTGCCAATTCCCAACAAACGGACGGTACGCTCGATCGAGCCATGGCGTTGGTTGTTGCTCAGGATGCGGATTGGCGGTGCGCCAGCCAATCCTTTGCGCTCCACATCCCAGCTATGGTTGGCCAACAAAGCATTTCGGGCAGATGCAAGACAGGTCACATGCGCCATTGAACAGCCCGTTACCAGAGCAAAACTCGCTTGCTGAGGTAAACCCAGCAGTTCTTTCAGCCATTGTCCACAAACTTCTTCGATGACGGCTATGGCCGGGCCGGAAGCGTACAAAGCGGCAGGCTGGTCCCAGGTGGACGTCAGCCAATCCGCAGCGAGGGCGGCAGGCACAGCGCCGCCGACTACCCAACCAAAGAACCGGCCTCCCGAAGTGCCTAATACCCCACCTTGCACATCGGCTACTAATTCATCGATAACTTGCGTTGCGTCTATGCCCTCGCTGGCAAGCGGGCGGCCTAAACGTTGGCGCAAGTCAGCGAGACTCGCGGTTGCTGAGACGGGAGCTTCGTCAAGGCTCTCAATATAGTTCAAGGCATGGGCGAGCGTAGACTCAAGCAAATTTCGGTACGTCATGGCTGTATCTTTCCTTTCGAGGGTTTATTGAGCTATGTCCGGGAAGTTAGCTGTTGACAGGGGTTAACTTCGAGGTCTGTTTGAGCGTTGAAAGTACAATGTTGGTCGTTGTCCTGGAAACTTCGGCGTTGCAGCGAATACGCTCGATCAATCTTTCCAAATCCGCAGGACTGGCCGCGCGCACCTTCAAGATGTAACAATCGTCCCCGGCCACGCAGTGACATTCCAAGACGTCTGGTTCGGCTCGACAGGCATGCATAAAGCTGGTTTTGGATTCAACGTAATCTGTCGAAGCTGAACCGACGCTGAGCCGGATAAAGGCCATAATGGGCTTACCCAGGGCTTCAGCATTCGCCAGCGCTACGTAGCCTTTGATAATGCCTTCCTTCTCCAGCTTCTTGACCCGCTGGTGAACCGTAGAGGTCGTCAGCCCTACTTTTTCCGCCAGCGCTGCATTTGAAAGGCGAGCATTCTCTTGCAGGAGAGAAATGATTTGGTGATCAATCTTATCAGTCATTCGGTTATCCATTTATAAAGCCGTAAAATTTACGAGATATAGTCGCTAACATCGAACATTATACGGCTAAATAGCTATTTTGTCAATAGCTAAATGGAGCAGTTTCCCGATCCTTCAACGGGCAGATTCAGGCTTACTTCATCGCCAACGGCAGATAGATGTGCAAATCCGTGGGCATGACGCGCACGGTATCGGAGAGGAAAGCGGTAGCGTCGAGCATGGCGCTGAGGGTGACGGTATAGAACTGGTAATTGGTGAGGTCGGTGAGGGTATAGGCGCGGGTTGTGCTGACTGGGTCGGTAGCGGTGAGGGTGTTGGCGGTGGTGGTGTAATAGTCGATATGCCAGGTGGTGGATAGAGGCAATGTGGTGTTGATGGTCCAGTTCAGGTGGATGGCCTGGTTTGCTGGACGACCGGCCAGATTCAGTTCCACTGTCAGTGGGTGGGGATAGGGGTACGGGGTATAGGTGAAGCCATCCAATGTTTGTGAGGGAGTGCGCAGGAAATAGTCGCGGTTTCCCTGGATCGCTTCTGTGCTGTTCCACACAACTTCGTACTCGCCCTGGTCGATGTCATGAAATGTGTTATTCCAAAACCACAGTCCATGCGGCTGGTGATAGACCGGGTAGCTTGCGGCGTCACGGGGCCAATTGTAGGGCGAGTTTTCGACAGCCATGGCGATGCCGTATTTTTTGTTTGAGATCGTGGTGTTATACACGACGCCGCATCCGCTGCGGATCAATATGCCGGCAGAGCCAGAGACGCCATTCTGTGCAATGGTGACATCGTAGATCTCAATGGCGTTCGTCCCTACGTTCAGATCGTCGCCAGGGGTGGTTGGCCCGTGTCCCTCCAGCGGCCCTGATCCTGAATCGTAGACGATGGCGTTATGGCGGAATATGTAGTGCGCGCCTGTTCGGCCATCCATCAGGTGATCATAAAATCCACTGAAGGCGCAGTCTTCGACGAAAACGGCGCCCCCGCTACCGTTATCGGCGCCCAATAGATCTCTGCAAGCGGTAGAACCGATGTTTTCAAAGTAGGTATTACGGCCGAATGTGTAAAAGCCATAACTGGTGTGCAAATTGAACTCGCAGTGATCGATCACCACGTAGCCGTCATCGTGGGTCGATGGCAAGATGATGTTCATAAACGTGCTGAATCTGCCCTCGAAATACATATGATCGATCCGCATGCCTTGTGTCCTGCGGACCTCGAAGTAATAGTTTGTCGTTGCGAGATCGTTGATGATTGACATATAGGCAAAACGGCTGATGCCATCACCCACTGTGCCGAATTGATCTCCGTTAAAATGGAATATCGCATCTCGCACTATGGTGCTATCTCTTCCGCTGCCAATGATCGAAACGCCGGCCGGCACGCGGAAAACTTTGTCGCTCAACGAGACATCGCAAGCGGGCAAATAGACTGTTCCGCCGTTATTGTTCTTGCACGTGGTGATGGCGGCGTCGATCTCCGCACCGGCGCAGTTGGTCAGCGTGACAGCGAATCCGTTCGCCTCAACTGCAGGGGCTGAAAGCGCCTCTATGAAAGCAAGATTGGGTGGACTTCGCCGGGCTAGATCGTTTGAAGTGCGATTGGGGTTCTGATGGTTTGCCGTGGCGGCAGAAGGCATGGAAAGTGCTGTGCTGGGTATGACCAGCAGCGCCAGGATGAAGGCTATGACCAGAGATTTCTGTGAGGGCATGGATTGCTCCTTTCACTTTGCTTTCCACATCTTCATAAAAAATGCTATGGGTAATACCCAGAAGAAATATAACGATACCGGATTCCAGTAAGCAAAGGCATTCCTGGAGTAGAGGAAAATCACCGTAGCGCCGAATGCTATGAGTAGGCCGAGAGTGATCACGACTTTGGCCCGCGATCTGTAAAATGTACTTGATCTGGAAACTGGCCCTGCGGCAATCCTATCACCTTGTGCTTGCACCAGCGACTCAAATAGTTTGAGAAAAGATTGAAAATCCGTTCCATTATCCCACTTGAAGTTGATGATCGATAGCGTTTCATTGCCCTGCAAAGAGATTTTTAGGCTATGGAGGGTGAGTTCTTCGTAGTATGCGTAAGCAACAATCTCATTGACCGATATTGACTTGGTTGGTTTCGTACTCTGCTTGATGATGATTGTTCGATCTCCAATTTGAACTCTTGCGGGTCTTGTGGACAGATAGCGTGAAAAGACAAATGCTGCAGCAATCAAAACTGTCAAAAAGGCGTATTGTATCCAGTTGGGGATTGTCCAGATATGCTGCGATCCAAGCAGCAGAGCGGTTCCCGAAAAGACGATACCCAAGAGTGTGAGGATGAGTGTCTTGGTGTTATACAGATGCACGGCAAATGCGTGTTTGTCAGTCATAACCCCTCTCTGATTGCTCCGATCTAACTACTTGTTTCCTACGTACTTTACCCACTCATCGTAGATCGCCAGTTTTGATTTTCCCAAACATCCTTCATAGTCATTCGTTTTGATTAAATCAACAACCTTCTGTGCCCCATAGGTCGTAACCAAATAGTCAACATACGCATAA
>JAFGSL010000682.1 GCA_016934645.1 Anaerolineae bacterium
ACGGCGATAATGACTTCGATTTCTGTGCCGATCGGCGCCGGGCCAAGTTCCTCAAGCCACCCCGATTTTTGATTTTGAATTTTGGATTTTGGATGCGCCGATTCGCTCATTCGCTCATTCGCTGATTCGCTGATTCTCCATTCCCTCGGGTCCCACGCCTGCGGGATGTTCTGCAACTGCTCCCAGCGCTCGCCTTCGACGCGGTACCCCGTGCCGGGACCGGCGTAGTCGTTGGTATCGGTAAGCGCGCTAAGGACATGAAATCCCTCGGCGAAGATACCCGCCGGCTGCAAATAGTCGCCGATCACACGCTGCCGCTGCATCTCAAGCAGATTCGCCGCTGCGTCGTGATAGCCCGTCTCCGCCAGCGCCCGGATCACCTCGATCACCGTGATCGGCCCGTTGAGCAGCATCTGCGCGGCCTTGATGTCCGCCACCTTATCGCGGTCGGGCATATCTTCGCTGCTGAAGGCCGTGATCGCGCTCTGCACCTCCACCTCGCCGATGCTGGCGAAGTCAAAGGCATCGAAGACGGCCTGCACCGCCCGCGCCGCGCGCTCCCGCACACGCAGCACGCGCTCTTCGACCAACGGCGTGATCCCGCCGTCTACCTGCATATCCCGCTGGACCACAGTCCAGTCGTCCAGCTCGGTCGTGTCGAAGTTGCCGCCGCCGAACATATTGTCGTAACGTGGGATCGAGCCATAGCCTGACGTAACGAAGTCCGTGCCGGGGATGAATTGCAACATCAGCTTAGCGCTCTTGCGCATCTCCGAGTGCGACGCCAGCGCGTCGTTACCCGCCGCCACTTCCAGCCCCAATAGCATCGCGATGAGGTTCTCCGCCAGCACCGCGCGGACGCCGCCCGGCAGCGATTCGGGCAGCGCGATACAACTGATCGAGCCGTTCTGCGTGCCCTGGCTGCCCGCGCCGCGCGTCACCAGCAGGCAGCGCGCTTCCAGGTAGAGCATCGACTTGCCCTCCGCGTGGCCCATCAGCGCCTCGGAGCCGGTTCCCGACGTGAACCGCGTCTTGACACCCCGGCTGGCATAGGCCGCGTTGAGGAACGCTTTCGACCACGGCGTATCGTCGCCGTCCACAAAGGCGCGCTCCGTCCCGTAGACCGACAGCGTCTCCGAGTAGGTCGTCAGGCCCCGGAAGCCCAGCCGCAGGTTCGTGGCCTCTTCGACCGAACACTGCGTAAGCACCCCACCCCGCCCGATCTGCGACCCGACGAGGATCGCCAGCGCGTTGAGCGGCGCGTAACGGCTGACGCCCACGGTCGTCTCGACTTCGGCAAAACCGCGCAGCGCGGCCTCGGCGGCGTCGGCGGCGAGAAGCGCGGGATGTTCCTTGCGGTTGGTGACGTGGGCCTGGTTCGCGGGTGTGCGCCGGGCGCGCAGTTTCGTGAGGCCCATCATCATTTCAAGCACGTTCATATGGCGGACGATGTCCACGAGCTTGGCGGCGGTGCAGCCGCGCGTGAGGCGAAGGACTTCGTCGCGGCTTACGTCGATGTCCACGATCATCCGCGCGATGTCGCGGGAGGGCGTCGCCATCGCGGCTTCGGTCACGTCGAGATCGAGGCTGTGGGCGACGATGAAGCGGTCGAGCATGTCGAAGTTTTCGCAAGACACGCCGTCCATCTCCACCACCACACCGTCAGCAGTGACGAGGCTGGGCGCGGGATCGTAAGGACTATCGGCGACAATCAGGCCCAGTTCGGGCCACGGGCGGATGAACGTCTCGTGGTTGATGGGGCGCTCGTTGCGCACCTGCGTGCGTTTAGTCTGCATCGGCTACCCTTTGGAGAACCAGCGTTCGAGCATCCGCAGCATCTCCGGGTCGATCCGGTTGCCGCCGAGGGCGTGCGGAGCGAGCGCCAATCCACCGAGCGCATAGACCAACGAGAACGCTGCGCCGCCAATCGCCAGATAACCGCCAACCGCCAGGCCACCGAACGCTGCCGCCAGGCCCAGCGCGACGCCGCCGAAAACGGCCACACCCAAGGCCAGCCCGCCGAGCGCAAACACACCCAACGCCACACCGCCGAGCGCCAACACGCCGATGGCTAAGGAGCCGATAGCGATGATCCCTTTCGCCACGCGTGGCATGCCGGTTTCCGGGTTAATCCCCTGGGCGATGTGGATGAGCGGTAACCCGAAGATCTCGACGGGCGAGCGGTATTCATAACTCGGATAGCCGAAGTAGAAGGCCGGAGCGACGTTCCGCGCGCGGCCATCCACAAACTCGCCGCAATAGCGGCACTTGATCGCATCGTCTTGAATTTCCTCGGCACAAAACGGACAACGCTTCATAGTTAATCCTTCCGTTGCAACTTGACGTTTACCATACTATGCTGTTATAATGCGAGTATGAGAAAGGGCAAGTCAGATGGATACTCAAGGTATTTCTAAACCGATTTATCAAATTCTGAGCGATTTAACCCAGGAGCCACGGCTCGAAGTCGCGTTGCCGCTGGCTATCAAAGACTGGCTGCGTCTCAAATTGAAAGAAGCCCGTGACATACAAGTAGATTTCGAGGCACGTTACGGTAAAGACTTCCAAGCATTTCAACGTGCCTGGGAATCCAATGAAATTCCCAAGCGACACTCCTATGAAGTCGAACGCGATTACTGGGAATGGGAAGCTGCTTTTGCCGATGAGATACAAATCGCTCAGATGCTCGAAAGTCTACCATGACGTTGATCGAGTTTGAACACGAGATCTATGCTGTGGCGATGGTCTCTCCGATTTGCGATATCCCCACCATCCGTCGTTTGACCTCGACCTCTATCAACCTCTGTATCAATGTGACAATGGGTGGCTTCATCGATGCATTCTATAACGCCTATACGGGAACCGTCGCCTTTGCATGGATTTACCGTGGGCAGCGCGCATTTGGAACGGATAACACCGGCGGATGGCATATTCACCCATTTGAAGACCCTGAATATCACAATGCGCTATCGGAGCCAATGGCTTTCGCGGGCTTTGTAGCAGAGCTTGAGAGACACGCAACCAACAAGTGAAAATACCCGCAAGATTCGAGGAGACCACAAGGTATGAAACCTACCATTCTTAATCAGCGGTATCGCCTGGTGGAACTGGTCGGCGCGGGGGGGATGGCAACCGTCTACCGGGGCGAAGACCTGTTGCTGGAACGTACTGTCGCAGTGAAGTTCCTGCGCGAACCTTTCGCCAGCGATCCCGCCTTCCGCGAGCGCTTTCTGGGCGAGGCACGAGCGGCGGCTCGGCTGGATCATCCCAACATTGTGCGCATTTACGACGTCGGCGAGGACGAGGGCAACCACCCGTACATTGTTATGGAAATCGTCGAAGGGGAGGACCTCAAAACACTCATCCGCCGCGATGCTCCTCTTCCAGTGAGCCAGGCTCTCAACCTGACACGCCAGATATGCGCGGGGGTTGGGCTGGCGCATCGCGTCGGGATCGTCCATTGTGATTTAAAGCCGCAGAATATCCTGGTGACCTACGAAGGTCAGGCCAAAGTCGCTGACTTCGGCATCGCGCGGGCATTCCAGGGTGAAGAACTCCCATCTCAAGAGGAACCGGAGGAGGACGTCGTGTGGGGCAGCCCACATTACATCGCGCCGGAACAGGCGATGGGCAAGCAGCCCACGCCAGCCACCGATGTCTACAGCATCGGCGTGATGCTATACGAGATGCTCACCGGCGTGCCGCCCTTCCACGACCCCGATCCCGCCGCGCTGGCACTCAAACATGTGCAGGAAGAACCTGCTTCGCTGCGATCGCTGAATCCGCGTGTGCCGCCCGGACTGGAACTCCTGGTCCGCAGGGCGCTCTCCAAAGACCCATCTGCCCGCTATCGCGATGCAGATCAACTCGGCATGGCCGTCAGTGCGTACATCCAGCAGGGCACGGAGCACACCCAGACACAAGCCGCCGTCAGTTTAGCCCGCACCGATCCACTTCTCACACCACCGCCCGCCACCAATGCGCATGGCGTGGAAAAAGAAGGCACCCAGCCCGTCGCCGTACAAAACGGGCTGGATTTCACGCTATGGGCCCTCATCGGCGTGGCTACCATCGCCGTGATTGGGCTGATCCCCCTGTGGATTTTCGTCTACCAGAGTTACACAAAGCCGGCTGCCGTGCCGACGGTGAGTATCACTTCGCCAACAGCGACTGTCGCTCCCGACGTAGAGATCGTCAGCGTGCCCAATCTCACCGGGCTGAGCGCACCAGATGCGCAACGACTGGTCGAGAGCCTGGGATTGCGTCTGGAAATCCTCGGTGAGCAGGAAAGCACCGATGCGCGACCCGGCGCAGTCGTGGAGCAGACACCCACTTCCGGCAACCGCGTCGCGGCGGATACGACCGTGGGTGTTGTGCTGGCGGCCGGGCGTGCTCTCATCCTGCCAAACGTCGTCGGCCTCGACCTCAACGATGAGAATGTCCAGGTACAGGATGGGCTGGAAGCGGATGGCTTGATCGTCTCTGTCGAGCAGATATGGAGCACCGAACCTGACGGCATGATCCTCGAACAAATGCCGGACCCGGGGACCGAAGTGCGTGCGGGCAATACGATCACCCTCACGGTCAGCGGTGGGACCAGTCTGCCGATCCCTATGCAGGTGAATCTAAACAACCAGGTAATGTTGGAGGATGCACGTATCTCCCAACTGGTCTACCGACCCGGCGATACGGTGGGACTCACGTTCCGTTGGCAAGCGTTGCAAGCCATCCCGTCATCCTACAAGGTTTTCATCCACGTACTGACGCTCGATTACGGGACGTTGATCGCGCAGCGAGACATCGAACCGATGAACGGACTGCGTCCCACCAACAGTTGGACTCCAGGCGAGATCATCAATGATCCTCACCAGATTCAGATTCCCCAAAACACCCTGGCAGGCACATACCAGATCCGTGCGGGTCTCTACATGCCGGAGGGACGGATGGTGGTGGTCGACCCCGGGCAGACGCAAGTCACGGATAACACCATCTTTATCGTCACGATCGAAGTGCAACCATAACCAAGGGGCAGGCTCAAGGCTATCGATTTAACGCTCGAAGCCCCGTCCCCGGGGCGATTCTGGCAAAATCAGGCTGCAAAACCGGTATTCTCGTTGCAAAGCCGCCCCCGAGGACGGGCGCTAGAGTATTCTTTTAGCTAAATGCGATAGCCCTAGGGGTAGGCTATAGTAGCCTCAGTTTTTTCGTGGTTTTCTGGTATAATATTGGCAAAGGTTTGAGACAGCGCGGTGGAAATCCACACCGCAGGATAACGTGGGGTATGGTGAGGTACAAAGGCCCGTAAAGGGCTGAGGAGGTTTTCGATTATGAAATCTAAACAAGGTAACGGCAACTTCGTTTACCTTATCGTGGTTGCGGCGGTGCTGTTTCTCGTCTACAGCTATCTAGCTGGTGGATCAAACAGCCCAACCGTTTCGCTCAATCAGATTGCCGACGATATAGATGCCGGGAAGATCGACACCATTACAGTGCGTGGCGATTTGCTGCAGGTCGTTTACAAACAACAGACATCGTCTGATGGTATCGGAACAAGCGACCAGCCCGTCCTCTCACGGAAGGGTCGTGAGTCGTCGCTGATAGAGCAACTGCAAGCCATGGGCGTAAACGAAGAAATGCTCCGGGAAACCAACATCGAGTTCGCCGAGCCAACGGATTGGAGCACGTTGGTCAACCTAGGCATCACCGTCGTAGGGATGATCGTACTCGGCGTGCTGTTCTTCTTCTTCATCCGCCAGTTCCAGGGCGCGAACAATCAGGCGCTCTCATTCGGCAAGAGCCGGGCGCGGATGTTCTCCGGCGACCGGCCAACCGTCACGTTTGAGGATGTGGCAGGTATTGAGGAATCCAAAGGAGAGCTTAAAGAGATCGTGGAGTTCCTCAAGGAACCCCAGAAGTTCATCAACCTCGGAGCGCGCATTCCTAAAGGTATGCTGCTGATGGGAGCACCGGGCACGGGAAAGACACTCCTCGCGAAAGCTGTCGCCGGAGAAGCGGGCGTGCCTTTCTTCAGCATCTCCGGCTCCGAGTTCGTCGAAATGTTTGTCGGCGTTGGAGCCAGCCGTGTGCGCGACCTGTTCGACCAAGCCAAGCGGCACAGCCCGTGCATCGTCTTCGTCGATGAGATCGACGCAGTGGGACGGTATCGCGGTGCGGGGTTGGGCGGTTCGCACGACGAGCGCGAGCAGACACTCAACCAGATTCTCGTGGAAATGGACGGCTTCGACACCGACACCAACGTCATCGTCGTCGCGGCTACCAACCGGCCCGACATCCTCGATCCGGCGCTGCTACGCCCAGGGCGCTTCGACCGGCGCGTCATCCTGGATCAGCCCGACATTCGCGGGCGCGAAGCGATTTTCCGCGTTCACACGCGTGGCAAGCCTGTCGCTGCCGAAGTCGACTTGTCCGAATTGGCACAATCCACGCCTGGGCTGGTCGGCGCAGACATCGAGAACGTAGTCAACGAGGCCGCCATTCTCGCCGCGCGGCGTGGACGGCGACGCATCGGGATGAGCGAGTTCAACGAAGCTGTGGAACGCGTCATCGCCGGCCCGGAGCGACGCAGCCGGGTGATCTCCCAAGAGGAACTTCGCGTATTCGCCTACCACGAAACCGGTCACGCGCTGGTCGCGCACGTGCTGCCCAAATGCGACCCGGTGCGTAAGGTATCGATTGTAGCGCGCGGTATGGCCGGTGGATATACCATCGCCCTGCCCGAAGAGGATCGCTACGTGCTGTTACGCAGCAAGATCGAGGACGACATCGCCTACGGGCTTGGCGGGCGCGCAGCCGAGGAGATCGTCTTCGGCGAGGCTAGCACCGGTGCCTCCAGTGATCTGGAAAAGGTCACCAAGATGGCGCGGTCGATGGTCACACGCTATGGGATGAACGACTCACTCGGTCCGCTGGTTTACGGGCGCAAGGAAGAGTTGGTCTTCCTGGGCAAAGAGATCGGCGAGCAGCGCGACTACAGCGAGGCCGTGGCCCACCAAATCGATGAAGAGGTGCGCCAAATCGTCAACCGGGCTTACGATCGGGCCAAAACGGTCCTCCAGGAACACCGCGAGCAGATGGACCGTATCGTGAACTACCTGATGGAACGAGAAACGCTATCCGCTACGGAATTCTCGGCGGCTTTTGAAGGACAACCGCTGCCCAAGCGGGTCGACAAACCCACACCGCCGGTAACAGAAACTGAGCCGCCGGTGCTCAAAACTGCCCCGGTAGCAGCTTAAGCAGACAGACAGCGTCCCGACTTACGTAAGTCGGGACGCTTTTTTACAACACAAGAACCTATCCGGAAATTCACCTTTGATGTATCAGATACAACGCTCGCAGGTGCAGTTCTCTAATAGAATCTAGAGCTTGTGAAATCGATCAGTTATGCTATAATCCACCCACTCGTGGAGAGGTAGCATAGTCCGGCCTAATGCGCGCGCCTGGAG
>JAFGSL010000683.1 GCA_016934645.1 Anaerolineae bacterium
TACGCTGCCCGTGTGCGTGACTGGCAGGCCGAAAACCTGAAACTGCGCGCGTTCGCCAGTCCGATCAGCGTGCGCAATCTCGAAAACAACATCCCCGACGCGGTTGTGGAGACACTGCTGGACGTCATCTGCCAGAATGTGGCGCTCTTCCAGCGCTTCTTCCGCTTCAAGGCGCGGGCGCTGGGCGTGGATCGTCTGCGTCGCTATGACCTGTACGCGCCGCTCGCCGAGGTGGAAAAGACGTATCCCTTCGACGACGCCGTGCGGATGGTCGATGCAGCGTACCGCGCCTTCTCGCCCACGTTGGCGGATCACGCGCTGCGCGTGCTGGAGGTTGAACACCTCGACAGTGAGATCCGCCCGCGCAAGATGGACGGCGCGTTCTGCTACGGCCCGCTGCCGACGCTCACGCCCTGGGTACAGATAAACTTCCAGGGTAAAATCAACGACGTTTCGACGCTGGCGCACGAGCTAGGTCACGCCGTCCACGGGGTGATGGCGGCGGAGCACTCAGCACTGACGTTCCACCCCTCGCTGCCGATGGCAGAGACGGCATCCGTCTTCGGCGAGATGTTGCTCAATGACAAGCTGCTGGCAGAAGAACAGGACTCTGCCGTGCGGCGCGCGCTCATCAGCACGCTGCTGGATGATGCCTACGCCACGATCATCCGGCAGGGCTACTTCGTCATCTTCGAGAAGCAGGCGCACCAGATGATCGTGGACGGCGCGAAACCCGACGACCTGTACGCGGCTTATCTGGACAACCTGCGCGAGCAGTTCGGCGGCGCGCTGGACCTGAGCGAGGATTTTCGCTACGAGTGGCTGGCGATCCCGCACATCTACGACCGGCCCTTCTACTGCTATGCCTACGCCTTCGGCAACCTGCTCGTGCTGGCGCTTTACCGCAAGTACAAGGAACTGGGCAAGGCGTTCGAGCCGGACTATCTGCGCATCCTTGCCTACGGCGGCTCCGCCAGTCCCAACCACATCATCAGCGAGGCGGGCTTCGACATGGCCGCGCTCGATTTCTGGCAGGGCGGATTCGATCTACTGGCTGAGATGTTGGACGAACTCGAAATTCGTAATTCGTAATTCGCAGGAGGTTTGCTATGCCTATCATTCGCAATACCGAATCTGGCCCCGCAAAGCCGCAATTCTCTGTTGGCGTAAACGTTATCCTCGTCGGTAGCAAGAAGATGACGGCGGCGCAGCAGGAGAAGGCGCTCGCCGTGGAAAAGGTACACATCCTCATCGTCGATGCTGACGATCCTGAGAACATCCTGGTGGATGAAGAAGCCCCTGCCCGCGAGTTCAGCACCGGCTCGGTGGGGTATGGGTTGAATGTGCGGAATGCAACCTTTGCCAAGTAGCTTATGTGTCACCCTGAGCGAGTGCCAACGAAGTTGGCGCGCAAAGGGTCTCGTCCGTACGTAGGGATAGATTCCTCGCTTCACTCGGAATGACGGCTGAGGAGGTTCGTTATGGGTATTCCTGCTGCAGCGATAGATGCGGGTGGCAAAGCCGTCGCTTGGCTCTGGGATAAGTATGGTAAGACGTGGGTAGACAAGGCCGCCGAAGACTTTAAGAAAAAGTGGGCCGAAGTTCAATGGGTCGAAGCCGCGCAGAAGTACCGCGCACGAATGCTCGAACTGTATGGTACGTTGCGCGTGCTTGGTAAGCCAAAGCCGGTGTCTCTTGAAGGCGTCTTTACCGATGTTTTTATTTTGGCAGGATCTTCTATTTAGCACGTGATTTTATAAATGTAACAAGACATATCCCTACATTCGCAGCATATTTGCAAGATGTCGCAGTTCTTGCGCAGCAAGAGGGAATGCCTTTGCTGGCAGAAGCACTAGCAACAATACTTGTACCCGATTCTGGTGCATCACGGCGTGCTTGGGATGCTTTCGCGTCAGCATTGAGCGGCGCATTGGCACACCACGACTTGGATCACAGATTTGTTCTGAGCGATGCACAGGTTACAGCACTCGAAGAATATACTGAAGCTACTGAACTGCTCGTGGAGTGCTTGAACCTGGCCCGCGTCTCCGACCGCGCGGCGATTGAGGCGCGGATTTTGCGGCCGCCGGAGGATCACCACGGATAACGGAAATACACGATAAACACAGCCTTCTCTATCGTCCATTTCTATCATCCGTGGTCTTCTCCCTGGCGCAGGCCCGCATCTCGGATCGCTGCGATGGATAGAAAAATGGACGATAAGGCATGGATGAGAATGTGGAGGTGTGCGCACTTGCGGTGCGCATGAACCTCTGCAAGGCTTTCATAGTGGAGTGTCACTTGCCAGCGATGCCGGTTTTCACTAAACTGTGAGCATGGCAACATCTTGATGGGTCTTTTGAATGGGTAGGTTGTACGCGACCGAATCGCTTGCAGCTTTACCCGTTTTTTTATTCCAATTTTGCTGGGAGGGTACGCATGGCACGATTGCACGAGTATCAGGGCAAAGCTTTGCTCAAACAGTTCAAAGTCGCAATTCCTCAAGGCCGCGTTGCGTCGACGCCGGAGGAAGCTTATGGAATTGCTGAGGAAATCGGCAGGCCGGTGATGGTGAAGGCGCAGGCGTGGATCACGGGACGGGCGAGTGTGGGCGGCATCCGCAAGGCTGCCACGCCCGACGAGGCCGCCGCTGCGGCACAGGACATCCTCGGCCTGAAGGTCAAGGGCTTTACGGTGGAGCACGTGTTGGTGGAGGAACAGATCGCCATCGGCCGCGAATTCTACGCCGGCGTCATCGTGGATGATCGGGCGCAGGCCCCGCTGGTGATGTTTGCCAGCGTTGGTGGCACCGGCATCGAATACATCGCCAAGGAGCATCCCGACAAAGTCGCCAGCACGCACGTCGATATCGAGTTCGGCTTGCAGGACTACCAGGCCCGTGACCTTGTCCGCAAGACGGGCATCGGTGGGAGGTTGCAGCGCGACCTGGGTGGCTTGTTGGTGCAGCTCTACGACGTCGCGCGGACATACGAGGCGCGCGCTGCCGAGATCAATCCGCTGGTGCTGACCACCGACGGCAAGCTCGTCGCTGCCGACTGCCGTATCACCGTGGATGATTACGCTGTCTTCCGCCACAAGGATTTGGGCATTGCCATCGCCCGTGAGTACGATCGCCCGCCGACGAAGCTGGAGAAGATCGCTTACGATGTAGAAGCGGGGGATTACCGCGGTACGTTCTACTTTATCCAGATGGCGGAGGATTTCGAAAAAGGCCAGGGCTACATTGGTTTTCATGGCGCGGGCGGCGGTGGCTCGATGATGAGCATGGACGCGGTGCTGCGGCAGGGTTACAAGCTGGCGACCTTTGTGGACACGAGCGGGAATCCGCCCGCGAGCAAAGTCTACCGCGCGGCGAAAATTATCCTCGCCACCGGGCCGATCGACGGCTACTTCGGCTCCGGCTCCGGTGTCGCCAGCCAGGAGCAATTCTACTCTGCGCGTGGCTTGTTCAAGGCGTTCCTCGAAGCGCAACTGGACGTTCCGGTTGTCATCCGCCTGGGTGGCAATGCTGAGGATAAGGCCGTCGAAATCCTGGAAAGCCTCAACGGGCGCATCCCCGCGAAGGTCGAGGGGTACAAGAAGGATGACTCACCCGATTTTTGCGCGGCGCGACTTAAAGCTTTGATAGTCGAAAGTCAAAAGTCGAAAGTCGAAGGTCAAAAGTCAAAAGTCAGGGAGAAAACATCGAAGGCGTTGTATTCATTTGAAACTGTGACTGGTGGAACGGTGACTTACGATCACGCTATTTGTGCGACGTGCGAAAGCAAGGTCTGCATCGAAGCGTGCGGGCGACAAATTCTTACACTCAATGATGCGGGGCTGCCAGTTCTCAATATTACACCAGAGGCGTCCAAGAAGGGGCAATGTGTGGAGTGTTTGGCCTGTGAGGTAGATTGTTTGCTCTACGGGGCAGGTGGCGGGCATGTCGACTTGCCAATTCCCGGAATGGAAAAATAGTCAAAAGTCGAGGGTCGAAAGTTTTGGGCTGCGAGGTGGATATGGCGAGGATTGAACGATTTGAGGATATTGAGGGATGGAAAAGAGGCCGTGAACTTTGTCAGATGGTTTATACCCTTACTAACAAAGGAGCCTTCAGCCGTGATTATGGATTGCGAGATCAGATAAGACGTGCTGCAATATCGGTTATTTCAAACATCGCTGAAGGCTTTGAAGTCCAAAACGATCGTACTTTTATTCGTTACCTTTACATTGCTAAGGGTTCCTCCGGTGAAGTGCGTGCGCAATCTTATGCGGCATTGGATCAAGGTTGCATCACGCAAGCCGAGTTTGACACCCTTTACAAAACTACTTCCGAAGTCAGCCGTTTGATCTCAGGTTTTATCAAGTACCTGGAAAAACACCTGACCTCAAACAGCGATGACTTTAGACCTTTGACTTTGGACTTTCGACAAGGAGAAAACACATGGCGATATTAATCGATGAAACTAAAAGAGTTTTAGTACAAGGTGTTACGGGTCGGGAAGGTATGGCCCGGACGAAATTGATGGTGGGATACGGAACGCAGGTTGTTGCGGGTGTGACGCCGGGACGCGGCGGTGGAGATGTGGAGGGCATCCCGGTGTATGATACCGTGGTCGAGGCATGGGAGCAGGCTGGACCGATTGACATCAGCGTGTTGTTCATCCCCGCGCCGTTGGTGCGGAGTGCGGCATTGGAAGCGATCGACGCGGGCGTGAAGCTACTCGTCATCGTCCCCGACCGCGTGCCGATCTACGACGTGCTGGCGATTGCCAAACGCGCCAAATCCGCCGGCGCGCGCTTCATTGGACCGAATACATTGGGCGTGCTCAGCCCGGACAAGGCCGTGTTAGGGATGATCGGGGGGCGGGCAGCAGCGGCGAGGAAGTGGTTCTTCCCTGGGCCGGTGGGCGTGGCCTCACGCAGCGGTGGGATCACCTCGTCGATGGCGTATTACCTGGCCCGCGAAGGCATCGGCGCGACCACGCTCGTTCACGTCGGCGGCGACGCGGTGGTGGGATTGTCCCATCCAGACGTGATGCTCGAATTCGAGCGCGATCCCGATACCAAAGCCGTCGTCATGTTTGGCGAGATCGGCACGAGCCAGGAAGAGCGCGTTGCCGACCTCATCGAAGCGGGCGCGTTCACCAAGCCGCTGATCGCCTACATTGGCGGCAAGGCGGCAAAGAGTGGCACGCGCTTCTCGCACGCGGGCGCGATTGTCGAAGGCGGGCGCGGCACATACGAAGGCAAGGTGGCGCGCCTGCGCGAAGTCGGCGCAACGGTGGTGGAGCAGTTTATGGATCTGCCGGCAGCGACGAAAGCGGTGTTAGCGAAACTTTAGTCTAAAGTCGAAGGGCGAAAGTCAAAAGCCGGTTGATTGGAGACTTTCGACTTTGGACTTTTGACGTTCGACAAGGAGGAAGAATGACTGAACAACCCTGGACTCAACCGATCACGAAGATCGAGCCGAACAAGGTGGCCGTGCGCGGATACCGGATCGACGAATTGATGGGCCGCATCCCGTTTGCGCACGTGGTGTATCTGGTGCTTAAAGGCGAATTGCCCACGGAGGCGCAGGGGCGCGTGATGGACGCGTTACTCGTCGCCAGCGTGGATCACGGGGCCACGCCACCCTCGGTACTGGCGGCGCGGACGGTGGCTTCCGGTGGCGCGCCACTCACGGCAGGCATCGCGGCAGGCGTGATGACGATCAACCGGCATCATGGTGGCGCGATTGAGGGCTGCATGCAGGTGTTGCTCGAAGCTGTGGCGCGGCAGCGCGAAGCGGGCGACGATGCGCTCACGACGGCACGCGCGTTGATGGCGGAGTATCGCGCGCAGAAAAAGCGCGTTCCCGGCTACGGGCACCGCATCCACTCGAACGATCCGCGCACGGCGCGGCTCTTCGCCATTGCGGAGGAAGCGGGCGTCGCCGGCGACTATGTGGCGATGGCGCGCGCGATCCAGCAGGCGATGAAGGAGACGCTGGGCAAGGAATTGCCGCTCAACGTGGACGGCGCCATCGCGGCAGTGCTTTGCGAGATGGGCTTTCCGCCGGAGATGGGCAACGGCCTCTTCGCCATCGCCCGCACCGTCGGCCTCACCGCGCACGTCTTCGACGAAATCGTGAACCAACGTCCCATGCGGCAGATTTCCCCGGCGGCGCACGAATATAACGGGCCGGAGGAACGAACATTAGTCTAAAGTCGAAAGTCTCAAGTCCAAAGAGGACGGGTCAATGACTTTCGACCTTCGACTTTGGACTTTCGACTCTAACGGAGGGTACTATGCGTGACGAATTACTGAATACAATCCCTGAATTCAACCTGATCGCTGACGCGGATTTGCGCGAGCGGACGATCCGGACGTGGGAACTGGCGATGCGCGAGGGTGGGTGGACGCTGGCGGCGCTGGCGCGGATGCCGTTCTCGCTGCTCATTAACCCGTGCCCGGTCAATTTCATCGAGCACACGCGGGCCGTGGCACAAATCGCCATCAAAGTGGCGGAGGTCTTCGTCGACCTGTACGGCGACCGCGTGCCGGTGGATATGGACATTCTCATCTCCGGTGGTATCCTACGGGATGTCGGCAAGCTGGTGGAGTACGAAGAACGCGAGCCGGGCGTGTTTGTGCAGACAGCGTCAGGAAAGATGCTGCGGCATCCGTTCACTGGTATGGAATTGGCTGCGCGCTGTGGCTTGCCCGTCGAAGTACAGCACATCATCGCTACGCACGCTGGAGAGGGCGACAAGGTGCAACGTACCACCGAAGCCACCATCGTCAACCACGCGGACTTCATCAGCTTCCATGCTGTGCAGCGACTGGGACAGGGGAAGAATCTTGAATCAAGAATCAGCACATCACCATCCCGGTGAGAATCCGGCGCCGTGTGAGCATCAATGGATAGAGTTGGGTGCTGATGCCGTCTACTGCTGGCGGCGAGAGTGCCGACTTTGCGGTGCGATTGAGGGCCAGGAGCACACACTGGTGTATGCGCCGTACGTCGTCACAGGATGTTGTGTGCATACGTTTGTGTGCGAGAGTTGCGGGTATATTCCACAATAAACGAGGCGGTATGACATCTAGCCAATTGAAAGACTTGAAAGATCGCGCGCTCACCCGATTTTACTCCCTGGGTGAGGAGATCATGAACGGCGTCACCCACGGGATTGGCGCGGCGTTAAGTGTTGCCGGACTGACGGTGCTGGTCGTGCTGGCGGTCCTCTATGGGAATGTGACGCAGGTGGTGAGCTTCAGCGTCTACGGCGCGTCGCTGATCACTTTGTATGTGGCCTCGACGCTGTACCATAGTTTCCAGCATCCGAAGGTCAAGCGCGTCTTTCGTATTATCGATCACGCCTCGATCTTTTTTCTCATCGCCGGAACGTACACGCCGTTTTTGCTGCTTGGCGTGCAAGGCGCGTGGGGTTGGGCGTTCCTCATCCTCATCTGGGGCCTCGCGATTTTGGGGGTGAGCTTCAAGGCGCTGTTCATCAACCGCCTGCAGAAACTGTCGGTGCTGATGTACATCCTGATGGGCTGGCTGAGTGTTCTGGTGATCAAGTCTTTGCTGATCAACATTCCTGTCGGTGGGCTGGTCTGGTTAGCGGTGGGTGGGGCGGCATATACGATTGGCGTCATTTTCTACGCCCTGAAGAAAATCCCCTACATGCACGGCGTCTGGCATCTCTTCGTGCTGATCGGCAGCCTGTGCCACTATTTCGCCGTGCTGTTGTATCTGGCGCCGGCGCATTGAGAAAGGAATCTATGGCGGGTCAGACCCTCATCCAGAAAATCTTCGCCGCGCATACTGCGCCCGATGCCTCAGTCGCCGCAGGCGACATCATCTGGCTCGATCTGGACATCCGCACGGCGCGCGACTTCGGCGGCGCGAACGTGGTCAAGAACTACCGCGAGCACTACGGTGACACGCCGGTCGCCGCCGCCGCCAAGACGTTCTTCACCTTTGATCTGGTTGTGCCGCCGAGTAACATCCCCTACGCCAACAACCAACAGCTCTGCCGCGTGTGGGCGCGGACGCAGGGCGTGCGCGTCTTCGACGTCAATGCGGGCATCGGCTCGCACGTTGCCATTGAGGAGGGGCTGGTGCAACCCGGCAATACCTTCGTCGGCACCGACAGCCACCTCAACATCCTCGGCGCGGTGGGCGCATTCGGGCAGGGGATGGGCGACCAGGACATCGCTTTCGCCTTCAAAACCGGACGTACCTGGTTCGAGGTTCCGCCGACGATGAAGGTGATCCTCAAGGGCGAGTTACGCCCGCCGTGCACTGCCCGCGACCTGACGTTAGCCATTATGCGCGATCTCGGCCCCAGCGGCGCACTGGGTCGCGCCATCGAATTCTACGGCCCGGCCATTGACGCTCTCGACCTTGCGGGCCGCATTACCCTGGCGAGCCAGGTCACGGAAATGGGCGGTATCATCGGTTTTCCAATCAGCAAATTGGTGAATAGCGAATTGCGAATTACGAATTACGAGTCACGGATCGGCGAATCCTTACTCCTTACTCCCTACTCCATACTCCCTGATCTTGATGCAGACTACATCGAAACTATTGAGGTCGATATTAGCGATTTGACGCCGCTCATCGCGTGTCCGCCGAGTCCGACGAACGTGAAACCGGTGCGCGAGGTTGCCGGGCGGCGCATCGACAGCGTCTTCCTTGGCTCCTGCACCAACGGGCGCTTCGAGGATTTCGCCGCCGTTGTGAAGATTGTGCATGGCAAGCGCATCGCATCGCACGTGATGGCAACCGTTGTGCCTGCGACACGCCGTGTCTACGCGCAGATGCTCGCCTCGGGCGTGCTCCAGACGCTTTTCGAGGCCGGTTTCATCATCAGCAATCCCGGCTGCGGCGGCTGTGCCTCCGGTCACCTGGGGATGACGGGCAAGGGCGAAGTTCAGGTCAGTACCAGCAACCGCAACTTCCCCGGCAAGCAGGGCGCCGGCGAGACGTATCTTGCCAGCCCCGTCACGGCGGCGTGGTGCGCGCTTGAGGGTGAGATTGCGACCCCCGAGGAGGGATAATGGCTATTGGACGTTTTTACGGCGGTATCGGGGCCGTTATCTGTTCCCCTGAAAAACAACGTTATCTGCTGCTGCGCCGGGCGGCGAGCAAGGATTTCGCGGCGGGTGTATGGGAATGTGTCACCGGGCGCGTGGATCAGGGCGAGGGCTTCGAGGATGCCGCCCACCGTGAGGTACGCGAGGAGTTGGGGATCGGGGTGCGCATCCTGTGCATCCTGGGGACGACGCACTTTTACCGGGGCGCGCCCACAGCGGATAATGAGCTTATCGGTGTGGTCTACCTGTGTGCCGTGGATGATGCGGACGCGTTGCACATCAGCGCTGAACACGATGCGGCGCGCTGGGTCACCGCACAAGAGGCCACCGACATGCTCACGCCATTCGATCCAAGTACGCAGTGGATACGCCTCGTTATCGAACGCGCGGAGAGGATGCGGCAACTGTTGCCGCCGTCTTTGCTGCATTATTACGAGCAAACCGGATTCGAATTGGGGTGAACGATGAAACCGACACACATCACCGGACGTCTATGGGTGCTCGCCACGCCTGGCGGTGCGCTCTACGACGATATCGACACCGACATGATTTTCCACAACCGCTACCTGCACATCACCGACGTGGCGCAGATGGGGCAGTATGCGCTCGACAACCTGCGCGGGTGGGAGGATTTCGCCAAACGCGCGCAGCCTGGCGACATCGTGATGGCGGGCCGCAACTTCGGGGCGGGATCATCGCGGCAGCAGGCGGTGGATTGCTTCCGTGCACTCGACATTGCAGCGATTATCGCCGAGAGCTTTGGTGCGATCTACAAGCGCAACGCGATCAACAGCGGTTTGCCCATTGTGAGCCTGCCCGGTTTGACCGAGAATGCCGCCGCTTTTCACAACGGCGACACCATCGGCGTGGATTTCGAGACAGGGACGATCACCCTCAACGGCGCGAAAACTTTCGCCGCGCAGCCGTTTTCGCAGGTGCAGATGGATATTTACCAAGCGGGCAATTTGTTTGCTTACGGCAAGCAGATTATGTAGGCGCGGTTTCCATACCGCGAGGGTGTGAGTCAACCAGGCGCGATTTGGAAATCGCGGCTACAATCGTCCTCGTATCAGTGCATAGTATGAAGCTTGATCCAGTGTACATTCGACAGCCGCCAGAAATTCCTTTCGGGAAAGGCGCATTTGCTGCGCCATTTTCTGGATATGAAAATCGCTCAATTCACGAGCGCCGTGCGATATGAAGGTGCGCGCCACAAGTTGTCCGTCCAGGAAGAGCCGGTAGATGCGATGATGTGAGTCTTCGACCTCGAAGGCGAACTTGCCGGACAATGCAGTAGCGACTTTGCGGGCGGGGAGCGTGTTCATACGTCTGCTATTGCGGCATCCGCTATTGCGGCATCCGCTATTGCGGCATCCGCTGTTGCGGCATCCGCTGTTGCGGCATCCGCTGTTGCGGCATCCGCTGCCACGGACTCAAGGACGCGCAACTGAGCCAGATGTTCTGCCAGATAGGGAGCCAGGTGGTTGGCATGGGCTTCCAGGTCGGCGCGATATTCCTGTACGGCAACCCGGTAATCCTGACGCGCGGCTTCCAGGGTGTTCCCTTCGCCGTAGAGATTGAAGAGGTTGTCGGACACGAAATACGCTTCACCACTGAAGCGGATGGTCACGGGAATGCCTTGCACTTCGCTGAGTACACCGCTTTCGCTGAGCAACGTTAGCAAATCGTTGTAGTCAGATGCTGGTATAATGGCCGCTAACGGTTGCCCTCGGCGTTCAATGATATAGCGTTCATGCCCGTAGGCGACTTCGTTTAGGACATTGCTCAGTTTTTCGCGCGCGTTAGACACACTTACGGTAGGACACATAGTATGCTCCTGGATGACGAATTGTACAATTTGTACGTATTGTACGTTACCCTTGCGCTTTTGTCAATCGAAAAGCCGCTTTTAACTTGGAACCTTTAACCTGAAACTTGTAACCGGAGTGAAACGATGGGACATACCTTTGCCGAGAAAGTGCTCGCCCGCAGAGCTGGACTGGAAAGCGTCGTGCCGGGGCAGATCGTGACGGTGCGGCCCGACAAACTACTCACCCACGACAACACATCGGACATTGCGCGGAAATTCCGCAAGATCGGCGTTGATAAAGTCGCCAACCCGGCCATGCACGTCATCGTGTTCGACCACGTGACGCCGGCCGCCAATGAAACGTATGCCATTAGCCACAAGGCCACCCGTGCGTTTGTGGCGGAGCAGGGCATCGAAGCGTTCTACGACATCGGCGAGGGCATCTGCCACCAGGTTTTGCCAGAGAAAGGACACGCCTGGCCCGGCGCGTTGATCGTCGGCAGCGATTCGCACACGCCGACGCACGGTGCATTCGGCGCGTTCGCGGCGGGCATCGGGCGCACCGAGGCCGCCGCAGTGACGGCGACCGCTTCGATCTGGCTGCGCGTGCCGGAGACGCTGCGCATTGTGCTCCACGGCGCGCTGCCACCGCGCGTCTCCGCCAAAGACGTGATCCTGCACATCATCGGTGACCTGCGCGCCGACGGGGCCGATTATTGCTCCGTGGAATTCGCGGGGGAGGCCATCTGTGCGATGAGCATCGCCGGGCGGATGGTATTGTGCAACATGGCCGCCGAGATGGGCGCGAAAAATGCCGTCGTCGAAGCGGACGAGACGACGCTCGATTGGCTGGCCGGTCGCACACCCTGGGATACTGCGACGCTGCGTCGTTGGGCTACCGAGTTCCGCGCCGATCTGGACGCTGCCTACGCCCGCGTCATCGAGTACGATGTGAGTGATCTCTCGCCGCAAGTGGCCAAACCGCATACCGTTGACAACGTTGTACCGGTGACGGACATGGTGGGGGTGAAAATCGACCAAGCACTCATCGGCACCTGCACCAACGGGCGGTTGGAGGATCTGGAAGCAGCAGCCGATATCCTGCGCGGCAAGCACATCGCATCGAGCGTGCGCTTGTTGGTGTTACCCGCTTCCCGCGAAATCTTGTTAGCGGCTATCGAGCGCGGTGTTATCGCCGATCTGGTCGCGGCGGGCGCGACACTGCTCAATCCCGGTTGCGGCCCGTGCCTGGGCGCGCACGAGGGCTGCATGGCGCCCAGCGAAGTCACCGTCTCGACGGCGAATCGCAACTTCAAGGGGCGTATGGGGTCGAAGGAAGCCTTCACCTACCTCGCCAGCCCAGCGACCGTGGCGGCATCAGCGCTAGCGGGGGGGATTGCGGATCCACGGGAGGTGTGAACTTATGAAGCAAAATGAGATTTAAACAAGTGTCGCCGATATAGATTGGGCACAACTCGAATTGATGGCAAAATTGTCACCAGCAAAGCGTGTGCTGGCTGGGATGCAAGCGCAAGCCTTCGCTATGGCTGCTCTGAGGGGGACTTTGCGCCGTCGTTTCCCTGAGTTATCGCAGTCGGAGTTGAATATGAGGGTCCTTGCTTATCTCACACCACTGCGGATGGAAATGTCATGAGTGCGATTTGTTTTTACCTCAAAGTCATAAAGGCCTTAGAGGAAATGCAAGCTCCTTATCTGATTGTCGGTGCGTTTGCTGGACTGGCTTTCGGCGTCACGCGCGCGACCTTTGACGTGGATATTCTGGTTGATTTGCATGACGAAGACTTCGAAGCGTTAGCTGCTCAATTCCCTCTCCCCCGCTACTACTTTAGAGCCTGTAAAAGAATAAGTTCCCGCGCAGAGCGCCCCGGGGACGGGGCTTAGAGCGAAAAACGGGAAGTTATATTTTTACGAA
>JAFGSL010000105.1 GCA_016934645.1 Anaerolineae bacterium
AGGAAACCACGGCCAGGAAATATCCTGGAATTTGGCCCAGAAGCTTCTTTATGAATGCGGGTGGCGTGGCTGCATGAAGATGTGGTTCTCTGTGGCGTAGAGCCGCGACGGGGCGAGATGTGGGCAAGTAGGCTCGCCTAACATCCGCTGGGCGGCGTATGATAGAGCAACAATCAATGTGTTAGGAGGGTACTATGAGCCTAGATTATCGTGGTTTACTTAAGGATTGGAAGCGCCGAATCGAGATCAACCAGCAGGCGCACTATCTTGCCGCTACTCGATATAATAAATATCATTATTGGATCGGATTCCCCGCTATAATTCTTGCAACCATTGCTGGCGCAACACTCTTGGCTGAAGCAAAAGAGCCATGGATAAGGGTAAGTGTTGGTATTGTTGGCTTGATAGCAGCTGTGCTCTCTGCTATCCAAACTTTCTATAGCCACGCAAAGCGAGCAGAAGCTCATCGTTCTGTTGCGTCTCGACTAGGACAAGTTAAACGAGAGATCGAAATACTAGAATCTATGTCGCCCCCCAAAAAGAGCGAGCAAGCACGGATTGTTCAGCAAATCAATGAACGCCTTTCAGAGATAGACAAAGAAGCGCCTGTGGTTGACTTTTCGTCAGTGGATATAACACTTTTAAATATAGAAGAGTCAGAAGAACACCATCTTATGGACAAGACACTATCACCTCTTCTTGCTCCTTATGAGGACTGAAGTAGTAACCGTCGGGCAGTGCAGTCGCAGGCTAAGAAAGTAAGCGATTCAGTGTGAGTGGAGGACATCAAGTCCTGCAAAAGGTCTATGCGATGGGGGGGGGCATAGCTCTGCTAACATATTCCAATCTCCATCTGGGTGGGCTGCCGCCCAACAACATCGGTTGGTGCGACCTGCTCGCCTGAAACCGGATGAATAAGCCGGGAGAAAAGCGGTAAAGTGGGCGAGATAACACAGAAGCACTCTCGGTTAATGATTTAAGGAGATAATGATATGAGTGGGATAATCGACAATCTGCTGAAACGATACGATGACCGAGAATTTGTGATTCAGCTTAAAGCACGCTTCATAGCCCAGTGCTACATCGTAGAATTAGCTGTCATTCTGGCCGCCATTCTCTACACCGGCTATGCAAGCCTCCACAACCCGATATATGGATTCAAGCTCCACTTCCAAACATTAGGCGTGCTCACCGGAGGTTTTGCACTTTCCATACTTGGCCTGGTGATCCTTGTGCGCGGCTATTACACCATTTCCGCGAATCTCCTGATACTTATCGGCTTTGCCACCGTATGGACTGTAATTTTTACCAATCAAACCCACGTTGTATCACGGCTCGACACTATTGTCTTTGTTATCGGACTGCTCTCCATGATGCCCATCGTTATACTAGAGCGACCTTACGGCATGGTATTCTACGCTGGGATCAACATTCTCGTTCTTTATGGTTTCATGTTTCTGATGCGTGACGAGCTCAACCTGCCATACGCGTCGCTCATATCCTACCTTGCTGACAACACAGTCGCAATACTTGCTGTAGCCACAATATCCTACCAGATTTCGGTGATCAATCGGCGCGCTCTGGAGCAGGTGGAGCGTGACATCGTGGTGCGAAAAAGGGCTGAAGCAGCCAGGGAGGATGCCCTGCAAAGATACCAAGCCCTGTTTAAATCAAAAACCACGCTAGTCTTCGTCACGGATGACCAGGGGCATTTTGTAGAAGCAAACGATTTAGCGTTAGACCTCTTTGGATACGACAAGGAAGAACTCAGGCGACTGAACCATTTCCAGCTACTTCATCCAGACCAGGATCCGGAACCAATTGCGATGACGGTACTGGAAATATTGGAGACCGGCGCTCAGGTAGAACCCCTTGAAATCAAGCTAAGGAGCAAAAACGGCAAAACGATCTACGTTCAGACCGGGGGAGTCTTGATTCCGGGAAAGAATGAGATCATCGGGGTGGCCCGCGATATAACGGAGCAAAAAACAGCAGAAGAAGCAAGGAAAAAGCTGGAGGCTCAACTTATCCAGGCTCAGAAAATGGAGGCCATCGGGCAATTGGCCGGGGGCATCGCTCACGATTTTAACAATATCCTCGTACCCATCCTTAGCTATTCGCAGCTAGGGATGCGGATGTTGTCGGCGGGCGACAAACTGTATAGCTACCTGGAAATCATACGCGAAGCGGCACAGCGTGCCGCCAACCTGACGCGGCAAATTCTGGCGTTTAGCCGCAAACAAGTGTTAGATATGCGAGTGTTGAACCTGAACGTGGTTGTCCAGGACTTCATAGAAATGCTCCAGCGTCTGATCGGCGAAAACATTGTTTTGGAGACCGCCCTGGCTCCCGCCCTCCACCCGGTCATGGGCGATAGGGGGCAGCTTGAGCAAGTGCTGCTCAATCTGGCGGTAAACGCTCGCGATGCCATGCCCAGTGGCGGAACACTGACCCTTGAAACGGCCAACGTGGCCCTGGATGCAGCGTACGTTGCCCAATACGCAGAGAGGCAATCGCCTGGGCCTTATGTGATGCTGGCTGTCAGCGATACCGGTCACGGGATGGATGCCACAACACAACAGCAGATTTTCGATCCATTCTTTACCACCAAACCGCGCGGCAAGGGCACAGGTTTAGGGCTGGCGACTGTGTTTGGCATTATCAAGCAACACCAGGGCAGTATCCACGTCTATAGCGAGGTGGACAAAGGCACCATCTTTAAGATTTATCTGCCACAAGCGGAAGGTACCGTCGAAACGCTGGATACGACCGCCGCAGCGGCTGTCAACTTTCACGGAACGGAAACGGTTTTGGTCTTCGAGGATGATGTGGCCGTTCGCAACTTGGTAGTTGAAACCCTGACGACGCACGGCTATCAGGTGATTGAGGCCCAAAACATCCGGGATGGCCTACGGCGTGTGGCTACACACAAGGAACCCATTCACCTCTTGTTGACTGATGTGGTGATGCCTGAGATGAATGGGCGAGAGCTCTGTCAAAACGTGGCCGCTATCCACCCTGATGTCAAAGCGCTGTACATGTCGGGCTATACAAATAACATTATTGCGCATCATGGTGTACTAGATAAAGGGGTAAATTTTTTGCAGAAACCTTTCACAGTTCACAGCCTTTTGGAAAAGGTTCGAGAGGTCCTAGACCTACCCAATACTGTCAATTGCATTCAATCGTGACACTGGTAATGTAAAGGTCTACGGCTCACACAACGACAGCGGGCAGCGCATCAGCGCCGCCCGCTATTATTTTGTGAATGTCCGTCTCCTACCCCAACCCTACAACTTCACCGCCGTAGACCGCGACATCTCCAACACCTCGCCCGCCGTCACTTCCCGATCCAGCTTCTCGGAGAGGAAGATGCCCTCGGAGATCAGCATCGTGTTCAGCGCGACGGCGGCGGTGGGCAAAAGCTCCACGCGGCCTTGCAATGCCGCAATCCAGTGATGCTGCGAGCTGTCGTACACGTCACCGACTTCATGAACGTTGTGCAGGCGGTAGTCGAATTGATCCAGGTCAGCCGATCCGTTGATCGCCAGGTCGCCGATGTTGAAGTAATAGCCGAACGGATCGAGCTTCACACCGCCTTGCGAACCGGCGATGTGCGAACTCCCAAAGCTGTCCAGGTGAATAGCCCACGCTTCGACGATGTCCAACGCGATGTTGTTCTCCAGACGCACGAAGCCCACGCCCAACTCCTCCACGTCGTAACCGCTGATTTCCAGCCGGCGCGGATCGATGGGGGTCTCCTGGTACGTCTTACCGGTGATGCGCAGGACTTTGGGATTGTCCAGCAGGTAGAGGATATTGGCGATGTGGTAAACGCCCATATCGTAGAATGCGCCACCGCCGGAATTGCGCTTCTGCACGAATGGCGGCGCGCCGTAGCCATCCACGTAGGGACGCCCCCGCCGCCGGAAGCCGGTCGAGCGCGCGTAATAGAGCTTGCCCAGATGCCCACCGTCGATAAGGTACTTGGCGGTTTTCGTCTCCTTGCTGTAAAGCGTGCTCAACTGAATGTGCAACATCTTGCCGGTCGCTTTGGCGGTCTCCACCAT
>JAFGSL010000684.1 GCA_016934645.1 Anaerolineae bacterium
ATTGTATTACGTCACCTTTTGTGATAAAATTGACAATGTGGCTTTATTTTTGAATTGCATCTATACCAGGAGGTGATAAGCAACTTATGCTTGATGACTTTGTCTATGCTGGTTTCCTCATTGTTTTCAGCAACATTCCCCAACAGATTGTAAGGAGGCATTCGATGAAACGCTATTTGGCAGTTGTTGCCCTCGTGTTTGTTTTCCTATTGTCCATCGCCGCAGCATCTCCGGCTTTGGCCGCTCCCCCTGATCCTGATGAGATAGTATTAGCCTTGCCCATGCCGGATTTCGACAAATTCGATATCCCCGTGGGCCTCACGCCGGAAACAGCGGAACGTTATGCCCAGCAGTTGACCTATCAGGCTGCATCCCCGTTGCTTCTGGAATTAGAACAGTTGCAGACCGAAGGGCTTGTCGCTGGTTATACAGTGCGCCCAGACCTGCACGCTGTTGTTGTGACTGGGATGATGCCCAAGGCGAGTGCGCGCCTGTCCCGCGCACAGGAGCTCAATGACATTTATCCCAGTGTGGACGAAATGCCGGCTTGTGCTGCCAACGTACCCCAGGCATTGGCAACGCGTGTTTTGGCGGAGAGTGTTGTTCTTCAAAACACGCGCCCTGCGGCTCTCCAGGCGACCGATCCCAGTATCACCGTCTATTTTTCTCCCTCTTCTAATTATGGTGGCATCAGCGGCATGACAGCACCATCAACGGCAGTCACAGTGCGCGTACTGCGTAAAGGCATAGAAGTCATCCGGCGGACTACCACAAGCAGCAGCCAGGGCTATTACTCGGTATATTCTAACTGGCAATCCTGTCCGGTTGAGGGTTATGACTTTGGACTTTACCCCGGTGACGTTGTGGAAGTTACCGCTAATGGTAACATGGTTAACACGGTGGTGGCGAACCTATCGGGATGGGTGAACCCGGATACCAATGTCGTCGCCGGAACTACGGACGTGGGACGGACGGTGGATGTGCAACTTTATGACTACCCCGGTTGTACCAGCAACCATTACCAACGTTCGCCGGGCGTGGATGCTTCCGGCAATTTTACTGCCGATTTCACCTCATTGGTCGATTTTGACCGTCGAGCGTATGCGTACATCTATGCTCTAGATTCTAATGGCAACAGCACATACACGTATTTCTATGCCTTCCGTCTCTACGGGTATTTTGATGAATATGGTATGGCTGGTTACCTCAAGCCCAATGTGAATGTGCAAGCAACGTTGGGTCGTGGCGAAACTGTACTGGCAACTGTAGACACCCAGACGAATGCGGGTGGGTATTTCTGGGCCTATTTCTCGCAGATGATCCAGGCTGGAGACATTGTGACTGCGACAGGCGGCGGCGCGACCATCGTGTACGTGGCCACCCATGTTACCAATCTGGACTTTGATGCGACGGCCGATCAAATTGCCGGCGTTACCACGGCGGGACGCCAGGTACGGGCGAATTTCTATAAGCGTTATGGGACGGGCTACTATGTTGCCACGGCCTGCGCGTATACCTACGATTGCGCCGTCGCGACAGCAGATGGGACCGGTGCTTTTACCGTTGACCTGATGAATGTCGATTTTGCGCGAGGCGATTACGGTTATCTCTATGTCTACGATGCGCAGGGGAACTACCAGTATGACTACGGCTATAACTTCCCCGCCATTGTTGCCGATTTGAGCTATCGCTATGTTCGCGGCTACTGGCGGCAACCCTATGCTACCCTGACGGTAATCCTTAGGGATAGCGGGGGTATTATCAAGAGCACGACTACCGGGGTTTGGGTAGACTCGGATGGCGCGTTCTCGACTTACATGTCGAGCATAGCGCCGGGTGATACCTTGGAGGTGGGGAACGGTGTTGCCACAGAGACGATGACCATCCAGAATACCACGGCGATATTGGGGAGCGGTGGCCTAAGCGGAAGTGCATACAACGGCGCTCTGGTGGCTTACTTGTATGATCTCAACTATCCGTATGGGACAACATATTGCAATGCGTTTCAGGTCGCTGGAGGCTTGTACTCCCTCCCCTTCACGGATGCGCAGATCGGGCCGTGGGACTATGCTTATGTGTGGAACGCCGGCCCCGATGGGCACTACACTATGCAACGCCCGCGTACCTTTAGCATTGAAGCGGAAAAAGGCGATCGCTATGTGTGGGGCTATACGGCGCAGCCTGCTACACCGATGACGATCACGCTGCTGCGTGGCGGTAGCCCGGTGGCGACCGCCACGACGACGTCAGGCTCTTATGGTTATTACGGGGTCGGTCTGTATGCCACACAAACGGTGACCATTTCACAGGGCGACACAGTGCGTGTAGTGGCAGGCAGTGACAACACCGCCGATGTCCCCATCCCTGCGCTGGATGCTCACGCGGATGGCGTTAATAACCGCGTCTATGGCGTCGCGCCGGCGAACGAGTCGGTGAATGTTTCCGTTCGACGCACTTACCGGGGATGGTGGAGTTGGTCCCGGAGCACCGGCGTGGATGCGGATGGGAACTACAGTGTGTCGTTTGATGGCCTTTATTGGTCCCGTGACTGCTCGCTGGTGGATGCTGGGCACCCCTGCATACAGCCGGCCGTGACTTACTATACACCTGCGGAGCATCGAATTTGGTATGGAGGCCCCTATCCTGATTCCGTTGGGCCGGATGCTTACGAAGTGGATGATGCCTACATGCAAGCTACCCCGTATATGGGTGTGCAGTCGCATTCTTTCCACGCTGTCACGGATACCGATTGGATTTCTTTCACTGTGCCGGCGGCGGATATTGCGAATCAGGTTCACTATCAGGTCAAAACCTTCAACCTGGGGTGGGGGATGGCAACACAGGTACGTATTTACCATGCCAACACTCTGTGGATGCCATTGGTTGATGTCACTGGTTATGAAAATGAAGATACTGGTATCGGCGTTGACATATCCTGGTGGATGCCGCCTGAAACGGGCGTCTACTATGTGGAAATCCTGCCACCGAGTTCCAGCTATGCAGCTTACTGCGATGCAATCTACGATGTGATGATTTTCCCGCAGCGTGCCAGAGTATTCTTACCACTTGTGTTGCGCAGCCATTAGCGTTATAGGCAAACAGCGCCCCCGCACATCGTGCGGGGGCACTCGTTTTGGCGAAGCATCCAATAGGTCACTCTGCTCGACTGTGCGTAGCTTGCTCCAGTCTCGCGGCCAATGCCTTGAGTTTTGACCATTGTTTGCGCACGACGTACAGCATGGCTAGCGTCATTAGCCAGCGTTGTTTGCAGTTGGGCTGCGCGGCCAGCGCCTCGAATACCTGGATAGCCTGATCGTCTGCGCGACGCGCCCTGGCATATCGGGCGGCCATCGCTTCCAGATTGGAGAGCAAGGCTGCTGTTTGCGGTGTGGCTGGGCGGGGCAGCGTCGCTTGTCCTGTCTGTTCCAGGCGTGTGGCAAGCATTTTGAGCTTTGGCCATTGCTTGCGCACGATATAGAGCATCGCCAGCGTCAGCAGCCAGCGCTGGCTGCAATCGGGTTGCTCGGCCAGCCTCTCAAACACCTGGATAGCCTGATCGTCCGCGCGGCGCGCCTTGGCATATTGGGTGGCCAATGCTTCCAGGTTGGGTTGTGGCGGGGCCGATGGTGTGGGTAGCGGTGCGGATGGTCGGGCTGGTGCCTGTGTCCGCATCTGCGTCCGCGTCTGCGTCCGCGTCGCCCGCGCGGTTTTGCTAACCCGTTCCATCACGCTCAACAATTGCTCGGCGGTGACTGGCTTAATCAAATATCCTTGCGCGCCGACGGCGACAGCGCGCTGCAACGTCGGCGAGTCCTTCTCCGCCGAGATCACGATGCAGATGAGGTCGGGATATTCTGGTCGTATGGTTTGAATGGCGGTCAGCCCGTCCATCACCGGCATGTTGACGTCAATAAGAGCGACGTCGGGTTGGTGTTGGCGCACCAACGCGATTGCTTCGCGCCCATTTTGACCGAAAGCTACCACCTCACTGTCGGGCACGAGGCTCATCATCATTTGGATGCTTTTGCGGGTCTCCTCGGAGTCATCGACAATGATAACGCGTAATGGAGACACCTTTGATCCTTGTGACGCTGTGCGTTCGGACATAGCTGACCTTCCTTTCGCGTGATATATGTGTAGTGGCGACTTCAGTCACTCTTCTTCTTACGCCTCGCGTTGGAGATGGCGAATCCCTGTCGCTCCAGCGATGATGACATCATCGGCAATCCCTAAACACAGCCCGTGTTCGACGATCCCGGCGCGCGCGCGAATCTGCGTGGCGAGTTCCTCTGGCTGCACAATCGGCCTAAAGCGGCAGTCCAGAATCAGGTTGCCCTGGTCGGTGCGAAAAAGCGCGCCGTCGCTCAGGCGGCGCGGTGTGATATCTGCCCCGAGCGTGGAGAGATAATCGACTTGTGTGCGCCAGCCGAATGGCACAACTTCGACCGGTACGGCCCAGTGTGTCCCCAACATTGGAACGAGCTTGTTCTCATCGACAACGATGATTTCGCGTCGACTGGCCTGAGCGACAATCTTCTCCCGCAGGAGCGCGCCGCCGCCGCCCTTGATCAGGTTGAGTGCAGGATCGACTTCATCCGCTCCGTCAATGGTCACGTCAATGATAGGGCTCTCTTGTAGCGTCGTCAGCGGAATGCCCAGGGCTTGTGCGTCGGCTTCCACTTGACGTGAGCAAGGAATCCCTATGATGTCCGTGAGCTTTCCGGTAGCAAGTTGCTCAGCGATGGCGCGGATCGCGAAGATGGCTGTACTGCCGTGGCCCAATCCCACGATCATCCCCGAGGTCACGAATTGAACGGCGTATTCGCCGGCTTGTTGTTTGAAATCTGTGTTATCCACGTGAGTTGTGCTTTTCTCCTGTGAGAGTCAGTCAATCACCTAGTAGGCAAGTTTTTCAATCCCAATCATAGAGCAAACTGGCTAAAACGTCAAACTTCTGTTTTTACTTGGGCTATGTCTTCCCCCCACGGAATAAGCGGCCCGGTCCAACCGTAGGTCTTCAGATCGATGCGCCCCACAGTATCGAAGACGATGCCTTCTGCTTCCAGCAGTGCCTGCTGTAGGCCATCATCGTTCCTCAGACTCACGCGCCCCTGCGAATTGACCACGCGATGCCAGGGGACGTCGTCCGTGTGTAGCGCGCGCAAAGCCCAGCCGACGGTACGTGCTCCGCGCGGCCATCCCAGCCATCGCGCAATCTGCCCATACGATGCCACTTTCCCCCGTGGAATTTCCCGCACGAGTGCATAAACCTGCTCGAATTGATTTTGGATTTTCGATTTTGAATTTTCGATAGTTTCCATCTCCCAATCTCCAATTAACAAATCTTCAATCTGCTTTCGTCGGATCCGTCACCCGGATAGGGAAAATGTGGAACATCAGAGCACCGAGCAGTCGTATGCTGCCTCCGATGATGAGCAGTAGCCGGATGTCCAGTGTTTTCGACAGCGCAACACCGATCAGCGGGCCGATAAACGCGCCCACATTCATAATCGATGAGTAGAAGGCGATGTAACTCGCGCGGCGTTCGTCAGGGCAGAGCTTAAGCAGGATGTTGAAGTGGCTGAGGCTTACTCCGGGATTGATGATGTTGATGAGCACGCCCCACACCAGGATCGCCGTCAGGTTAGGGAACAGACTCACCAGAAAGGCGTAACTCGCGGAAAGCGGGATAGTTGTCGCTAGTGTGCGTGCATCGCCCCACTTGTAGATGAGCCTTTGCCAGAATGCGTAGCCGATGATGACGCCGATGTTTGCCAGCGTGCTGTTCAGTCCTACCCAGCCGTCTGTCGCGTTGAGGTGGCGCAGGAAGAAGATGATGTATAACGGTGAGATCAACCAGTCGCCAAAGCCGAAAAGCAGTGTATTGATGATGATGCGTGCGAAGTAGCGGTTTTGGCCTAACATCCCTTTGAGCTGTGTCAGCGTCACCTTCTGCCGCGGCGGGCGCGTGACAATTTTGCTTTCCGGGACTCTGATTCTGAGCAGGTAGATCGAGCTTATCACCGAGGCCAGGAAGCCGATGATGTACACCACCTGATAGTTGACTGGAAACGCCGCCCAGTGGATGTTCGCCGCAGCTTCCAGCCATCTGCCGGCGAAGAAGGTCAGAATCGCAATGGTGATGCCGGCGATGATGTTGCGATTGGCAAAAACTCGTGCCCGGTCGCGCTCGGGTACCACGTCGGCCAGCAGTGGATTGAAGCCCGCGCTGAAAAAGGTACTCGGAATGCTGATGACGATCAATAAGCCGACCACAGCTTCGGCGCGATGACCGGTGGTGAGCCAGGGCAGCAAGGCGATCAAGCCATAACCGAGCCGGGCGATGAACAGGCCGCCCCAGATCCACGGGGCGCGCTGTGTTTTGCGTTCCAGGAACCGCGCTGACGGCACCAGCAGGAAGACCGCGAGCAGAGCTGGGACCGAGGAAAGCCAGCCGATCATCGTGTTGGACGCGCCCAGTCGCACCGCGTACGTGGCGTTGAAGGACGCCGCTGCGCTGAGCATCGCTGCCCAGAAAACCTCTATGTACAAGTACCATATATTGTGATCGATTTTTCCCTGTAAATTTGCACCGCGCAGCCGGATGCGCGTGGCCTTGATCCGCGCGCTGGCGTGTTCAGGCAGGTGCATCAGAAAACGCCTCATAAATGGTGTGTCCCCTCTCGAAAAATAAACCACGAATCTGCTTGAGATCTGGGGTGGGGGTTTGGGGACGGGCCATGCACGTCCCCAAACCCCCACTTTTCGTTTCTAGTGCGACAATACCAAAAAGCCGTGACGATTAAAGCGGCCAGAACACTGGCACCAACGCGATGGCGATGAGATACACAAGCACCGTAAGCACTGATCCAACCTTGACGAAGTCCATAAACTTGTATCCTCCTGGCCCGTACACGATCAGGCAGGCCGGTTCCAGGGGGGTGATGAAGGAGCAGCTTGCACCCACGGCAATCATTGCCCCGAAGGTGCGTGGGTTCAATCCCAACTGCACCGCTGTCTGTATGGCGATGGGCAGCACCAGTACCGCCGCCGCCTGGTTTGACATAGGCTGCGTCAAGATCATCGTCAACACAAAGAAAGCAGTGAGTAGCCATACCGGATGGGTGAGGCTCCGCGTGAGTGTCGCAATCTGGTTGGCAAGATAAGTGGCTGTGCCCGTATACTCCATCGCCCGTCCCATCGCTAACATGCAGCCGATGACGATGATAGCCTTCCACGAAATGTCGCGATAGGCTTCATCCGGGGTGATACAGCGTGTTAGGAAGACACCAATTGCGCCGAGGGTAACGGCCACCGGCAGCGTGAGCAGATTGAATGCTGTCAACGCGATCACGCCAGCGAAGATGCCCATAGCGATAGGCGCACGCTTGCGGTTGGGGCGTTGGTGATCCACCGGGCCGATGACGTGGAAGTTATTCTCGTCCAATGCGGTGATGTTTGTGCGCGATCCTTGGATCAGCAGTTGGTCGCCGGTTCGCAGCCGGGTCTCGCTCAGCTTGCGGAAAATCGCTTGCCCTCGACGATTGATACCGAGGACTTGTAGTCCGTACCGTTCGCGGAAGTTCAACGTCTTGAGCGTGCGTCCGGTCAACGGTGACTGCGGTAGCAGGATGACTTCGGCCAATTCCATGTCACCTGCTTGCAGGCGGGGGTCGCTCAACGTGATGTCGGCCTTGAGGCCAATGCCTGCCGCATCCTTGATTTTCAGGACTTGAGCGCGTTGGCCTTCGACCAGCAGTTCGTCGCCCTTTTGCAGGCGCAACTTGGCCTGTGGAACAAGGTAACGGTTGTTATCGCGAACGACGCGCAGCACGGTGAGATCCATGTCGCGCCCCAGGCCGCTTTCAGCCAGCGTTTTGCCGATCAGCGGTGAGTCTGGCAGGATCAAAATTTCAGTCAGGTAAGGACGCATGCCCAAAGGTGTGATAAATTCTTCATCCGAGCCGCGATTGGGGATCAAGCGATGGCCGATGGTGAGCATGTAAACGATGCCTATGATGGCGATGGGAAGACCCACGGCGGTTAGCTCAAACAATCCCAGAGGCTTCATACCATACTGCATCATAATGTCGCTGACGACGATGTTAGTGGACGAGCCGATGAGCGTGACCGAACTGGACAGGATGGCGGCGAAGGCCAGGGGCATCAAAAGCTTTGAGGCGCTTGTTTTAGTACGCCGTGCCAATCCCAATACCAGCGGGGTAAACATAGCCGTGGTTGCCGTGTTGCTGATAAGGGCACTCAAAATCGCGGGGATGGTCATCGTGATCCCCAGCAGACGCTTGGGTTTGTCGCCGGCCAAACGCAACAGCTCGCGCCCGGCCATATCCGCCACACCGGTATTCATTAGCGCAGCGGTGATGACGAGCAGGCTGAAAATCATCACGACCGTATTGCTGCCAAATCCGGCAAACGCCTGTTCTACTGGTAGAAGTCCTGTGAGGATGAGCGTCATCATAATACACAGGGCGATCACGTCTACCGGCAGATTCTCCAGCGAGAACAGCACCAATGCTGCGACGACGATGACCAGGAGCAAGCCGATCTCTAGCGTCATTTGACCCCCTCGAAATAGTAACTCGTGATGCGTGATCAGGAACGTGGAATACGCTCCATCACGCGTCACGCATCACGCAATACGTCTCACCTATCAATGCGTATCCGCACATCCACCGCCCACGCACCCGATCCAGCCGGTCCGACGATAAGCGGATTGATCTCCATTTCGGCGATACGAGGAAAATCACTCACGAGCTGCCCAATACGCTGCAGTATCTCAATGACAGCACCCATGTCGCCAGGGGCTGCGCCGCGCACGCCCTGCATGATACGTCCGGCAGCGGTTTCCGCAATCATCCCGCGTGCGTCTTCCGCGCTGATGGGTGCGAGGCGGAAGGCCACGTCGCGTAAGATTTCGACGTAGAGGCCACCCATCCCGAACATCAGTTGCGGGCCAAATTGTGCATCGCGTTTGGCCCCCAAGATGACCTCCTGACCTGTGGGGATCATCTGCTGCACCATCGCGCGCGTGCGCCCGCCATCGGTGGTGCGCTGGTAGGCCGCACGTACAGCGCCTGCGTCACGCAGATCGAGGGCCAGGCCGCCAACATCCGCTTTGTGGATGACGTCCGCCGCGATGCGCTTGAGCACGACGGGGTATCCGGCTTGCTCTGCCAGGGCCACGGCTTCGTCGACACTGGTGGCAAGACCGGAGAAGGGGATAGCGATGCTGTAAGCGCGTGCCACCTGCGCAGCGGTCTCCGCATCCAGGAAGCCCGCGCCGTGTTGCGCCCAAGCTGCGTCCAGGAGTGCCTGCGCCGCCGCGCGGTCCACGTCAGTGACTGGGGTGGGGGTGAGGTCAGGACGCTCGCGGAGTCGGCGATATTCCCACAGCCCGCCGAGTGCACGCCCGGCACGGTTGGGATCGCGGTAGTAGGGGACGCCACCTCGATTTAGGGTGTAGATCGCTTCAGTAAGACTCTCCCCACCGACGAGACAGGCAACGACCGGCTTGTCCACATCGCGTCCGGTTTTCACCATTTCCTGGACCACTTCGTTTACCGGTGTGATCGCCTGCGGGACGAACATCATCATCAGCATATCCACATTGGGATCTTCCAACAGGATTTTGCCCGCGGCGCTGTACATCTCCGCACGCGGCCCACCGAGCATATCGATGGGATTGCCCAACTGTGTGCCCGGCGGGGTCACGGCCTTGAGCCGTTCCTGGGTGGCAGGGCTGATAGGCGCCATCACGAGACCCTGTCGATCGAGTGCGTCGGCAGCGAGTGCCGCCGGTCCGCCCGCATTGGTGAGAAGTGCCACGCGGTTGCCACGCGGTAGCGGTTGTGTGGCCAACGCCATCGCCACGTCGTTCTGCTCCTGGAGCGAGTGGACCATCACCACACCCGCCCGGTGGCAGGCGGCGACGTAAGCGTCGTTGTTGCCCGCCAGTGCACCGGTATGCGACGCTACGGCCTGTGTTCCGGCCGCTGTCAGACCGGCCTTGAGCATCACGATGGGCTTGGTGCGGTAGACGCTCGCCGCCGCATCCACGAAACGCCGTCCATCGGGCAGACCCTCGGCGTAGACGCTGATGACGCGGGTGTTGGGATCGTCTTTCATCATACGAATGCCGTCGGCGATATCAACATCCAACTGGTTGCCCAGGCTGGCAATGCGGCTGTACCCTACGCCGACGCTGCGTGCCCAATCGATAGAGCCGCCGCAGATCGCGCCAGAGTGCGAGACAAAGGCGATGTGACCCGGTTCGGGCATCATCGTGATGAACGTGGTGTCGAGCGGCAGGTGCGCATCCATCACGCCGACGCAGTTTGGCCCGATCAGGCGCATCCCATATTGTACGGCAATGTCCTTGAGGGAGGCTTCCAGCGCAGCGCCTTCTGGCCCCGTCTCGCGGAACCCACCGGTGATGACGATCACGGCCTTGAGGCTGCGTTGTCCACACTCGGTCAGTGCCTGGGGTACGGCCTCAGCGCGGATCATAATCACCGCGAGTTCGACGGGCTCGGGTACGTCAAGGATGCTTGGATAGGCCGTTAGCCCTTGAATTTCGCCGCCTCTCGGATTGATGGGGTAGATCGGCCCGCGGTAGCTATGGTCGATGAGGTTGTGGACTACGCCATAACTCAGTTTTCTGGGATCGGCGCTCGCCCCAATCACGGCTACTCCCTGCGGATTGAAGAAGGTATCGCTGAGTTTTTCGTTTGTCATGTATGTCTCCTGCGATAATCTTAAAACAGATTGTATCATACCCAAGCACTTGTTTTTGTCCAATGGGATTGGGGGACAGGGATGTACTCCCTTTTTTCCTGCGCATTGCGTCACATCGATTTATCACTACAATGACACTTAACCATTCGAGCGTCCGGACATCTCAATAATTTGGAGGCTAATCGTGAATCCTACACCCGATCCACCGTTCGATCATTTTGGGTTGCTTGCGCCACTCTACGAGCGGTTTATCCGACCGCCAGACGCGCGCTGGCTGCGTGAGTTGTGTGCGTTTGAGCCAGCCCATCGATTGCTAGACGTAGGCGGCGGCACGGGACGCGTGTCGCAGTATTTTCGTGGAGATGTGGCCTCGATCTGTATCCTTGATGTATCGGTGGGAATGTTGCAGGAGGCGCTGGCAAAGGGCGGCTTCTGCGCTGGTTCGGGGGTGGCGGAGCGTTTGCCGTTCCGCGATGGAGCGTTTGAGCGGATCATCGCCATCGACAGTTTTCACCATTTTCGTGACCATCGCCGTGCAGCAGGTGAACTGCTACGCGTGCTGGCGCCAGGTGGACGGCTGGTCATCGAAGAGCCAGATGTGCGGAAGTTCGCCGTTAAACTGGTAGCGCTCGGTGAGACACTGACGTTGATGCGTAGCCATTTCTATCCGCCCCACGAACTGATGCACTTCTTTGCCGCGCCTGATGTACAATTGACGCTCCACGAATCCAATCCGAATTTCTGGTTGGTGGTGGATAAAGTTGCTGACTGACTTGATGCTTTGAGGGGATCGCCAGATCCCCGACTCAAGTTCATAACGGGGATCTGGCGATTCCCTCCGAATATTGACCTTTGAGCAAGAATTAGCGTTAGCCCAACGAGCCTTTTTTCATAAACATCGATGGTGGCAGGTTGAAGCCATACTGCTTGAAAACGCTGTCGTTGTCGGGCCTTACGCCTGTAGGGCCGTGGTAGCCCGTGGTTTTGCCGTCTGCCCCGTCGCCCTCGTCGTAGAACTGGTAGATATCTTGCAAGATGACCGTCTCCCCTTCCATCCCCAAAATCTCGGTGATGTTGGTCACTTTGCGACTGCCATCGCGTAGCCGGGCAGCCTGGACGATCATATGGATCGCCGAAGCGATTTGTTTGCGGACGGTGATAAGCGGCAGATCCACGCCCGCCATCAGCACCAGGGTTTCCAGGCGCGAGATGCAGTCGCGGGAGCTGTTGGCGTGGATCGTCGTCATGCTACCATCGTGACCAGTATTCATCGCCTGAAGCATATCCAGTGCCTCGCCGCCTCGGCATTCACCCACGACAATGCGTTCTGGGCGCATCCGCAGCGAGTTGATCACGCACTGGCGGATGGTGACTTCGGTGGGGCTGACAGGATTCGGTTTTTTCGTTTCCAGACGCACAACATTGCGTTGACGTAGTTGCAGTTCGGCGGCATCTTCGATGGTCACTGTGCGCTCGTGTTCGGGGATGTAGCCAGAGAGGATGTTGATGAGCGTGGTCTTGCCAGAGCCGGTTCCGCCGGAGACGATGATGTTACGTCGCGAGACCACGGCGGCTTCTAACAGTCGCGCCATATCTTCGTTGAGGGATCCAAAGCGGAGCAGGTCGTCGACGGTGAGTTTGTCCTTCGAGAATTTACGGATGGTGATGTTGGGGCCGTCGATAGAGCACGGGCGGATGACAGAATTCACGCGCGATCCGTCCGGCAGGCGCGCATCGATCAAGGGGGTATCCATACTGACAGGACGCCCTAACGGCAGCACGATGCGCTTGACGATGCGTTCGACATGATCGTCGTCTAGAAATTTATAACCGGTCTCGCGCACGCGGCCATCCTTTTCCACAAAAATGATGTAGGGGCCGTTTACCATAATCTCGGTGATGTCGGTGCGCTCGATGAGTGGCTGGATGGGACCGTAGCCAAAGGCTTCATCCAGCACGTCGTTGACAAAGTTTTCTTGGCTGGTGTTCGCCGGCAATCTGAAGTTACTACTACTCATCAGTTGTTGTAGCTTTTCGCGAGCAGTTTTTTCGTATTCTGGGGTACGTTCTAGTGGCAGATCCAAGGAAGTGTCGGGCGCAAGAAATTTCTGTCGTAGGGTGTCGGCAATTTGCAATTTCATGCGCAGAAGCGCTGCCTGCCGGTCGCTGATGGTGCCGCGCTGCGGTGGCGTCCCTGGCGGTTCCGGTTCCAATGGGCGGAACATCGGATCCGGCGGTTCTTCATTTTTCTCGACTTTGGCCGGTTTCGGTGCTGGGGCCGGTGTGGCGTTGATTTCCGATTGATCACGGCGTTTGAAAAGCGTCATCGTTCCTCCTCTGTTCCAGGCTACCCAAAACCACCCGGAACATGTTACAGCTAGAAGAGATATTTGCTGCAATCATAGCATGTTCCAGGCGACTGTCAATAGGTATTCTTACCGAAAACTAACCTGATAAGGCCTAATCTACCGAAAAGAACACCGAGCGCAGAATCACATAGACAATATACAAGCCGATCAAGTAGAAGCCAGCCCATTTGCCCAACTTGCCCTTGCTGAACCACAAAATCGCCCAGAGGATAAGGCCGGTGACGGTTTCCCAGGGCAGATCCCAGAGAACTAGTGGGCGGGGAACTGCGTAAGTGGATACCAGTGATCCCAGGCCGATGGCGACCAACGGATTGGTGATATTGCTGCCGACCAGCGTACCCAGCGGTATCCCGCTATCGCCGTTGCGGATGCCGGCCAGTGCGGTAATCAATTCCGGGAGTGCCGATGCGACGCC
>JAFGSL010000011.1 GCA_016934645.1 Anaerolineae bacterium
CAACGCGGCTCGCACGGCCATTTCCGCGTTGTTCTCGTGGGCCACGGGCGCGCCGAAGACGGCCATCAGCCCATCGCCCGTGAATTTGTCGACCAGACCGCCGTAGCGATGCACGCAGGCGATCAGGCGTCCGAGCAGATCGTTGATCAGGTTGAAAACGGATTCTGCGTCCAGCGAGGCGGAGAGATGGGTGAAGTTGACGGCATCGGCAAAGAGCACTGCGATCTCGCGCCGTTCGCCGCTCAAGCGTTCCTGATCGTGCAGGATGCTTTCCACAACGACGGAAGGGATGAAGCGTTGTAGCCGGACGAGCGATTCTTGCGCAGCAACGAGCGCCTGGCGGAGTGACTCGACATCTGCATTAAGCGTGGCGTGACAGACGTGACAGGCGGTGGCGTCGTCCGGGTTGTGCGATCCGCAGTGTGAGCAGTACATACGTTTTCTTTCCTTTTGTTTTTGCTAATCGAATTCTATCACAAGAACGCACATTCGCTATTACAGGAGTGTGAAGAGTCGGTTAAATCAAAACGATGAAAAAGTTTCAGCGTTCCAGGTTTGCGTTTGCATGACCTGGTTTGGGTGCTACAATCTTTTGCGCTGATTCTCCAGCGGATTTCTTAACGGTCAACTTATAACTTTCAACCATTTTGAAGAGGAGGTCTGATGATGAAAAATACCAACGTATTGAAGTGGGTCAACGTGGGCGCCACGGTCGCTATGATTGTGGTCAATGCTCTGGCGAATGCACTGCCGCTCAATGGGCTGAATACCGGCGAGATTTCCGACCGCTTTGAGGTGTATTTTGTCCCGGCGGGCTACGTCTTCTCCATTTGGGGTTTGATCTATCTGGCATTGCTGGCATTTACGATCTACCAACTGACGCCTCACAGCGCCGGCACCCGCGACCGTATCGGCTACTTATACGCACTGAGTGCGGTTGCCAACATCGCATGGATTTTCCTCTGGCATTACGAGGTTTTCCCCTTGACGTTGATCGCTATGCTGGTGTTGCTCGGCAGCCTCATCGCCATCTATCTGCTGTTGGGGATTGGCGTGCGTCGTCCGGCGGCGTCAGAACGTTGGACGGTAAATTTCCCCTTCAGCCTCTATCTGGGATGGATCACCGTGGCGACGGTCGCCAACGTGACCTCGTTGCTGGATTACCTCAACTGGGGCGGGTGGGGCATCGCGCCGGAAGCTTGGGCGGTGATTATGCTGATCGTTGCGGCGGGTGTGGCGCTGGCGGTCAGCTTCACGCGGGGCGACATCACCTACATCACCGTCATTGTCTGGGCCTACATAGGCATTGCGGTGAAGCATGGGAGCACGCCTGTTGTCGCCATCCCGGCGACCGTACTGGCGACGTTGGTGGGCTTGTCGCTCGTCGTGACTGTGCCGCGCGTGCGGCGGCGGCTGGCGAGTGCGCTCTGAACCGCATCGCGCAAAACTGGACAGAGGGCAAAGCCTCATTGACGGCTTTGCCCTCTGTGATGGGTTACGGGTTGTAGACGGTGAATAGCAATTTGGTCGATTCGCCGGTAGCGCGATAGGGTGTGGGATTCTGCACTGTGAGCGAATAGTAGCCCGCCGCCTGGATGTTGCTGCCGGGAATGGTGACGTTGATTTGTGTGCGTGTGGCGGCGCTCGGCGTCAGGTCAACCGTCGTCCCGTTAGGCCGGTAGAGCCGCACGATAGCGCCACTGGTCGCAAAGTAGTCGCCGTTGATGACGACGGGCGTGGCGGTGTTGATCATCGTCGAAACCGGCGTGACGTTGTTCACGGTGGGGACGCGGTTGTAAACGGTGATGGTCGCCGCGTTGGAAATCTGCGTATCCAGCCCGGCTTGTGCGTTGCGGACGGTGACGGGATACCCACCGCCGAGCGTGAGGTTAGCAGCGGGAATCAAGGCCGTCATCTGCGTGCTGTTTATCACGTTGCTGGTTGCCAAGGGGACGCCGTTCCACAGAACGCGCGTCACCCCGTCATCTACGAAGTCGTCGCCGTCGATCGTGATAGTCAGTTGCGGGCTGTAGGCATCTGCCTCGTTTGGCGTGAGCGCGTCGATGTGCGGTTTGGGATGGTTGATTTTCACCAGGACCGATGCCGTCTGCCATACATCGCCGGGCGTGTTGCGAGCGCGCACGGTGATGGTGCGTGTTCCCACCTCGGTGTAACTGTAGGCGACGGTATGGTTGAGCCAGTCCGTCGTGACCGTATACAGTTGCGTTCCATAGAGCGGCGCCGTCCACTCGTACCAGACCGACGGGGTGGTATTACCCGGCGTGAGGGTGGCGGTTAGATACCCCGTCTGGTTGACTTCCCAGGCGGGGCTGGCCGGGCTGATACTGACGGCGGTGATGCTGATTGGTTTGAGCGTCAGTGGCCACGAATCCGTGTTGTTCGCCTGATAATGATCCGCTTCGACTGCCAGAATCCGGGCCTGATTTTGGATGGCAAGCTGCCCATCGACGAGATTCGCTGCTGAAAAGGCGTTACTGGTGACGTATACCGGGACGTGCACACCGACCGTTTCGTAAACCGGCAACGGTGACTCTCGGGTGCTCAACGTGCAGGTGATGACGGATTTTGCGGCGTTGGTCCCGCACTCGGCGCGCGGGCGCACGGTCACGGTGATCAGTTCGGGCGTGTGATTGGGGATGAACCCATCCATGTACGTGCGGTATTGGAGATAGGGCAGTGATGGCAGGCCCGCAAGCGACCAGAGCGGCGTGCTGGAATCCGGTTCATCCGTGTAATAGGTATGCCGCAGCCCACCCGGCCCCACGAAGAACTCATTCGCGCCATTACAGGCCGAGGTCGCACATGTGCGCACCTGGAACAACATTCGCGCCGTCCCGCGTAAGTAGGCCGCGCGGACCTCGTCGGTATTGAGCGCGCGCTTGAAGACGGCGAGTTCGTCCAGCGTCCCGTCGAAGGGGGCTTGGCTCACTTCCTTCAGGCTGTAGACATATGTGGGGTAGCAGAAGTACTCCCACCAGACCCAGACACATTCCTGCCCTTGTTCGTATGTGTAGCCGAGCCGGTTGCCTAACACCGCGCGCGCAGTGAAACGCCCGTCGTTATGCGGCGGCGTGAGCGTATATGTGATCACAGACGCGATAGTCTGGGCGATGACGCCATCCCTATAAATTGCAATTGTACGCGCGGCGTCGTCCCACGTTACAGCGATGTGATGCCATTCTCCATCATTGACCGCAACCGCCGAATTGTAGATTTGTCCGCCGAGATAAACCTGAAGCCCTCCCGGTCCACTGATAGTGAATTCATTCTCCTGAAAGCGCCATTTGCCATCGTCCGCGCTTGGGCTGTCGGTCACACTGTACTGGAACAGCCCGCCGCTGCTCTGCTGCGTGCGCAGCCAGAACATCACCGTCATTTCGGTCGCCGCGAAATCTTTTGGCTCTCTAACGTAGATGTAATCGTCGCTTCCGTCGAAGCGTAACGCTCCATTGAAGCGCCCCGCCGTCGTCTGCGGACAGCGCTCTCCGTCGCAATAGGCTTCGTTCCGGTAGCCCTGCGCGTCGCGCACGCCCGACGTGTCGAAGAACGACGTGGCCCCGCTGGTCTCGTTCATGTGCAGCAGCAACATCGTGCCGCTCATGGCCAGCGTCGCTGTGGGATAGCGGTAGCCGCTATTGGCGAGGGTCTGGGTCTCGCTGATGGTCCAGTTTGCACCGTTATCGGGCAATTCGACGCCCACGGGCAGACTCGGATACCAGGCCAACGTGCTCCAGGCGTTGCTGCCGGTCGTCTCCTGCATCAGCGCCGAATCAAAGTAGGCGGTGTAGGCCGGGCTTTGCCGCTCGTAAACGGCCAGGATTTCGTCTGCTGTGAGGATACGGCTGAAGATGGCGACTTCGTCCAACGCGCCCCGGAAGAAGTTCCCCCGCTGATCCCTGCCGATATGTAGCGTGTTTATTGGGATGTTAAACTCGTCGAGGGCTGGGTATTGCAATCCGCCCCCGGTTATCTCGCGCCCGTTGATGTAAATGCGAATGTCATTGGGAGCGGTGGAATCGCGCCAGGTGACTGCCAGGTGGAACCATTCGCCAACTTGCGGCGTGATCATAACCGTCTTCTCCGTAACAAGGCTGAGGATGAGGTTGAAATGGTTTGATCCTCGGAAGCGGATTTGCGAACTGGAAGGGAAATCGATCCCCCATCCATCCCAGGGAGATTCTACCTCCGCCATCAGCCCGCCGGGGCTGGTCGAATCCATCCGCACCCACGTCATCCAACTGGCGGTCGCCCCGGTACCTGCGGTGTTCAACACGTCGAGCACGCCTACTGCGGCGCTGCCGTTGAAGGCCAGCGCGTTGCCGATCTTGCCGGAGACGACGGATGGCGTTCCCTGGACGTTAATCGCGCGGTTCATGTTTTTCGTGTTCACATCCACGGGCGGGACAGACTCCATATGCATCAGCAGCTCGTTATCCTGCATGTTGGTCCATTGCGCGCCGGCAGAGGTGTCGTTTCTATCCGGCAGCGGGAAAACACGCCCGCTGAAGTCGAAGATGGTGAGCGCCTGCGCTGTGGAGTTCCAGTCTGTGCCGTGATGCACGCAGCCGCCGCAGTTGTTCGCGCTGAAGCCCGATGCGCCGGCGTCGCGGTAGTTGTTCGGGTTCACAGGCGTGATTTGCGCCTGCATGCCCTCCGGCAGGATATCGACGATTTTCACGTCGATGGCCGGCGATGGTCCGGTGTTGGTCGCCGTAAAGACGTAGGTGACGGTGTCGGTGGCCTCGGCTTCGCTGGTATTGGCGGATTTGACGAGCGCGAGATCGACCAGCGGGTATTCCCCACGGTAGATGTCCCAGTTGGCGACGAACGCCATCTGCGTGCCGTCGGCGCTGAGCGCCGGGAAGGCGTGTTGGACGGGGGCGTTTTCGGCGATGTCGCGCCCCTCGATGGTGTCGTAAAGGTGTAACTTTTGGTCGGCGGTGGAGATGTAGGCAATCCGCCCGCCGTCAGTGCTGATGGTGGGGTAATCCTTCTCGCCGGGCGTTTGGGGAACCGCGTATACATCGATGATGGGTGGAAGGTTAGCATCGGCGGTGAGAGTGATGACGGCGAGTGCAACGTGCCGGTCGTAGTTGGCGTTGTCGACGTCGTCGGGCCAATCATAGTCTGAAAGGAAGATGACGTTGAGCGCGGTTTCGGTGGGAGTTTTGCGCGCCACAATAGAAGGCTGCTCGTTCGTCATGCCTTCGGGCGTCTGCGTGACCTGGATGTAGCGTTTGACTTGATCGCTTTCCAGTTCCGCTACGAAAATCTCACGGTTGTTGTTCGGCGCGGCGTTGTTCCCTGGCACGAGGTCCTGGTCTGAAACGAAGGCGACGAAGCGCCCATCGCCGCTGATAGAGGGCTGGTCATTCGCGCCGACCGGTGTCACCACGCAGGTGTAGCCGACGTTCCAGGTAATGCCTTGTGTGCGGGTGATCTCGGCGACGAAGATGCCGATCCCTGGACGACGCTGCATGTCATCGGTGAGATCGATGCTGGAAGCGAATGCGATGCGATGGCCGTTATCGCTCATTGAGGGGAGAATGCTCTCACCGCCTGTCGTGTTGGTGAGTTGTAGCAGTGAGACCTGACTGCCGTCGATTTCGGCCATGAAGATCTCGAAGTTGCGGTCGCGGTTTTTCTGCTCAAGTAATTGGCCGGTATTCGACAAGATCACCTGTGCGCCGGTACTATTCGCCCCTAGCAGATCTTGATCAGAGAAGAAGGCGACGTGGTTGCCGGCCCCATTGATGCTGGGACCGAGGTTGAACCCGCCCAGGATGGTGCCCCGTGAATCGGTCAGTTGCAGGGGATAAGCCGTACCGTCTCTTGCCATAAAAATCTCGATGTTTCCGTCGGCGTTAGCCGCGCCGTGCCGTCCGGTAGACCAGAACGCGATGCGCGACCCGTCGTTGTTGATGGCCGGCTGGCTATCTACGCCGAGCGGCGAGTCGGTAACTTTAACGGTGTTCGGCGGCATGGTTACGGCGCTCGCGGCCTGGGGCGCGGCTGGCGCGTTGGCGCTGCGTGTCGGCGGCGTGCTTGCGGCGGCGGGTTCGTTGATAGGCGCACCCACGACCGGCAATTCTGTCTCTGCGTCGGACGGCTGCGTTGGCGGTTCGCTGTACGCGATGACGCCACCGCGATAATTCTTGAGTACCAGTGGCAGGTAGATGCGTTTGTCGAGCGGGCGCGTCACACCGACGTACATCACCTGGCTGGCGAAGCCCGGTCGCGCCTCCGGGCATGCTTCTCCGTCGATGCGCACAGTCACGGTGTAGACGTTGATGGAGGCGTAAACGTGCGTGATCGGTTCGATGGTGGGCCAAATCAGACCCTCTTCAGATG
>JAFGSL010000685.1 GCA_016934645.1 Anaerolineae bacterium
GCCGGGCTTGACTTACCTCATCATCCACCCTTCGGTGGACACACCGGAACTGCGGGCGATCATCCCCGAAGGCTGGCAAGTGCGTGACGCGGAGTATCGTACGTTCTGCGATGAGCGCTTGCGCGCCACGTTCCGCGATGCGGGCATCCATGTGATCGGTTGGCGGATGCTGCGCGATATGATGCGGCAGGCGTTGTAATGTGGCGGGTAACCTTGCGAAGGGTGTCTTTCCCTTCGCAAGGTTGATTTACCGTTTCTCGAAGTGCACTTCGGGATAGGCGGGGGAGGGGCCGTCGAGCAAGGGCACTTCCTTGCCGCGCAGGTGTTTGTCGAAGAAGGCGACCAGGTACGTTGTGTTGGTCTCCATCACGCGCTGCGCCGGGAGCGGCCCCTTGACGCCGAGAACCGGCGCTAACGGTGAGATGGCCGGCACGGCGACGAAGTCGAAGTGCATCGTGCCGTCGATGGACAGAAAGTATGCCGCGTTGCGCATCGCCTCGTAGAGGTGGCGCTGGCGCGTGTAGTTGTTGCGCCCGTCGCTCCACGCTTCGCTGTTCACCATTAGTAACGGTTGTGTAAGCCCGCGCGCGATCACGTCATCCGCGACGCGCTCGATCCAGGTGTCCATCCCCAGGACGGCCTGGCAACGTGGGTCCTCTGCACACACCAGCACCACTGCGCCGCCGCCGGTCGAGTGGCCGAATAGCCCCACGTGTTCAACGTCTAACCGCCCGGTGAAGCGCCTGTCGGGATCGGCGGCGTTGAGCTGCGCCATTTGATCGAGGACGAACTGCGCGTCGGCGGCGTAGGTCTGCACCAGAGCCGTAGCAGCACGGACGCCATCGCTTTCAGTGCCGTCGCCGCTCAGCGCGCGGCGGTCGTTGGGTGCGAGACGCCCGTCGGGGAAGACGGTGAGCAGCGCGCCGTAAGTGTGATCGGCGCTGACGACGACGTAGCCGTTTGACACCAGCGCCTCGATTTGGTCGGGGTTGATGTTGCGAAAGCCGCCCCAGCCATGCACGTAGACGACCACCGGATAGACGGTCTGGTGATCGGAGATGGGGGCGCCAGCGTAGGCGTGCGTGTAGGCCAGCGCCGTTTGATCGATGAGAAAGCGCGGGAAGCGGCTCCACGCCGCCATCGCCCGGCTCGTCGCAACGCCCCCCGCCAGCCAGCGCTCAGGACGTCCCCGGGTTGGCTCGGCGGGATACCACACCTGTACCATCAACTCGCGTGATCCTCCGGGGGCGTCGCCGTAGCTTTCCACGCGACTGGCATCGATCCAATGGTAGGTGACCGTTCCGATGGGATACGGTCCGCCGGGACGGGGGAAGCGCGGCACGGGCAACAGGAGTAACAGCGCCACGCCGAGAATGAGGGCAATCAGAGCCAGAATCAGCCCCGCGCGTTTGAACGGTTTTTCCCCGTTGGGATGCAGACGCAGGGTAACGACTGCCAGCCCCACGGTCGCGGTGTACACCGGCAGCATTTGCCATCGATACCCCTCAAAGAGCAGGTGGACGACGAGACACAGTCCACTCGCCCCGGCCAAACCGATGCTCAAGGCGCGCTTTTTGCGCAGTTCCCGGTTCCCTGTCACCAGAAGTAGCGCTAATGTGAGCAATACACTGCTACCTTCGAAAATCCGCATAAGCACCTCTCGATTGCGTATTCCCTATGTAACCATCCTGAAACATGACTTTAACCGCCATTCACCCAATCTTGTGTTAGGATTTAAGTAGCTATTCAATCAGAAACCTTCGCGAAGGTTATAGACAGGTTTTGACACATGAAAATTCATAGCCTTCGCGACGATAGAACTAGTCTATGTCTGAGTTCATGCAAGTCAAGTATATCTGTATTGGGAACCAGGGACTAAGGAGTTAAGTATGGCACTTATTGTAGTAATTGAAGAGAGTCCGTTGATGCGACCAGCATTGCGCGATCTGCTTCAACTCGAAGGCCACACGGTCATCACGACTGCGCGTGCCGACGAGGCTTTGGGGCTTCTTGATGATGTCATCGGCGTGGAATTGGTGGTGGCAAACTTCGCTATGCCGGAGATGGATGGGGCTACCCTGGTGCAGCGGTTGCGTGCGGATACCAAGTATCAAAAGGTGCCAGTTCTGATGCTGGCTCTGGATGGAGATCAAAAGGTGAGCCGGCAAGCGCTTGATGCTGGCGCCAATAGTTGTCTTGTGCCACCGATCACGGTAGAGGGGTTGAAAAGTGCTGTCAAACACATACTCAACGGCGATAGAAGTGGATGAGGAACGCGAGGATTATGACTTTTTCCAAACTCCTACGGTATCAGCAGGAAATTGGGCGAGTTATTTTCTTTCCGTTCCTACGTTCCCGGTATGGATGGAAGCGGGAAATGAGAGGTCGCTAATGTATAGACTGGAGCCAGAAGTGGAAATTGCCTCCGTGGAAACGCTGCGGGACTTTGCGATTGTGACCGTGGGCGAGCGGATGGATATCTTCAACGCGCCATCGTTGATGGCGCAGTTGAACCAGCTTGTGGCCGATGGGGCGACACACTTCATCGTCGACCTAACAGCGGTTCGGGTGGTAGACGCTGATGGAGATTATCCCCTGTTGCATCTTCTCAAGTGTGCGCAGGAAGTCGGTGGCAGCGTGCACCTGGTTTGTCCGGTCGGCAATCCAATCCGCGTGTTTTACGAAATGATGCGGCTGGATACGCTCTTCGAGATCACCGAGACATTGGAAGACGCCCTCGTCAATTTAGAACTATCGCCGGAAGGAGTCTAGATCCGCCGAAGCCAGAGATCTGGCGGATCTAGAGATCCGGCGATAGTTTGCGTTTTTGTTTCCTCTTAGCGGTTGACATCCTTTTTCCCGTTTCTATAATACGTACATTGTTCTGGTCCGGCAACTGCCTGTGCGGCGTACTCCTTCGCAGATGACCGCGCCCGCCCAAATACGTATTGACCCAAGGGCCAGGCAAAAATCGCCTTTTATGGACGAAAATATGCAGTCGCCTCTCTACATGCGTGCTGAGGAATATAGTGCAGTGTTGCGCCCGCGGTTGGTGAAGCTGCGGCGCGATTTTTATATGCATCCTGAACTTTCTGGCGAGGAGCAGCGCACGGCGCAGGTGGTTGCCGACCGGCTGCGCGCACTGGGTCTGACCGTGCAAACGGGCGTGGGAGGATATGGCGTCGTCGGTGTGTTGCAGGGAGCGCATCCAGGCCCCATCGTTGCTTATCGCGCCGATATGGACGCGATGCCCGTGCAGGACACGTTGGAGACGGACTACTGCTCGCCGATTTTGGGCGTCAAACACGCTTGCGGGCACGACGTCCACATGGCGGTAGCACTTGGCGTGGCCGAAACGCTTGTCGCGCTGCGGGACGAGCTTACCGGAACGGTTCGCTTTATCTTCCAACCGGCCGAGGAATCTATGGAGGGGGCGCGTGCAATGTTAGCGGAAGACGTACTCGGCGCGCCTGCGCCGGAGGCGATTTTCGCATTGCACGCTTTCCCGATCCCCATAAGAACCGTCGGTTTGGCGACAGGGACGTGCCTGGCCGGGATGGAAGAATTCATTGTGCGCTTCCATGGTGCACCCAACAACCTTGATGTGGCGATGACGCGCGCCACTTCTGTTTTGCGTACGCACGTCACAGCGCCGCCTACCAACATGGCGGCGTTCGATGCATTGGTGGGTGCGATGCGTGCCGGCGAGGTCCCTGAGGGCGAGATTCTGGTAAGCTGCTGGCCGCTGGTGGACTTCCCCGGTTTGGGCGATTGTCTGTTGGTGTTGGCAAGTTTTGCATCTGGCGCGGCGCAGGATGCCGTGCGTACGCGCATCCGCGCGGTGTTGGACTCCGTCGCTGCCGAGACGGGCACAACTTATGACCTTACCTCTACCTTCGGCAATCCGCTTCTGGTCAATGATGCCGCCATCGTGCGCGGAGTGCTGCCGCTACTCGAGGCGACTGTTGGTCCAGAGAATGTCTGGCTGTTCCATTCGCTCTATCCCTACGCCCACGAAGATTTTGCATTGTATCTGGATCACGTACCGGGCGCGTTGCTCTGGTTGGGGATCGCTAACCCAGAAAAGGGGATCACTAGCCTCTTGCACGCCTCCGATTTTGACGTGGACGAGGATGCGCTCGTGATTGGCGTACAGGTCATCACGCGCATCCTGCTGCATTTCCTCGTACAAAAGTCTCACGACACACCTCTTTGAACAGGTGCTCATACCAGGCGAGCGTTGGCACACTGAAGGTATGGGTGGAAACTTTTGTAGTCTGTCCCGGCGCTGTATATGTGCTTGATTGCCGGTGCGTTCACGCTATAATATCTAGGTTGCAAACAAACCGCCTTCAAACACATTGTGCGTTATGGACCAGACCGAGACAAAATCGAAAATACTCTACATTGACGACGCTCCTTCGTCCAGGCGACTCGTGGAACGTTTGCTGTCCGCGCATTATGCGTTTTTTGAGGCGCCGGATGGCCTGACCGGCATCGATCAGGCCGTAGCGATCCGGCCCGATTTGATCCTGGTTGACCTAAACCTTCCCCAGTTCACGGGCTACGAAGTTGCAGCCCGCGTGAAGGTTCTGCTCCCCAATGTTCCCGTTGTCGCGTTGACGGCAGATATGGCCGAGCATGTGCGTGAGCATGCGCTGGCTTCCGGCTGCGACGGTTACATCGCCAAACCCATCAATGCGGATACCTTCGAGGAGCAAA
>JAFGSL010000686.1 GCA_016934645.1 Anaerolineae bacterium
CGTGCAAAGCATCCTGGGCGATCTGTTCGCCGCGCTGTCCATCGCGTTCGACAAACCGTTCGAGATCGGGGATTTCATCAACGTGGGTGACTACAGCGGCACGGTGGAACACGTCGGCATCAAAAGCACGCGACTGCGCAGCCTCACTGGCGAACAACTCGTGCTGTCGAACTCCGACTTGCTCAACAGCCGTATCCGCAACTTCAAACGGATGAAACGCCGCCGGTCCGTGTTCAACCTCGGCGTTGCCGTGGACACGCCTTACGACAAACTGAAGCGGATTCCCGACATCCTGCGCGAGATTGTCAGCGCACAACCTGAGATCGAGTTCGACCGCGCCCACTTTACAGCGTTCGGGGACTATACGCTGAACTTCGAAGTCGTCTACTTTGTCCCCACACCCGATTACAGGCAATTCATGGACACGCAGCAGGCCATCAACCTGGAAATCTATCGCCGGTTCGAGGAAGAGGGGATTGAGTTACCCTACCCGACACAGGTTGTCGTGGTCAAACCGCAGAGTGATGAAGCGTGATGTGCAATGAAAGCCCACGTAGACTCTCGTGCTTCAAAATACGTTAGCAGAAGCCGGCATCAGTTTGAACCACCTTGCCAGTGAGCGGTTAAGCCAACAAGAGGCTTGACAGCCTGGACTTCAGTTCACTGGATAACCGCGGAGGTTCTATGGACAAGATCGTCGAACGCATCGAGCGCAAAGCCGGCATACCCGACCTGGTGTCGATCCTCGCGGAGCAGTTCTCGCCCACCGACCTGCAATCTCTGCTCCTCGAGGTGTATCGCCTGCGAAGCAGCCGTCTGCAACCTGCCGCCGTGTTATCGGATTATGAGTCCAACCGGTTTGTCCGCCCCTCATCTACATCGCCACACTCTCTCCTGAGATGGGAGCAGATCGCCTTTTCACATTTACCTCAGCAGTTTGAGCCGATTGCACTGTCACCGGTCTGCCCGCTCGGTACGAACTCCGTCGTCGCCGGGGTCGACCAAAACTGGGCCGTGAGCACGGCCCGCAATACAGAAGTGGTCTCGGATTCGACCAACGTGCTCGCGCTCGAGTGCGCCCTGCGACGCCGCGAGCTTCTACGTGCTGCCCCGAAATCGTCCACGCCGGTGCACCTCGCCGCCAGCCACCGGCTCCTGCGCGCCCAACGCTACGAAGGGCCGGGTCTGCTCTCGCATTTCAGTGCATTTGCGCTGTGCAGCGCGGGTCGAGATCAAGGCAACCTGCAGTTCGAGCTATCGGCGTTGGGAGTGCATATCCGGTTCTACCTTAGTGCCCTGCAAGTCTTCCTCGGTCCGGGTGTGTCCTTGCATCTCTCGGTCACGGATCTGACGCCGAATACCCACGTTGACCGGATTGAGGTTCAGCTTTTTTCAGCGATTCGCACGGAATTTGAGGACGTCGATTGTGCCTTTGATGAACAACGCACGAGTGGTCGAGGGTACTACCGCGATCTGTGTTTCCACATCCATGCTACAACACCATCAGGCCAGCGATCAGAGCTCGTTGACGGTGGTTGCGTCGATTGGACGCAGCAGTTTCTGAGCAACGCGAAGGAACGGCTGGTCACCAGCGGCATTGGGAGTGAGAGACTTTGTATGGAGTTTAGCGGTGAGATCTAATCATAGCAACACCCACACTTCAACTTACTCTAGCCCATTTGTGGTTTAACAAATGGGGGTAAGCTTAAACCGTTTGTCCTTGAGGTAATTGGATATGTCAGTTCACCCCCCCGTCTACCGTCTGCCGTCTACCGTCTACTTTTCACAAGGAGCGCAACAATGATCAGAATCTCCGTCTGGCACCGCGACCTTTCCGAGAGCTACCTCAAGCAGGTCACGCAATTGGGCGCGGACTGCATCGACTTTGGACAGGACATCGCTTTCCCCGGCGTCAAGGAGCAGGGCTATCCCGACCTCGACGGCGTCCTGAAGATCAAAAAGCAGGTGCGCGCGTGGGGGCTGGACATCAACCGCGTGACGCTGCCCTCCATCACCGAGAAATTCCTGGAAGACCAGCCTGGCGGCGAACAGGAGGTCGAGAACGCCGTCACCGCGCTCAAGGTCTTCGCCGAAGCCGGTATCCCGATGACGCGCCAACGCTTCGCCTGGGATGCGATGCCCGGCAGCACGCTGGCCTATCGCGCTGTGCACCGGGGCGGGTACGTCGCGCGCGGGGAATATCGCCAGCTTGAGCAGTTGGCGCCGCCGTCACAGGAGGTGATCCAACGGCAATGGGAGCGCTTCTGCCAGGTTTACGCGCGGTTGGTTCCCGTCGCGGAGGAGTATGACATCAAGCTGGCGCTCCACCCGACGGACACACCCCACCCCGGTACGCTCTTCGACGGGCTGAACTTCCACCGTGTGCTTGACGCCTTCCCCAGCAAACAGGTTGGCTTCCTCTACTGCATTGGTACGCGGGCAGAGGCGGGTGGCAGTGCACTCGTGCTGGACGAGATCAACAACTATGGGCGCAAAGGCCGCATCTTCACCGCGCACTTCCGTAATGTGCGGGGTAGTCTAGCCACCGCCGGAGGCTTCGAGGAAGTGCTGCTGGATGACGGCGACATGAATATGTTCACCGTGCTGCGCGCACTCCACAAGGTCGGCTTCGACGGCTGCATCAATCCCGACCACATCCCCGCCATCGAAGGCGACCACGGCAACGCCAGCCTGGGTCTGGCGTACTCGATCGGCTACATCAAGGCGCTGCTCGCAGCACTGATGGCGTAGGCAATAGGGGGCTATGCCCCATCCGTGGTCGGCAAGCCCTGCACCTGAATCATTATCGAGGAGCACTAAATGAACAAGGTTTTATGTGTTGGCACCCTGATTATTGACATTATCAACGCCAAAGTCGCTAAGTTGCCACAGGAAGGAGAGTGTGTCACGACAGAAGTGACGCTGAATCTTGGGGGCAATGCCTATAACGCCTCCGTGAACCTCAGCCGATTAGCTTCTGAAGGTACGTCCGTCTACTGCTACGGGTTGGTTGGCGAAGACGATCTCGGGGATTTATTTGAAAGCGAATTGGAACGCGAAGGCGTGACCGGCCTTCTCTCGCGGGTACCGGGGAAAAAGACCTCCTGCAACGTCATTCTACAGGAAAAGGGCAAGGAGCGCAGATACCTCTTTGATGAAGGCGCTAACGCTTCAGCATCAAAAGAGCATCTGCTGGACACGATCAAACAGATCCAACCCGATGTTCTTGTCCTCGGCGAGCTTCCTTCACTGGGGTTAATTGGGGCGGATCTTATTGAGATTGTTGACTACGCAAAGAAAGCGTACGGCAGTCTGGTTTTCCTGGATCTGCTGGTAGGGCCCGGACAAACGTACGATTGGCTCAGCAACAATTGGAGCCTGATCGACATCGTCCACTGCAACGACTGGGAAGGCAGATATGTCACCCAACAAACAACATTACCCGAAATTTGTCGCTGGTTCGTAAAGAACGGTGTATCTCTGCCGGTCATATCGGATGGCGCCAACGGCTGTTACTATGGACATCGCGATCAAGTCCATCACCAGCCGGCTTTTGAAACAGAGGAGCTTGACGCAACCGGCGCAGGTGATGCTATGACCGCCGGCATTCTCACGCGGTTGCTCGAATTACCGTATGAGAGAAAACTCACCGTAAATGACATCCCCCCACAGACGATGGCAGACATCATCACGTTCGCTTCCGCCTGCGGGGCCATTGCCGTCAGCGCGCTGGGATGTGTTGGTGGAATATCAAGAGATGTTGTGGAAAATCTGATTGCTGAAAGCTGAAGGCGGATTGCAAACTTAAGCACAACCACTTTTGGGGGAATCATCATGAAAATCCGAGATATTCTAGCTGTAGGTCTGCGTGACGCAACGCCGGAGGGCGGGTGGAGCGAAGAATTGCGCGAGGATGATTGCGTTCACACGCTGATCGCCGTGCGCACCAACGAGGGATTGACCGGCTTCGGCAGCGTCTACACCAACGACGCGCTCGTGCGCGGCGCGTTGGGCGTGCTGGAGCCGCTCTATCGCGGCGAAAACGCGCTGGAGCCGGAGCGCGTGAGCGAGAAGCTGCGCCAGCACATGTTCTGGATGGGGCGCGGCGGCAGCATCGAACACACCATCAGCGGCATCGACATCGCGCTGTGGGACATTCTCGGCAAGGCCACGGGGCAACCCGTGGGACGCTTGCTCGGTGGGCGCTACCGCGAGCGGGTGATGCCCTATGCCTCATTGCTGATGGACGATCCAGCGCCACTCACCGACCACCTGTTGCAGCTCAAAGCACAAGGCTACCGCGCCTACAAAATGGGATGGGGACCGTTCGGGCGGGAGAACACGGTGCTGGATGAAGCCATCGTGCGCGCCGCGCGGGATGCCATCGGCCCGGACAACCGGCTGATGGTCGATGCGGGCGGCAGCGACGCCTTCTGGCCCAACGGCTACAAGTGGGCGCTGCGGACGTCGCAGATGCTGGCGGACTACGACGTGGCCTGGTTCGAGGAACCGCTCAAGCCCGACGCCATCGAGGATTACGCGCTCCTGCGCCAGATGTCGCCGGTGCCGATCTCCGGCGGCGAGGTGCTGACGCGCCGCCAGGCGTTCCAGCCGTGGTTGGAAGCCAGGGCGCTCGACATCGTGCAGCCCGACGTTACCAAGGTGGGCGGCATCTCCGAATCACGCCGCATCGCGTGGATGGCGCAGGATCACGGTGTGCGCTTCATCCCCCACGGGTGGAACACCGCCATCGGCCTCGCCGCCGACCTGCAACTGGCGTCGGCTTTCCCTGAAACCGACCTGGTGGAGTACATCACCGGCTCACCCTACCTGGACGAACTCAGCGTAGGTGGCTGGTCGTTGGACACCGATGGGATGTTGGCGATCCCCAACGCACCCGGTCTGGGCGTGACGTTGGATATGGATGCCGTGGCGAAATACACACAGGGTGAAAAGTGGCTGTAAATAGTACGAGCGGCGGATAATCCGCCGCTCGTATTTCCCGTAGAACTGCAGTTATACTTTCTCCGCTGCCATCGCCCGCGCAGCCTCGCGGATCACCGTGAGCTTGTACGGGCGGCTCCAGCGATTGACCGGCAGCAGATCCCACACCCGCGCGCGGACGTGCTGGATCCACCGCTCCATGCTGAGCAGGCACGTGATCATCCCGTTGCCGCTGCCACCTGCCGCCGCGACGGCGATCACGGGTTTGCCCGAGAGACAGCTATCGCCACCGCGCGTGGCCTCACAGCGGCGCAGCCGGTCGGTGAGCGCCTTGGCCGATTCGCTCATCTCACCCCAGTAGACGGGTGTGACCAGAATCAACGCATCGGCGCTACAGACGCGGGCGTGCAGCGCCTGGAAATCATCCAGCACCTGGCACGCGTGCCGCGTCTGGCACGTCCCCCACCCGTGACCGCACGCCTCGCACATGCCGACGTTCAAATCATTGAGGCGAACTTCGTCCGCCGTGCCTCCGGCTTCACGCACGCCCTCGGCAGCCGCAGCCGCACATGCCGCCGTCAAGCCATCGATATTGGGGCTGGAATGGATCACTAAAACGTTCATAAACTATCCTCCTTGATCGCACAGCACAAATGTCTGCCGCAGCGCTTCGATCAAATCCCCCTTGGGCTTGAACTCGTGACCGACGTAGTACGGGTAACCCGTCCCGGCAATCCCCCGGCAGATGCCGGCGTAGTTCATCTCCTGCGTGTCATCCATGTCATTGCGTCCAGGATTGCCCGCCGTATGGAAGTGCCCGATCCACTTGATGTTGTCGCGGATGGTGCGGATGATGTCGCCTTCCATAATCTGCATGTGGTAGATGTCGTAGAGCAGCTTGACGCGCGGGCTGTTGACGCGCTCGCACACTGCCACGCCCCAGGCCGTGTGATCGCACTGGTAGCCGGGATGATCGACTTTGGAATTGAGCAATTCCATGTTCAGGTTGATACCCTTCTCTTCGGCGTAGGGGGCAATACGTTTGAACCCGTCGGCGACGGCCTCGATGGCCTCGATCTCCGTCTGGAAGGGCTGGCGATTGCCGCTGAAGCAGATCAACCCGGGGATGCCGTGCTTCGCCGCGATGTCGATGGATTCCCGCAGTTCGGCCTCGATGCGATCGTGATTCGAGCGTTTGTTCAGCCCATCGGGCAGGGAGTCGTGGCCTGTCATACTGGCGACGGCGAGACCATACCGGCGGGCGGTTTCCACCACTTCCTCGATATCCGGCCCACGCGCCCACAGTTCGACGGCAGTGTAGCCGATCCCCGCACCCGTTCTGAACAAATCATCCAGGCTCATGTCGGCGGGCTTGAACATTGGATAACACAGAGATTGTTTGATGCGCATAGTTAGCCTCCGTAGTCAGAGAGTCTTGCAGTCGTTAGTCTTATCGTCAAAAGACAGGTCGCTTGACGATGAAACAAGTGCAGTTGTCAGGGTGCTTAGGGTCTGTAAAAGAATAAGTTCCCGCGCAGAGCGCCCCGGGGACGGGGCTTCGAGCGTGAAATACGGGAAGTTATATTTTTAC
>JAFGSL010000687.1 GCA_016934645.1 Anaerolineae bacterium
CGCAGGTAGTCCATCGCGCGGTCGCGTTCAAGGTACGAGCGCCAACTAAAAAGTGCGTAGAAGATCACAATCAGGAGCGTCGTCAGCAGCAGGCCATAGATAGGGCGCTGTTTGAGTGTGAAGCTGGCACTCACCGTCGCGCCGTAGCCAACAGCCAGAATGACGGCGCTGCGCCAGTGCCGGAAAAGTCCACGCCGGGGCAATGTCCTGCCGGTGAAGACCTCGTAGGAGACGATGGCCTGTCCCAACAGCAGCACGGCGAGGCCGATCAACGTGGCAATGGCGAGGTCAAATCCGGCGATGGTGAGAGTCAATGTTCGCACATCGTGCAACGTGCTCAGCGAATAGGAAGCGTCGTGGAAGGTCGAGGCAATCCACGCCATGGCCGACGCCACCAGCAAGCTGACGAGCAACAGCACGCCTGAAGCGCCCATCAGCCAGGGACGCGCGCGACGACGTGCTGCGTCGCCCATCACGCGCGCCGAAGGGGCCGGGTGACGCAGGGCATCGACCGACAGCAAGATGCAGAGAACGATGTAGATGGGATAAGTCAGCACGACGATCGCAACGTTACCCACTGTCGGACGCGCGCTCAAATCGCCTTGAATGATCTGCCAGAACGAGGGCAGCGGATTGGCGAAGGTCATCAGTCCCAGAAAACCGGCGCTCAACAAGGACGTTATCCACAGCCAGAACCGGTGACGGCGATAGAGCACGGACTGCCGGTCATCCCAAAAACCAGCATACCACAGGATCACGCCGTACCAGGCCCACGGCAACAGGATGACAGGCACCCATCCCACGCGCCACCAGAAGTCCAATCCCGGCCCCAGGGTCGCCATGTCGTACCCCAAAATCGCTGAGTGGCTGACGAAGAAAGCGCCGCCCAGCAGCAGCCCACCCCCGGCAAGCCAAACACCCCAGCGGCGACGTTCGGCGTTGAGCAGCAGCGTCAGTCCCAACCACGTCATCAGCATGGTGTTGAACAGCGAAACCGCCATCATCGCCCAATCGAGGAAAAGGTTGCCAGTCATTCCCCACTATCCTTACCGACGTCGACGACGACGATCTCCGGCGGGCAGAGAAAGCGCGCGCGCGGCGCTCCGCTGCCCTCCATCCCCAGGCCACGGCTCACGTACAGGAGCGTGTCGCCCAGTGCGTAACGACCCATCTCATACTTTTTCCCGTAAGCTGAGAAGGTGACGACCGCGCCGTAGAAGGGCAGGCGAATCTGCCCGCCGTGCGTATGGCCTGCCAGGTAGAGGTCAATGCCGGTCCCAGAGAGAGATTCGGCAAGATCAGGGGTGTGATACAGCAAAAGGTTGTACGCGCCGGATGGCAGCTGCGCCGACAACGATTCGAGGGCAGCACGGTCACGTTCGAGCGCACTGCGGTGCGACTGGATGCCAATGAGACACAAATCCGCGCCCTCGAAGGGCAAACACACGGTCTCGTCATGCAACACGGTGATCGATTGCCCTTCGAAGATCACACGCATCGATGCCGCCAGATCCACGCCAGAATCGGTCACGGCGTAGACGCCGTAGGGCGCGTGAAGCTGCGCGAGGAACGCCCGCGCGTCGGACAAGGCTACCGGGTCACTGAGATACGAGAGGTTCAGGTAATCGCCGGTGAGCACGATGAGGTCGGGGTTCAGCGCGGCCACTTCGGCCAGCACATCGCGCTCGCGCCGGGTGGTGCGTTCCACGTGCAGATCGGAAAGTTGCACGATACGTAACGGCCTGTCAGGCAGGAAGGCCGGGCCATCCACAGCCATTTCCGTCACCGTCAAGCGGAACGGTTCGATGTACAACGCTTCAAAAGCACAAAGGGACAACGTTGCATTGAGCACCCACGCTACTACCAATGCCATTTGGACAGCCCGGGAGGATGGAATCCGAGACCAACGCCAAAGAGACGTTAACAGCACAGTCATCAACCAGCGAACGACCGTCAATGCCGCCAACGGCGGCCCGACCGGTCCAAAAGAAAGACCGAGGCGTGGTAGCAGCGCCAACAACAACCAATCCAATACCAGAAAACCCGGCAGAGCTATCACGATATGCCAGTGCGCCTGAAGATTCACCTGGGGAATCTGCCAGACACGTACGGCAAACCAGAGCATCAGGAGGAAAAACACAAAAAGTAGCGCGTTGACAGCAGCCAGCATCACACACCCTCCAACGGTATCCATTCTCCCTTGGGATTGGCAACCTTGGGCGTGCCGTCATCATCCCACAAGATGAGTTGGCGGTGGTGGTAAATCAACATAGCCCGCGCTCGGGCCGTTTTCTCATCGGTGGGGGTATCGTTGAGGCTCCAGGCGGCGTAGATCTGGCCGTTTGTACGGCTGACGGCGCGCCCGTCGCGCAATCCAAGGCGCGTGGCGATTTGCTCGTTCGTCATCCCCTGTGCCAGCAGGGCAACGACGGCCTGCTCGTTAGGTTCGAGCAACGCCAGTGGATCGTAGGCGTCTTTGTGACGCACCTCCTGGACGCGTACCTCGATCTCCGGATCAATGAAGCTCCGCCCGGCGACGGCGTCGCGCAGCAGTGGCACGATGCTCTGCGGCAACAGATAGTTGCTCTTGCGTACGTAGGCGTAGTGGCTGAGGATGCCAGAACGCAGGAAGTCGCGGTAGTAGGCGTCATCGTCCTGGATGGAATAGAAGACCACAGGCAGACGTGGATATTCCCGACGGATGGCGACGGCAGCCTCGATCCCGTGCATGCACCCAGCGAGAGCAACATCCATCAGCGCCACATCCGGGAGCGTGGTAGCGGACAGCACCGCTCCCACCGCCGCTTCGCCGCTGTCGACGCTTGCCACAACCATCACAGCGCCCGTCGCTTCCAATCCCAACGCCAACGCGCGCCGCAACGCGACGTTATCTTCGACTAACAGCAGTTTAAGCACAGTCCACCTCCGCGTGCCACCAACTTAGCAAAGACTGGCTTCTTTGTCAAGCACACGTGTGCACGAATTGATGGCCTCACATCATCGACAAATCCTCGCATTATGGATAGGCTGACCTGTAGAATGTAGCCTTCAACTTGCAGCTATTCTCAAGGAGAACACGATGAAAGTGAAAATGATTCTACCGGCACTGACCGAAGCGATCAGCCCATACTGGCGTCCCATCAAATACTCACTGTTTCCGCCGCTCGGTTTGGCGACGCTGGCGGGCTATCTCGATCCGATCGATAACGTTGTCATCCAGGATGAGCACGTGGAAACCATCAACCTGGACGACGAACTCGATCTGGTGGCAATCCAGGTCTACATCACCTCGGCGTACCGGGCCTACGAACTGGCCGATCACTACCGGAGGAAAGGCGCTCACGTCGCCCTGGGTGGCTTGCACGTGACCTCGCTGCCGGAGGAAGCCGCCCGCCACGCGGACACCCTCTTCCTTGGCCCAGGCGAGGATACATGGCCGGCCTTCCTGGCCGATTTCCGGGCCGGGCGTCCGGGCAAGGTGTATCGTTCCCAGAAACGCACCCTGCACGGTATGCCGCCCGTCCGCCGCGATCTGATCAAGCGGCATCTCTACCTGGTTCCCAACTCCATCGTCGTCTCACGGGGCTGCCCGCACCACTGCGATTTCTGTTACAAAGACGCCTTTTTCACCGGCGGGAAATCTTTCTACACGCAGGCGGTCGATACGGCGCTGGCCGAAATCGAGGCGCTGCCGGGACGGCATCTCTACTTCCTGGACGATCATCTATTCGGTGACGTGCGTTTTGCGCGGGAACTGTTCACGGGGATGAAAGGCATGGGGCGATTGTGGCAGGCTGCCGGAACGGTGGAAGCCGTGCTAAAACCGGGACTGCTCGAAGAGGCAGTGGCGTGCGGATTGCGGAGTCTGTTCATCGGGTTCGAGACATTGGACATCAAGAATTTGCAGGCGCAGCACAAGACACACAACCTCCACCGCGATTACAACGCCGCCATCCGTCGCCTGCACGACCTGGGGGTGATGGTCAACGGCAGTTTCGTCTTTGGGATGGACGAGGACGACGACACGGTATTCGACCGCACGGTGGCGTGGGCTATCGAGCAAGGGATCGAGACGGCAACGTTCCACATCCTCACGCCATATCCCGGCACGGCGCTACATCAGCGGCTCGCAGAGGAAGGACGGATCACCACCGCTAACTGGGATTTATACGACACGCGACATGCCGTCTTCACCCCAGCTCGGATGACGGCAGAGACGTTGGAAACCGGCTATTGGCGCGCCTACCGCGACTTCTACCGGTGGGGCGCGATTTTCAAGTC
>JAFGSL010000106.1 GCA_016934645.1 Anaerolineae bacterium
GAAGACGTGGTAGACGCGCGCGCCGATGATCGCCAGGACGACGACCAGGATCAGCATATCCCAGATCATTTCCGGGTCTTTGCCGGCCTTTTTCGCCAGGTAAGCGGCGACGTTTGCACCCAGGATGATGCCGGTGACGATCAACACGCCGTACCAATGGACGGAGATAGCATTGCCAATACTGAACAGGATCGGACCAAAGGGTGGTGTCATGGTGTGACCTCCAGTGATGGGATTGTTGCACTGTATTTTTGTTTGAGGACGCGATGCACGTCCTCAAAATATTCGTTCAGGTACGGATACGCAGCAGCGACGATGCCCAATCCGAAGAGCGCGCCAGTCAGCGCGCGCATCAACGGCGTGGTCTCGAAGGGCATTTTGATTAGGCTAGGGAAGAAGGCCCACAACGCGTAGGAAATCCATTGAATACCGCCGTCGAGCATCATCGGTAAGACACCAAAAGCGAAATAGCGCCACATCGGCCAGGGCTGGACCGGCTTGCGACGTCGCAGCACGCTGTAAACCAGCCCCGCCAGCAGCATAGCCCCGTAGATGGCGACATCCCGTTGACAGAGCGCCGTCTTGTACCCCACATGCGCATCGCCGACGAAGCTGCGCAGGGCGTTCATTTCGGCTACGTGTACCGGCGCGGTGAGCGGGTAGGCAAGCTGTGGCCCGAAGAGAAACCATGACCGGAAAGGATACTGGTGGCACAAAGGGCGGTAGATCGCGTAAACCACATCTGCCATCCTCGTTAACCCAAATTTGAGCAACACCGGCGGTAGCAATGCTCCACCGACGAAGATCCCCACCAGTACATTGAACACCGCCAACCAGTGACGCGCCAGCCAATAGACGCCCCGGTTGAGCGTATCGACCCACGCTTGCCGCGCGGGAGGTTCCTGCTGCCCACGTTCCTGGAGACGGCGTTGCGCCTCGTTCAGGATATCCTCCACGCCGGGAGTGTGATCGTCTATATTCCCAGGTCCCATCCGATGCCTCGCTGTTCGAGCCACAGGCCGATGGCGCTGAAGCCGTCCGTGATCAAAATGATGCCTACCAGAACCAGAATGGCTCCGGCGATCTTTTGGATGGTGGGCAGGAAGCGTGATACCCGTTGCAGGAGACCGCCGAGACGGTCGATCAGGAGACCGGCGAGAATGAAGGGCAGCCCGATGCCGACGGAATAGGCAACCAATAGCGTCACGCCGCGTCCCACTGTAGTCTGGTCGGCGCTGAGGATGAGGATAGCCGAGAGCGCCGGGCCGACACAGGGCGTCCATCCGGCAGCGAACACCATGCCGATTAGCGCCGACGAGAAAAACCCCCATTCCCGTTTGCCGCGCCATTGGAGGCGAGCCTCGTTTTGCAGAAAGGGGACGTGGAGAAGTTCCATCAGCGCCAGTCCAAAGAAGATGATGAGCAGCCCCCCCAAATAGCGGAACCAATCGCCGCGCAACACCATACTGAGTGAACCCGCGACGGTCCCGAGCAGGATGAAGACGAGGCTGAAGCCAACGACGAAGGCCACGGCGTGCGCTGCGACAAAGAACCGTTCGCTCAGGGTCGGGGCGTCTGACTTGGTGACTGCATACCCGCTGAGGTATCCCAGGTAAGCCGGCACCAACGGCAACACACAGGGGGCCAGAAAGGAGGCTACCCCTGCTATGAAGGCTAAACCGATGTTGACTTGTATCATGGCTTTATGGGATGACGCGCAAAGTTTCTACTATCATACGCAAAACTTCGGAAATTGCCAGTAAGTTCGAGGTCATACTTCGCTGATAGCTCCGTGGGTCGCCGTTTGGGGTTCTGCACTACCTGATTTAGCGTTCTGCTGCTCGCGTAGTTTGGCCGCGTATGGCCGGATGAAAAGCATATATTCCAAAATCCCTATCAAGCTGGCGAGCAGTATGTAGATGGCTAATCCGGCAGCGTAACTGGCCGAAAGATACGTGACCAGCATAGGCATAGCGATGTCCATATATCGCCCCCACTTTTCCATCGTTTGGCTGGAAGTGGGAAGTGCGATCTTGTTGCGGATGCAAGCAGCGACAAAAACCAAGGTTGGCAAGACAAAGTAAGGATCGCGCAATGCTAAATCCAACCACAGAAAGCGACTATTCAAAGGAATTAATGTGCTCAGATTGGGTAGCCAAGGGTAAATTTGACCGGGTAACTCCAATAATCGTAAAGGCGTGACGGCTAACACGTGGACGATGGCTCTGTATACTCCGATCAAAATAGGAAGCTGAATCAACGTGATCAAACAGCCTCCCATCGGATTGAGATTGACATCCTGATAGAGCTTTATTTGCTCTTGAGTCATCCTGACCGGATCGTTTCTGTATTCCTCCTCTATTTTCTTGATATTGGACTTCAGTTCTTCCCGCTTGCGGGCGGATTTATGATGGCTGAGGCGTCGTCTGAGCGTCAACGGAACCAACGCCAGCCGAAAAATCACGGTGACCATGACGATAGCCAGAATTGTGTGATGGCCTAACGCACGGTAGAGAACCAGCAATAGATTGATGATAGGCCGGACGATAAACTCGTTCAATGTGAATTCTTTCTTGACGATTAGCCAAAACAGTGCGCTCGTTTTTTACCCACTGCGAGTTTGTCGCGCTATCTCGCATGGCCGGAATTATACCACCGTGCCACAGCTAAGACAAACGCTACTGGGGGCGCCGAACTGTGCCAGCGTCCCCAGTAGCGGATGTGTGTAGTCGCGTCAGTTGTGCTCGTAACGGAGCACGGGATTGCGCGCGGCGCGCACCTCGTCCAGACGGCGGACGGGCGTGTTCTGCGGCGCGTCGTGGAGCAAATCCGGAGCCTCGCGCGCCTCGTCGGCAATCTTCAGCAGGATGTCGGCGTAATTGTCCAGCGATTGCTGGCTCTCCGTCTCCGTCGGTTCGATCATCAGCGCCTCCGGCACGATGAGGGGGAAGTAGTTGGTGGGCGGATGCACGCCGTAATCGATGAGGCGCTTGGCGATGTCGAGCGCGTGGATGCCGGGTGCGTCCTTGAAGCGGCCTTCGACGACGAATTCGTGCTTGCAGATGCGGTCGTAGGGCAGGGGATAGACGCCCTTGATCCGGCTCAACAGGTAGTTGGCGTTGAGCAC
>JAFGSL010000688.1 GCA_016934645.1 Anaerolineae bacterium
CCCATTCAGGAGCGGGCGATTCCGGCGTTGATGAGCGGGCGCGATGTGCTTGGCCAGGCGCAGACCGGCACGGGCAAGACGGCGGCCTTCGCGCTGCCGATGTTGCACGGACTGGAAACCGATGACGCGCACGGCCACGTGCAAGGTCTCGTCGTGGCCCCAACGCGCGAACTGGCGAACCAGGTGGCGAAGGCGGTGTACGAATACGGACGGCATCGCGGTGTGCGTGTGCTGGCCGTCTATGGCGGACAGTCGTACAGCCGTCAGATCAGCCGCTTGCAGCGCGGCGTCGACATTGTGATCGGCACGCCGGGTCGTATGCTCGATCTGATTCGCAAAGATGTGCTCGATCTGAGCGCGGTGCGTTATCTGGTGCTGGATGAGGCCGACGAGATGCTCAGCATGGGCTTCATCGAGGACATCGAAGCGATCCTCAGCGAAACCCCGTCGACGCGGCAGACGGCACTCTTTTCCGCCACGCTGCCGGACCCGATCCGGCGGCTGGCCGACCGCTATATGTCCACACCGGAAGCGATCACGATCAACCCCAAGCGTCTCACCGTCGCTGAGACGGAGCAGCGCTATTACGTTGTCAACGAAGAAGATAAATTCGCGGCGCTCACCCGCCTGTTGGAGATGGAAGACATGACGAGCGCGTTAGTCTTCACCCGCACGAAAGTGCGCGCGTCGGAGTTGGCGAACGCGCTTTTTGAGCGTGGCATCCAGGCCGAAGAACTGCACGGTGACCTCAGCCAGCAGGCGCGCGAGACGGTGATGAACCGCTTCCGCCGTGGGCAAGTGGCCGTATTGGTGGCAACGGATGTGGCAGCGCGTGGGCTGGATGTCGATGACGTCTCACACGTCGTCAACTACGATATGCCCTTCGACCCTGAAATCTATGTCCACCGCATTGGTCGCACCGGACGTGCGGGCAAGAGCGGCATCGCTCTTATGCTGGCAACGCCTCGCGAGCGGCGACGCTTGCAGGAGATCGAAGCATTCACGATGCAGCCGATCACCCGCGCGAAGCTTCCTACTACTGCCGAGATCCTGGCGCGTCGTAATGCGCAATTCTTGCTGAAGATGGGTGGGCAACTGGATGGCGAGTTGGGCGACGCGTTGGATAACGAGCATGCTTTGGTGGCCCATATGGTTGCGGCGGGTTACGCGGTGAGTGATATTGCCGCGGCAGCGATCCGGTTAGCACGTGCTCAGGAACAGCAACGCCCCATCGAAGAAATTCGGGAAGCTCCCTTGCGTCCACAACGTCACGCGAAATTCGTGGAAAAGTCGAAGCGATCTTCCAAGCGTGCTCCTCGCCTCAAGGGTGAACGTGAACCGGGCATGGTGCGGTTGTTGCTTAACGCCGGTGCGGTACACGGCATCCGCCCGCGCGACATTGTCGGTGCGATTGCTGGCGAAACCGGTATCCCCGGGCGCGCGATCGGCGCGATCGAGATTCAGCCTCAGCAGACATTCGTGGACGTCGCCGAGCGGCACGCCAACCATGTGCTTCACAAGATGAAGCATTGGAAGGTACGCGGGCGCGCGGTCGTGCTCAAGGCGTCGGATTAAGCGACATCTAACAGTTTTATCATTCAAAACCCGGTGTATGTGCAACCGGGTTTTTTGACATCTATAGGGAGTTGCCTATACTTTCCGCAACCTTCACAAGGATGGGGAGCCATTATGCGCATCGACTTGAACTGCGATATGGGAGAAAGTTTTGGGCGCTACACACTCGGCGACGACGCGGCCATGCTCGATGTGGTCACGTCGGCGAACGTCGCTTGTGGGTTCCATGCGGGTGATCCCTCGGTGATGCAGGCCACAGTTGCGCTCGCGGCCCAGAAGGGCGTTGCCGTGGGGGCGCATCCGGGCTACCCGGATTTGCAGGGCTTCGGTCGGCGAGCAATGGCATTGACGCCCGCCGAAATTGAGGCAAGTATGCTCTACCAGATTGGCGCGCTGGCGGGATTTGCGCGTGCAGCGGGTGTGCCATTGGTCCACGTGAAGCCGCACGGCACGTTGTACAACGTCGCCGCCCGCGAGCAGGCCGTCGCCGAGGCGATTGTCCGCGCCGTCGCGGCCTTCGATTCCAACCTGATCGTTGTCACATTGCCGGACTCCGCACTGGCGCGCGCGGCGCAGGCGGCAGGCTTGCGCGTGGCCTACGAGGGTTTTGCTGATCGCGCCTACAGCGAAGATGGCAGCCTCGTCCCGCGTAGCGCGCCTGGCGCAGTGATCCGCGATCCGGCTCTGGCGACGGCGCGTGCGATTCGCATGGTCACGCAGGATGAAGTGGAGGCTGTCACGGGCAAAGTAATCCCACTGCACATCGACACGCTCTGCATCCACGGCGACACACCGGGTGCAGTCGCCATTGCTGCTATGTTGCGCGAGGCACTCGAAGTCGCGGGGGTGGTCGTCGCGCCGCTTGATGCCAATGCCTGACTATCCCCGCATCCTTCCTGTCGGCGAGGCGGCATTCACTGTAGAGTTTGGCGACGCGGTGGATGAGACGCTCAATCGGCAGGTGCACGCGCTCGATGTGCACTTGTGCACGTCGTCTGTGCCCGGCCTCGTCGAGACGGTGCCCACGTACCGTTCCCTGCTGGTGACCTACGATCCGCAGGTGAGTCGTGCTGAGGTGGTGCGCGCAGCCTTGACGGACGCGCTCGCTACGCTGGCGGCAGCGGCGGACTTGCTCGCAGGCCGTCTGGTCGAAATCCCCGTGCACTACGGGGGCGCGTGGGGCCCAGATCTGGCGGACGTCGCCACGCACTGCGACATGACGGAACAAGCGGTGATCGAATCGCACGCGCAGCCCATCTACACTGTGGCGATGCTTGGTTTTGCGCCGGGGTTCGCGTATTTGCTCGGATTGCCGGAGACGCTGGCGACGCCGCGCCTGGCGACGCCGCGCCTGCGCGTACCGCCTGGTAGCGTCGGCATTGCGGGGGCACAGACGGGTGTTTACGCCTTGGAGACGCCGGGGGGGTGGCGCATCATCGGGCGGACGGGCCTCGCGCTGTTCGATCCGGCCCGCGAAGCGCCGTTTATCCTCCACGCTGGCGATCGCGTGCGGTTTGTCCCGTTATGAGTGACCCTGCGATGCTCGAAGTTCTTGAGCCTGGCCTGTTGACGACGGTGCAGGACGCCGGGCGTAGGGGATGGGCGCGCTACGGTGTGCCGCCTTCCGGCCCGTTGGATGCCGCCGCTTTCACCGCTGTCAACACGTTGGTTGGCAATCCGCCCGGTGCGGCGGCACTCGAAATCACGCTCTCTGGCCCGACACTGCGTGTGTCCCGTGAGTGTCTTATCGCGGTGTGCGGCGCGACGTTCGATCTGTGGGTTGGGACACTGTCGGTTCCGACGTGTCACGCTGTCTACGTGCGTGCCGGGCGGATCATCACCTTTGGGATGCGGCGGAGTGGCGCGCGGGCGTACCTAGCCATTTCCGGTGGGATCGTGCTGCCGCCCTTCCTGGGATCGCAGGCGACGTATCTGCCTGGCAGGTTTGGTGGTATGGAAGGGCGAGCGTTGCGCGCTGGAGATCGGCTTCCGCTGGGAAGTGCTGCTGCGCGCGACTTGGTACGGGGCGCGGGGCGCGTTTGGCCTGAGGATCGCCGTCCGCCGTACACGCCACATCCGACATTGCGCGTGGTGTTGGGACCGCAGGACGATTACTTTACGGCTGAGGGTTTGGCGACGTTCCTTAATAGTGTCTACCAGATCACACCGGAAGCCGACCGGATGGGCGTGCGTTTGCAGGGGCCGCCCATTGCGCATCGCGGATCAACCGGCATCGTGTCCGACGGTGTTGTTACGGGCAGCGTCCAGGTTCTGCCGGATGGACAACCTATCGTGATGCTGGCCGATCACCAGACGACGGGTGGCTATCCTAAGATTGCCACTGTGGTGCGATCTGATCTACCGTTGCTGGCGCAGTGTCTTCCCGGTGACCAGATCCGCTTTGCGGCGGTGATGTTAGCGGAAGCGCAGTGTGCATTTTCGGACCCTTGCGAAGGTTGCTAATGAGTCTGCAAAACACAGAACCTAAGAAAAACCTTCGCAAGGGTTGCTAATATACCTGTAACCGGGTTGTAATTCTACATACAATGTTTTTCCCTTATCATAGTGTTAATGGGATGACGTAACTTGAAAGGGAGGAAGCCGTGCCAATCTACAACATTAACGGACAGAACATTCACGCTATTGAAGAGGGAGCGCCGGGCCGGCAGGTGGCGTTGTTAATCCACGGGTGGTCTAGCTCGTGGTATGCGATGTCTCCG
>JAFGSL010000689.1 GCA_016934645.1 Anaerolineae bacterium
AGCAGGTAGATTTGGACGAGTAACGGCGTGTTGCGGATGACTTCCAGGTACACTCGGGTCAGCAACCGGCCCATAAACGAGTCTGATAGCCGCAAAAGCGCCGTCGCCAACCCAATCGCCAGCGCCAGCACGAGGCTGACGCCCGAAATCTTGAAGGTGAACAGCAGCCCCTCGATCAGTTCGCCTGCCACCAGACGGCCTTCTTCAATCCTAAACAGGAAGCGTGGTACCCGGTACCACTGCCAGTAGTATCCCAGCCGGGCCGTGCTGAGCGAGATAAGCCAGACACCTACCACAATCAAGAGTACAAATTGGACGATGTCTCTCCCCGGAGAGCGCACGAGGAAACTCCAGGGCTTTGACCTGCGGAAAGCGACTGCTGTAGATGCGTTGTTGACCTTCATCACTGTCCTATTGTGCTTGCGTACGCATAGCTTCTCTCTGCGAGACCTGCGCAATGATGTCGGCGATCGTGATGTCGCCCAGAGCACCTTCGACCAGTTGGTCCATCTGATCAAAAACTTCGATCAAGACCGCTTGAATGTTGCGACCCACCGGACAGTAAGGACTGGGTTCGTTGGGATGCAACCCGCAAAACGTCTCGTTTTTGGTCAATCGGTAGATGTCCTTCAGGGTGATCTGCGCCGGATCTTTCTTCAGAATCGTTCCGCCTGTGCTTCCTGGAAGCGTATCGACTAACTCAACCTCGTGCAGCCGTCCTACGATCTGCCGGATCACTACCGGATTGGTGTTGACGCTGCCGGCGATCCACCTTGAAGAAAGTGGAAGGTCGGCTTTGCCCAGTAAAGTCAGCACGTGAACCATTGTCGTGAATTGACTGTTCGCACTCATATATGTAAGTATTTTAATTACATATTGCGATTTGTCAAGTGCCATTCTCTTGACAATGCCGGAGCGCGCACTATGATGACGGTGAAGATCAATACCGTAACGATGTGAAGGAGATCACTGGTATGCACAAAATCCTCTCGCTGAACGGCGCCTGGCAACTGCTTGATGAAATCCTAACTTACTCTCTTGCCAACGCACGGAAGCTTTCACATCTCGAAGATGGCTGGATGGCCCAGCCCGTTCCTGGCGATATACATCAGGGTCTCATGAACGCGGGTCGCATCGCTGAACCGTTGCTCGGTCTTAACAGCTTCGACAGCACGTGGACGGAAACGCGCTCGTGGTGGTTCCGCCGGACGTTCGTCGTGCCCGATGGCTGGCAGGATGCGGACGTAGTGGAACTGGAAATGCACGGTCTCGACTGCAATGCCGAAATCTTCCTCAACGGTGCGCACATCGGCAGCCATCCAAGCGCGTTCCGACCTTTTGTGCGCGACGTGAAGACTGGATTGCGTGACGGCGAGAACGTGCTACTCGTGCGGCTCACAGCGGGCGTGGAACACGTCACCGAAGCGGATGTGGATTCGTGCGACGGTGTCCGTCCTGGCACCGAGGCAGGCAATGGTCGCCCGGAACGCGGCGAACCGCGGCGTACCTTCGCCCGCAAACCGCAGTACTCGTGGGGCTGGGACTGGAGTCCGCGCACGCCTACCACCGCCATCGGCGGCGATATAACGTTGCGCTTGCTGACGACGGCCTGCATCCGCGACGTGGTGTTGCGCCCGGTGCGGCACGGCGATGAAGTCCTCGTCTACGCCACGGTCACTGTGGATCAGTTTCACTACTATAAGACGAAAGAAGGCACGATCAAAGTCATCTTCACTGATGTGCAGGGTCGCCAATTCCGCGCCGAAACGAAGGCATTACTCCGATCAGGCCTCACCTACGTCGAACTGCGCCTCTCCATACCCGACACCCAACTCTGGTGGCCCAACGGCCTCGGCGACCAACACCTCTACAAAGTCGAAGCAATTCTCCTGATGGACGACCATCCGATTGACGACGATCAGACTAGCGACTACGGGACTATCGACTACCAGACTTTCAACTACGGCATCCGCTTCATCGAATTGGACACCGATGACACCTTCGCCTTCGTCGTCAATGGCAAGAAAATCTACGCCAAAGGCGCGAACTGGATTCCCGCCGACGCGCTCTACGCCCGTGTGAGTGATGAAAAGTACGACACCCTCATCCGTGAAGCCCACGATGCCAACTTCAATATGCTGCGCATCTGGGGTGGTGGCCTTTACGAGCGCGACGCCTTCTATGATGCTTGTGACCGCTACGGCATCTTGCTCTGGCACGACTTCATGTTCGCCTGCGCCCCGTATCCCGATCACCTGGCGTGGTTCCGCGAAGAAGTGGAGAAAGAGGCCGATTACCAAACCCGCCGCCTGCGCCGTCACGCCAGCCTCGCGCTGTGGTGCGGCAACAACGAGAATCACTGGGGCTTCCGCGATTGGTGGAAAGAAAAGACACGCGGCGGGGCGCGCGTCTACAACTACATCCTGCCCGCCGTGGTGCAACGCAACTGCCCGGAAATCCCCTACTGGAACAGTTCTCCCTACGGCGGCGAGAAGCCCAATGCCTATGACGTGGGTGACTGCCACTACTGGGGCGAGGGCACGATGAATCCCGACATGCAGGTGCGCATCACGCCGGAAACCTACGATGCCTGTACCGCGCGCTTCGTTTCCGAGTTTGGCTACATCGGCGCGCCGGGCAAGGACACTGTGCTGACCTACCTCGACGGCGCGCCCTTCGACCGCCAGGGAAAAGTGTGGCAGCATCACAACAACACCTTCGAGAAAAATACGGTCGATGCGGGCATCCGCAAGCACTATGCCGATCCCGATACACTCTCGCCAGATGATTATTTGCTGTACAGCGGTCTGGTTCAGGGGATGATGTACACTTACGCGCTGGACGCGATGCACGCCAACCCCAAGTGCGGCGGCAATCTCTTTTGGATGTACGAAGACTGCTGGGGCGAGGTCGGCTGGACGATCGTCGATTACGACCTGCGTCGCAAACCGGCGTGGTACTTCGTGCGGCGGACGTATGCCCCGCTGCGTCTCATCCTGCGCCCCGCCGGAGACGAGGCCATTCGCGTCATCATCGCCAATGACGGTTTTGAGACTGCGGCCTTCGATCTCGAGTATGGCTATCTCAGCCTGGGAGGCAGTTTGAGCAAGCTGCGCACGGTTCGCGTGCAAGCTGCGTCATCGGCGCGCACCGAAGCCCTCGTTTTCCCGCGCGGCGACCTCGACCCCACCTGCGGCTTGTGGATTGCCCGCGTCCCGGAATGGCCTGACATTGCCCCAGCTATCTTCCGCGCTGTAGATTACCGCAAATTACGGGTTGGACATTGCAAACTACAAATCACGCATCATGCATCACGTATCACGAACGGCGCGTGGCAAAACGTTGTTCAGATCAGTGCGGATAGCTACGCCCACGCTGTCCATTTCACGTTGCCGGAGGGCGCGCTGCCGTCAGACAACTACTTCGATCTGCTGCCGGGCGAGACGCGGGAGGTGGTGATCACAGCGGCAGCTCCGTTAGATCCGACAGCAATCGGCGTAACCTGTGTCAATGCGTGAAATTGGCAAACACGTGCTATAATGGTTACACATATGAGATACGATTGTGTAACATCGGAGGTGCAAAATGACGATGATTGGTGTGCGTGAGTTACGTCAACAGACAGCCGAAGTGTTGCGCCGGATTCGTGAAGAAAAAACAGAATACATCATCACCTATCAGGGGCAGCCGGTGGCGGTGATGTTGCCGGTGGATGCTGCTGCGGTGGAGCAGGCAATTTTGGATATCGGCAAACAAGGCGCGGCGCAGGGATGGGATGCGTATGCGCAAGTGGCAGATGCTGTGCGTCAACGGTGGCCCCAAGCCACGACGACGCAATCGCTATTGGATGAAATCCGGCGCTAGATGCGATGTTTACGATAGACGCCAGCGTCCATATTAACGCCCTTAATCCAAGCGAGGCCGGTAGTACGGAAAGCCAGATATGTCTGCAACGTCTCGTGGTGATGCAGCAACCGTTCTTTTCACCGACTTTATTGCTGGTTGAAGTTGCGGCCGCTATCGCGCGTGTTCTGGATGATGCCGGCCTTGCCCTGGAATTGACCCGTGGCATCCAGGCCTTGCCGCGGCAATTATGGATCCCCCTGGATAATGCTATGGCTGAGTTGGCGGCCCAGTTAGGCGTGCATGCTCGCTTGCGCGGCGCGGATGCAGTCTATGCCGCCGTCGCGCGACGTTACGGCGCTACGTTGATTACCCGCGATCGACAGCAGTTGGATCGTTTGTCGGCGCTGGTCCGGGTTATGACGCCCGAAGATGTGTTAGCCGATCTGGGTAATGAGCCGCTGTGATCCGCGACTTATTTCTAGGCATTGACAGCAGCACAACCGCGTGCAAAGCCATCGTGTGGGACATGCACGGCGTGGCCCTCGCCGAGGGACGCGCCGCGCTGCCTTTGTCAATGCCGCATCCGGCGTGGCACGAGCAGCCTGCAGAAGCGTGGTGGGAGGCGTGCGTGGCGGCGGTACGCGCGGCGGTCTCTCATGTCGATGCATCCCGTATCGCTGCCCTATGCATCGCCCCGCAGCGCGAGACGTTCGTCTCGGTGGATGAAACAGGCGCGCCATTGCGCCCCGCCATCGTGTGGATGGACGAGCGCGCCCGCGAGTTGCTGCCCGACATCGACCGGGAGTACGGCGCGGAGCGCATCCACCGCGAAACCGGCAAGCCGCTCTCCGGCAATCTAACCCTGGGCAAGATCGCCTGGCTCCGGGCGCACGAACCCGACGTTTTCGCCCGCACGGCGAAATACCTGGATGTCGCCGCGTTCCTCATCTACAGGCTGACCGGCCACGCGCGCACGGGGTGGGGCTGCGCCGATCCCACCGGCCTGTTCGATATGCGTACGCATGACTGGAACGCGGACTTGCTGGCCTACCTCGGCGTGGACGTAGCGCAGATGCCGAAAGCTTATCCCCCCGGTGTGGTGCTGGGGACGGTGACTCCCGAAGCCGCCGCGCTCACCGGTTTACCCGCCGGACTGTCCGTTGTGGCGGGCGTTGGGGATGGGCAGGCGGGTGGCTTGGGTGTGAACATCACCCAACCGGGACAGGCGTATCTGAACCTGGGTACGTCCGTCGTCTCCGGAACGCACGCGGATGTCTATGTGACTGATCGCGCTTTTCGTACGATGGTCAGCGCCGTCCCCGGCAGTTACAGCCTGGAGACGGTACTCCTCGGCGGTGCTTATACGGTGTCGTGGTTTGTGGAAAAGATCGACAAATCAGCAAATCAGCAAATCAACAAATCTGCGAATCACCCAACCACCCAACCACCCAACGACCTAACCGCTGAGATGGTGTATGATAAGGCGATTGCTGACATCCCACCGGGCGCGGAGGGCCTGATGCTCGTCCCCTACTGGAATTCGGCGATGAACCCGTATTGGGACGCCGCTGCGAGTGGCATCGTTGTGGGATGGCGCGGCATCCACACGCGGGTGCATCTGTACCGGGCGATCCTCGAAGGCATTGCTTTCGAGCAGCGGCTGCACACCGAAGGCGTGGCGGCGGCGCTCGGACAACCCATCGAAAGCTACGTGGCGATGGGCGGCGGTGCGAAGAGCGAGTGCTGGCTCCAGATCATCGCGGATGTGACGGGGAAGCCCGTCTACCGCGCCGCCGTGACCGACGCAGCCGCCCTCGGCGCAGGTATCCTGGCAGCGACCGGCGCGGGGTTGTTCCCCGATGCGCGCGCGGCAGCGCAGGCGATGACGCGTATCGCGCCGGAACCGTTCAGGCCTGATGAGGAGCGTCACGGGTTTTACTCACGGCTGTATGCGGAGGTCTACCGGCATCTTTTCCCTGCGCTGCAACCTTACCTTAGCCGTTTGACGGCGTTTACAGAGGATATCGCTAGGGATAACTCAAGATGAGTAACTCAACACAGTCCTATTCCGTGATAATCCGTGGGCCACTTGGGGTGGGGAAGACGACCATCGCGCGTGCTTTGGCTCAGCGTCTCGGTGCGATGTATGTGTCTGTTGATACAGTGATGACCGAAAACGGGCTTGATATTGTCGAAGGGGAGTACATACCCGTAGAGAACTTTGTCAAAGTCAATGAACTGGTGTTGCCTCAGGCAGCAGACGCTCTTAACGAGGGCATGCCCGTGGTGTTCGACGGCAATTTCTATTACGAACGCCAGATCACACACTTGCTGGAAACTGTTCAGGGTCCACACTATGTGTTCACATTGCACGCGCCATTGGACGTGTGTATTGCGCGAGACGCGCAAAGAGCGCTCGTCTATGGCGAAGATGCGGCAGCCGCTGTTTATGGCGCTGTCTCACGCGTCGATTATGGGACCCGTATCGAAACGGCGGACAAGACGGTGGAAGATGTACTTCAAGAACTCATCAGGCTTTTACCATCAACCGGTGTTGCAGGAGAGAGAAGATGACCACGATTCAGGATGTTATTGACGGAATTTTACAGGATATTCCCGGCGCGCCGCTGGCGGACACCGTGGATACGGTCAAGTCCGGCGATCCTTCGCAATCTGTGACCGGCATCGTGACGACGTTCCTCGCCAGCTACGCTGTGATCCAACGTGCGGCGGAACTGAGCGCGAATCTCATCATCACCCACGAACCGACCTTCTACAACCACCTGGATGAGACGGAGTGGCTGGCGGATGATCCCGTCTACCTAGCCAAGCGCGCTTTGCTGGACGAGCACGCTATCGTTGTGTGGCGCTTCCACGATCACTGGCATATGCACCAACCGGATGGCATCACCACCGGTGTTGTGCAGGCGCTGGGCTGGGAAGCCTATCTGCCGGACGCCGACATGCCACTCTTCACGCTGCCGGAGACGTCTGTAGGAGCGCTGGTGGCGGAATTGAAGGCGAAATTGGGCGTCGGGACTGTGCGCGTGGTGGGCGACTTGGCGATGCCGTGTCGCCGTGTGGGGCTGATGGTCGGCGCGGCGGGCGGGACGTGGCAGATTAACTTTATGAGTGGACAGGAAATGGATGTGCTCGTCACCGGCGAAATCCACGAGTGGGAAACCTGCGAGTATGTACGCGACGCCATAGCCCAGGGCCGCAAGCTGGCGCTCATCGTCGTGGGCCACGCCAACAGCGAGGAACCGGGCATGGCCTATCTCGTCGACTGGCTGCACGAGCGCTTCCCGGATTTGCCCATCACGCACGTGCCGGTTGGCGATCCTTTCACCTTTGTCTAAGTTTTGCGTGACGTGATGTCTCTCCCGTGCCCGCTTGCTTTCCTGGATAAAGCGCACCTCATCTATCTCGCGTTGTTGCCGGCCTGGGCGACGGGTGTGACACTGGCGACCTACGGGCATCGATCCCCGTTCCTGATTTTCCTGGGTGGGATCGTCGTTGTCGCTGTCTATCTTGCGGTGATCGTGCATTATAGTCGCCCAGCGACCTCGCTCGGTGTGGCGTTGCTGGCCTTGATCGATGGTCCGCTGTGGGCTGCGGGCGCGCAGTTGTCCGGGAGGGGCGCTGCCTCGTTCGCGGTGGATGCGTTCCTGGTGGATGGTGTTGCGATCTGGATCGCCATTGCCTGGCTGGCGGTGACGACCTCACGCCCAACCCGCGAGCAACTTGTGGCGACGCTGGCCTTCGCCGTTATCGCCGTGGGGACCGTGTGCTCACTTTTCTGGCCGTATCTCCGCCAAAATCTGTGGGGGCAATGGCTCAGCATCGGCTTGCTGTTGATGGGGATCGGTGAAGCGATTGTGGCGTATCACTATCTTTTGGAAAAAGACGAAGTTGTGCGAGATGAACGCTTCACGATGCCGTACCTGATTGTCTTTATCGCTGTTTGGGTTGCATCAATGATCATTGGGATGGTGGTTTATGAGTTGTAAGGTGGTAGCCCTGATTTTGCTGGCCGTTGTCCTCGCGGGGTGTGCTACGCCGGTGGCGCCGTCGCCCACACCAACGATGACGCCTGTGCCTGAAGCGACAGCCACGCCGGAGCCTACACCCACGCCTACGCCCGCGGTGGTCAACATCGCTATTGACCCGGCGATCACCTACCAGACGCTGGATGGCATCGGTGCGAATAGCTACGCCTTCCCGTATGCCAACGATATCGGCTGGGATTGGGAAGCCGTGAAGTTCGTCTTCGACGAGCTGGACATCGCCTACATCCGCCTCGCGCCGTGGCTGGGGTGGTGGGAGACGGCGAACGACAACGACGACCCGTACACCATCAACTGGGACGGGTTCGGCACGGTGAACGACATCATCAACAACCACGATGTGCCCTTTGCGCAGTACCTGCACGGACGCGGCATCGAAGTGGGCGTCGGTGTGTGGGACTTCGGCGGTGTCTCCGAGTGGTGTGAGACGTGTACGGATTGGCTGGCGAGCGGCAAGCCTCGGCAAATTCCGCCGGAGCTTTACCCGGAGCTTGGGGAATCCATCGCCGCGTACATCCTGAACATGCAGAATCACGGTGTGCCCATCGCTTTCGCCGAGGTGCAAAACGAGCCGGACATCGAGGCCGGCATCAAGTACCCAAGCCCGGAAGCCTTGCGTGACGCGGGGCACGTTGTGCTGGATCAGTTCGACCGCTTCGGCTTGGAAAACGTGATGCTCCACGCGCCGAACCTCCACGCACCCACCAACAACGTCCCCTGGATTGAGGGCTGGTTCGCGGACGATGTTCTTCGTGAGCGCACGGTCGCGGTCTCGTATCACACGTGGTGGAGCGTGGATCGTAAAAACTACGAGGCGATCTGGGAAGCGGCGCAGCAATACGGCAAACCGGTGTGGGCCACGGAGACGGGCTATCAAGATACGCGCATCGGTATCGCGCCGCAGACGTGGCGCTCATCGTGGGAGTACGGCAAGAGCTTCTACCGCGCCATCGCCTGGAGCCACGCCAGTCGCGTTTATCTGTGGACGATTCTCGGCAACGATGCCGCGGTGGGCAAGGACGGCGAGCGCTACCCGATGTTCTACGTGTTCAAGCACTTCACCAACTATATTCCTGCTCAGTCAGTGTTGGTGGAAAGCCAGCCGGATGACGCCCGGGTGCTTTCTCTGGTTTTCGCGCGTCCTGATGGGACATACACTGTGATTCTTCTGAATGACAACCGGATGGATAAAGCGATACGCCTTGCCGGTCTGCCGGCGACGATCGTCGGAGCGATCACAACAGCCGAAGGGGCTTACGAGCGCGCGACCGCGATGGAGGCGGACGGCGCGCTTCTCCTGCCGCCACTGAGCGTCACCAGCTTGATCTTGCGACCTTAATTTCTTTACCACGAATCTTCACGAATTTGCACTAATCTTGTATTTTTAATTCGTGAAGATTGGTGTAGATTCGTGGTTTGATCTTCAGGAGGTGCAGTGAAAGGACTGAAACTTGCATCGGTTTTAGAAGGTTTGGTCACTCATATCGACGATCTGCAGCACTACCAGATCATCGATCCCGCGCATCCGCAGTGCGGTGGATTGGTTCACCCGGACTACGGCATCGCCGACGCGATCTACTCCGCGCATTTCGTCGTCGCGTGCGCATACCTGGCGCTGGGGACGGGCGACAATTCCCGCATGAACCGCGCCGCGCAGGCCGCCGACTTCATGCTGCGGGCGCAACGCCCCAGCGGCAACATCGATCTGCTCTCCGTCAACTACGACTCCGCGCCGGATACCGGTTTTGTGGTGCAGCAGCTTTGCGCTGTGATTGAGGTAGCACGGCTGCGTGGGGCTGCTGGCTCAGCGTGGGAGACGCTACTGGCGAAGCTGGAACAGTTCGTGCGGCGCGCCGTCGCGGGGATGTTGACCGGCGGTTTCCACACGCCCAACCACCGCTGGGTGATCGCGTCGGCGCTGGTGCAGGCGCACGCGCTCTTCCCCGATCTGGATGTGGCGGCGACAGTGGACGCCTATCTCGCCGAATGCATCGACGTGGATGCGGAGGGATTGTTCATCGAGCGCAGCATCGGCGTCTACGACGCGGTGAACGACCGCTCGTGGTTGCTCATCGCCGAGCGCCGCGACTGCCCGGCGGCGCTGGACGCCGTCGCGCGCAATCTCGACCTCGATCTGCGCTTCCTCCACGCCGACGGGACCGCCGAAACGGGCCTATCGCGCCGCCAGGACTACGGGACGCGCACCGTCCCGCTCGGTCTGGCGCACTGCTACCTGCTCTTCAACGCGCTGCGACCAAATCCAGTTTACGTGCGGGCTGCGCAGAGGTTCTGGGAGAAGAGCGACGCACCGGCAAGTCATCTCCTGTGGCTGGCCTACCCTTTGCTCAAGTACGGCGATCCGGCTCCCCCAGATGCTATGCTGCCTGACGACTTCGCGCTCTCTCTGCCACTGAATGGCATCTGGCGCGCGCGGCGCGGGCGGTTGAGTGCGTCCGCGTTCCGCAACACCACGCGGCTGTTCTCGCTCGTCTACGGGAAAGCGGAACTGAGCTGCGTCAAGATCAGCCAGACGTACTTCGGCCACAACACTGGGCGCTTCATCAGTGACACCATGGCCGGGACCGAGGAAGGCGTCATCCTGCGCTCCGAAGGGTACGGCAATCCGCGCCGCCCCGGCTACGAACTGCCGGTGGGC
>JAFGSL010000690.1 GCA_016934645.1 Anaerolineae bacterium
CATATGGATCAAAAAGAACGGAGAAGCTATGGCAAATGAACATATTGTGAAAGAGCCGCTGCCTGAGAACTTTAACACGCTTGAAGCTTTCTGGAAGTTTTGGGATACCCATAGCAGCGCCGATTATGAAGACTTAATGGAAGTTGTTGAGGTAATCTATGACCGTATGTGATCCCCTCCCCGAGGAAGCACCCAGCCCGGATGCGCCAGCCCTGAACCTGCCCGAAGGCGTCCCCCCGCTCACCTCCTTCTACCTCTACCTGACGGACGGCTGCAACCTGCACTGCCGCCACTGCTGGATCGCACCGCGATTCGTGAACGGCAAACCCGATCCCGGCGAGTGCCTGGACCTGGATCTGCTGCGTAAGGCCGTGACACAAGCCAAGCCGCTTGGCCTGCACAGCGCCAAACTCACCGGCGGTGAGCCAACGCTGCACCCGCAATTTGTCGAGATCGCCGATTACTTGACAGCAGAAGGGTTGTCCCTTACCATGGAAACAAACGGCACGCTGATCGACGCAGCGTTGGCCCGGCACCTTAAGGAGAAAACGAAGTTGTGGTTCGTCTCGGTCAGCCTGGACGGCCCCAACGCCGACGTCCACGACGCCTTCCGCCGTGTCCCTGGCAGCTTCGATGCTGCTGTGCGTGGGCTGAAACACCTGGTGGATGTGGGTTACCGGCCTCAGATCATTATGAGCGTGTACAAGGGCAACGTGCAGTATGTCGAAGACGTGGTGCAGATGGCCGTGGCCCTGGGCGCGGGCTCGGTGAAATTCAACCCCGTGACGCATGCCGGGCGCGGCATCGCGATGCACGAGCACGGCGAAACACTGGACTTCGAGGAAACGATGGCCCTTGCGCACTGGATCCGCGGCGAGCTGCAAAGTCGCACGCCGATTCGCCTGATCCTCTCCACGCCGCTGGCGCTGTACACGGTGAGTGAGCTGATCCACGCCGGGAACAACGGCATGTGCCATGTCCGCCACATCCTGGGCTTACTCGGTTCCGGCGAGATGGCCTTATGTGGCATCGGGAGGACAATTCCGGAGTTGGCTTTTGGTAACCTGCGCGACAAAAGCGTGTCAGATGTGTGGATGCACAACCCTATGTTACAGCAGTTGCGCCGCGAGTTGGACGAGCCGTATCCAGGCGTGTGCGGGCAATGTATCCACGCAGGCCACTGCTTGACTTATTGCGTGGCGAATAACTACGAAGCTACAGGTCACCTGGTCGTGCCAACAGCTTTGTGTGCTGAAGCATTCGAGCGCGGAGAGTTTCCAGCGGGGCGGTTACGTGGAGATAGTTGAGTATGATACCAGATCTCGATAGTACAAAGAATATCCTTGCTCTTCACGCATCGTGTGCGTACAATGAGGATGGGGCCTTGCTTTTTCTGGGACCTTCTGGCACAGGGAAATCCGCGATGCTGCGCCTTTTAAGTCCTTATATGGAGGTTTTTGCCGAAGATAAAGTGTATATCACACCTCAATCAAACGGGAGATGGAAGGTCGTCAAAGGAGATGCCTATTTACCCATAAGTCTTGTAGCCTCTACCGAGGAGGATCTCGCAGTATCGCCATCTGTGCCGTTGCGAGCTATTTTCCGTTTATATCAGGCACCTGAGCCCAAGCTAGAAAGCGTGGAGCCTGTAACACGATGTCGTTATCTGACCAGTGCCTTTTTTGAAGTTTTCTATTGGCCGGGCGAATCACTTACCGTCAAACGGCGTGCTTTTGTCAGTCTGGCGAGCATAGCCCGGGACATACCCGGTTATGCGTTTTATTTCGACCTTTCACCGCGAACACCGGACATATTAAGCAATGCGATGGGGTTAAGATAATATTCTGTATTTGATGTGGAGGGTATTATGAATAAAGAAGAAGGAAGTCTGGATATGAAGATCGAATATGTAAAACCTGAAATACTTGATCTCGGACCGGCCTCTATCGCCTATGGGGCCGCCTGTAATCCTAGTGGCTCTTCTGCAGATAGCGAGTGTAGCAATGGCACTAGTGCGCAAGGTTATCCATGTACTGATGGTCAGTTTGCTGGAACTGGAGCTTGTGGTGACGGTGGCGCACCATTATATTGAATAATTGTTGGAGAAGTGTCTACTGTTTACCGGTACCAAGGAAGTAGTATGGCGGGCACTTTCCGCCATGGCGATCTGCTCCTTGTAGTTCCTGTTGTTCTGTCGCAATTACGCATCGGGGATGTGGTTGTTTTCTGCCGGACTTCGGCCGACAGGGGAGCACACACGACTGTCGTACACCGTGTCACAGCCTGTGTGGAAGATGGCGTAATTACACAGGGGGATGCTCTCGCTTTGCCGGACGCAACTATTGTCCATCCTACACAGTTGCTCGGCCGCGTAACACAAGTACAGCGCGGCGATAAGTGTTATGCTGTTTGGAGTGGATTCGCCGGTCAGGTATGGAGGCACTATGTGCGTCTGCGGCATCATCTTTTGGCATTAGGCCGCGCGCCATACCAGTGGCTACGCGCCAGTGGCCTTGTCCGCCGTTTATGGCGCCCGTCCTTCACGCATATGACGTTGTCAACTGAACAGGGACCTGTGGTGAAGTATCTATGTGGCGGGAAAACAGTCGCTGTGTGGCAACCTAAAACGCAAGCCTATTGGTGCCGCAAGCCGTATGACCTGGTGTTAGGTGTGCCGGAGCCGACCACGAATGTGATTATGGATGATATTTGAATAAACGAATGAGGGAGTGTGACGGGACGGGACTAGGGACTAGGGATTAGGGATTGGGCTAACCCAATCTGCAATCCCCTTTCACGATACGCAAAAAGAACATTGAGGGCGACGATGCGTCGCCCTCAATGCTTTTGACGTTCTCGTAGCCGCGAAATCCATTTCGCGCTCCTTAGCGCCCCAAAAGTGCGATTTGGAAATCGCCGCCACGTTCATCGTTCGAACTTTCCAATGGTTTTAACGTGCCAACGCCCAAACCGTAATGCTTTTGTAAGTTTTACATTCTTGGGTTATAGTAAGATATGAATGGCGAGGAGCGAGGGCGAGTGGCGAGTAGCATATATACCCAATTTCTAACTCCTAACTCTTAATTCTCCGACCCATTTTATCCTTTTCTAGCGACTATAAAGATGAGCGAACCATTCAACACACGGCCCGATGAAGAACTGGCGCACCTGGCGCGGGGTGGAGATCGCTTGGCCTTCGACGTGCTGTGCGATCGCTACCTTCCGGTGGTCTACAACCGTTTGCGCGCACTGCTACCGCCGGAGGCCGTGGACGACGTGACACAGGAGGTTTTCGTCGCGGCAGTGCAGGCGATCCAACGCTACCGGGCAAAGGCAGCGTTCCGCACGTGGATTTCGGCCATCGCGCGGCATAAGGTTGCTGATTACTACCGCCAACGCGGTCGACAACCGGGAACAGTGGAACTCGATCCGGAGATGAACGACATGGCAGAACAGAATGCCTGGCAGGAACACATGTTCGTGCGTATGGCATTACGACGGCTGCCGGATCACTATCAGGAAGTGCTGCTTTTACGTTTTGCCGAGGGTTTGCCTTTCCAGGACGTCGCCGACGCGCTAGGTCTCTCGCTGGAAGCGACCAAATCCCGTTACCGGCGGGCTATGGCGGCGATGACAGAAGCGTTGGGCGAAGAAGAGTAAGGGAGTGTGGGAGTGTGGGAGTGTGGGAGTAACCGCTTTGCTGTGGCCGGTCTCCAGACCGAGCCACCGCGGGCACGGTCAGAGACCGGCCCGAGCACATATCGATCATCGACACAATACTTAGGGTCTGTAAAAGAATAAGCTCCCGCGCGAGCGCCCCGGACGGGGCTTTGAGCATAAAATGCGGGAAGTTATATTTTTACGAACCCTTAACAACGCATTCAGACTTTCGACTTTTGACTTGTGACTTGTGACTTTGGACTTATCTTGAGGAGATCATGATAGATCAAGAGAAAGACACCGATCAGGGGGTGAACGCGCGGGTGGAGGCGCTGCTGGCACGGACGCTGGCACCACACCCGCCGCCGGAGAACCTGCGCCGTCAAGTGCGGCGACGGGTCGCAGCGGAATGGGAGCAGCAACCGCTCACCTGGCGCGAACGGTTTACTGGATTGCTCAAGGTGTCCACCCGCCAACGAGCGTGGGCGGCAGTCGCTGCGCTGGCCGTCGTCGCCGTCGTCGCGGCATTGGTCGCGCCCTCCGGCGGCGTTCCGGTCGCGGGGACGGTGGTGGGAAAAGCGGGGACCGTCGCGATCGCGCTGGCAGCCTGCGCGGGCCTCGCGCTCATCATTGCCTGGTTCAGGCGAAGGCGGTGAAGTCAGCCACAAACTATCGATGAACAGAAAATGTTTGAACCGCAGAGATACTATGAAACTCTCTGCGTTCTCAGCGAACTCTGCGGTAAAAAACCAAAACTCGCGACCTATACCGCCCCATCACGGCGACTATAGGAGTAGAACGGATACAGCTCAGAAATCTTAATCATTTTCAAGAAAGGAGAATCGAAATGTCTAAGTTCAGTCGTTGGTTCAACAGCAAGACCGGCAAACGCACAATCGCCGGTGTTCTGGCGTTGGCGCTGGTTGTCGTCATCGTGGGACAACTGGCAAATTGGTGGAATCTAATTCCCGGAACAGGCACGGTAATAGTGCCGCCTCCAGAACCCTATCCTGCGCCCGAAGGAGGGTACACTTGTCTGCCCACCTGTGCAGAAAATGACGGTAAGTTCTTGCTCATTTCAGGGCAGGACATGGCAACCTTCGCAGGAGCCAAGGTTGTGGTGTGGATCAGCGTTCCAGCGGATTACACTTCATTTACATTGGATGTTTTTGATGGCGATGCCGGCAAAGATAATAATGGGAATATGAATTACCGGAGCGGCAACTGGGATGATGTACAGACCGAAACGATATATAGCCTTTTCTTCGATCCACTGAAGAACAACGGTGGCCCAGAAACGCCTTTCTGGACAGCCTCGTCGAACGATATGTCCAACAATGCCTGGTACTCAGCCAGTATAGACAATCAAGCAGGAGCTAAATCGCCGAGCGGACACTATTTCTATCGTCTTGAAGTAACACAACCCACGCAAGATGTAGGTGGCAATGCCTTCAAGCTGCGCTCGAATGCTTACCTTAGCACAGGACGCAATGATACAGGTGAGGGGCGAGACGATTTAACGAACGCTAGTTTTGCAGTTGTTGGGCAGGCAGTAAATATAAACGACCTTTACCTTCTGCATCCACAAAACCAAGGTCTGTTTAATTTGGGACCTTCTACCTACACTGGCGAATGGAATTTCCATTTCTACCTGCCCAACAGCACCACTTATCTTGAGATTTGGAATGGGGATTTTGACCGGGGCACCTCGACAACCGTAGCACTGGATACCGATGACCCTAACACAGATGGCATCCCTATGTGGGCTGACCCCAGTGTAACTGTTCCAGAAGGACAAGGGGGAAAAGGTGCTCCCGCTGACGATTCGTGGTCGTCACTTTTCCGCCGTGACCCAGCAGTCTGGTACGAGATCATCGACCCCAATGGACAGCCGATCTTCACCGACGACGAGCCATCGGGCACGGAGGAGTGGGAGCGATTCTCCATCAGCAATGATCCTGCAACGCAGCCAGATATGTTATATACGGATGGCGAGCTTCCGGCTGGACGATATACGTTCCACATCGTTGGGCTAGATATACACAACCTTATCTTCATCCGCACCAGCTACGAAATCTGTGATGCCGAAGATGGCTGTGGCCCCCCCCCGTGGCCCGAGGGCAACTGCCCACGCACCATCGGCTACTGGAAAAACAACGTGAGCAAGGTCCTGGCCGGGCGCACCAACGGCGTGCAGGAGAGCCTGGAGACCTTGACATGGGCGTTGCAGAACGTCGCCAACGCCAGCCCGCTCTACCGTAGCGGCCTCAACGCTACCCTGATGGATCCCGAACCGATCGCCAACGCCGTCCCCCTGACGCTGGAAGAGGCGGAAGTGATCCTACAGCGCAGTAAGAAGGACTATCCGGGCGATGAGCAGTCGATGATGGCGCGAGCCTTGCAGCAGAACCTGGCGACCTGGCTCAACCTCGGCTCCGGCAAAGTTGGTCCGACGACAGTGGTGGAGCTTAACGTCGCGGGCGGCGTCTTCGAGGGCACACTGATGGAGGCGTTGGAAGAGGCGCAGACCATCATCTTCAACGCCACCAGCCCAGACGATCCAGCCCTGGAGCGCGCCAAGGACATCGGCGACCAGATCAACAACGGTTTGCTCGGTGAGGATGCTGGCGACAGCGTCTGCGAGGACTACATCACGGTGATCCCGCCCGACAAGCAGCCGCCCGAACACAAAAATATGCCCAAAGCGCCAGTGCCGCCAGAGCCACCAATGCCAACGCCCGAGCCCACGCCTGATCCCAACGCCTGCCAACTGCGCCTGAACAACTACGGCGTGGAGAAGATGACGAACAACCCGTTCTACGGCATCAAGTTCGAGTACCAGTCGGGGACGGAGATCAAGAACGGTGAGTCGGACGAGTACAAGATCACACTCACTGCCGAAGAGGCTGCATCGCTCACGGCAATCCAGATGGAGGCCAAGGCCGGTCAAAATGTGGGCATCGTCACGCTCGAAGCCGACTTCACCTCGCCACTGCCCTCCGGGGAGCCGGTGATGGACGAGAACGGTTACTTCGGCTTCTACTTCGGTGGAGCCACGGATAACGGCGACGGCACGCTGACACTCACCTTCATCGTGCAGAACTTCACCAGCAACGCCACCAGCCACGTCACCATCGGCCTGCCGGATGGGATGGTTCCCTCGCAGCCCGATGGACCGTACCAGAGCCGTGTCTGCCCATCGCAATAGACCGTAATTGCGGTTTCTCATAAATCCACCGGGCGGGGTGTGAGTACACCCCGCCCGGTTTTTATGTACTTTAGGCGCTCTGGGGATATCACATTTTTCGCAACGACATCTTGATCTCCAGTCACCACCGGTACGGATAGTACAATGGAGATGCACCATTCCTCTGTGACACGAAGCAACAGTTGGCGAACCGGCAGGATCAGATCAAGGACCCAGGCTTGGTACAGCAGACTTTCCCCGGCGCACATGATTACCGGAGTATTTTCTTGATTTTCACATCATTGCACGCTCCCTCGACGATCACACTGACCGATTGCGCCGCCCCTACTCCCAAAGCCACCACCGCGCTCAAAGCCAGTGGTCCCGCCACCACGCCCAGCGACCCGGCGAACGTCCAGCGTGCCATGTTGTGCTCGTGACGGGCGGGATCGGCGTCCATCAACGTAGCCTGGGAAAGGCTGACAAACGCGCCGGAGGCGGGATAAAAGAGAACGAACGAGAGCAACAATAATGGAAATCCCTGGATGAGGCCCGTGAGCAGCAAGCTTAGGCTGAAAACCACCCCATACTTCGGAACGAAACACCCGTGTATTTTGACTACCAAGACACGAGTAATGCCGCGCAGATTTATACAGGCAATGAACCAGTAGGCGAGGAAGAAACGTAACGTCGACCCAAGTCGTAAGGTGAGACACTCGCAGCGAGCGTCTCGCCTATGGAGCGCGAGCTTTCATTGTGCTGCGGCTCCGGCTCGGCGCTACGCGCCCATCGCCTCCGGCCTCTCCGCAGCATTTTTGGGGGCGGCTTATCTCGCGGCCCGTTGGGCTGGTTCTCCATGACGATGCCTCAACAGTCCATTCGGGACTGTACGCGACCTTGCCGCCCAGCCCCCGTCCCGCAGGGCGGTTTCGGGCGAACGGGTCGCACCACCCGCTGGAGCCGACAGTGCCTTCGTGCGCTTGCCTGCGCTTCGCGCAGGTTGCATCGCAGTTTTCTGCATATGCTGGTAGCCTTGTCAAGAATGGCGGTTCTGCAAATCTGGCACGGCCAGGTGAGTTCCGCCGATAGGCGAGATGCGAAGCATCTCGCCTATCGGCGCGGCGGCCTTTGACCACCAGCGCGGCCTGCTCTACGTGCTGGAGCCACAGGCGGATGAGGATCGGCCAATCGTGCACGTGTGGCGGGTGGAAGGCGGAGATGTGTAGCAAAAGCGTCTCCGCCCAGGAACCTGAGCCACCGGGGGAAGAAATCGGCGCCGACGTAGTGGGCGGCGCAACAGGGGAACCGGAGTCGCCGGAGGGAGAAGTCGGCGCCAAAGCGGAGGTGCCACGCGACCTGATGAGCTTTGACAGCGACAATTACGCCGACCTGGCCATCGGCGTGCCCTACGAAGATGTGACCACCATCGTGGACGCCGGGGCCGTCAACGTCATATACGGCAC
>JAFGSL010000691.1 GCA_016934645.1 Anaerolineae bacterium
CCTCCTTGGTTTGCTTTTCCAAGCCCAAGTATGGTTAAAAATGGCTCTTTTACAATCTAATATCCGGCCCATTGCGATCTACTGATTTTGCTTGACCCTTACTTCATTCCCCTTATACTTAACCGCTGACGAAAAATTGCACTGTGGTGTATTATATGGCAGGGTGATATGTATTCATTTAGAAAAGCGCGGCCTGATCAGGCTGATGCCATATTTTCACTTTATGGTGAAGTGGTGGTAGAAGGCGAAAAGAATGGCACCTCGCATTGGTCAGAAGAGTATCCAACGAGAGTGTTCCTGGATGAGGATATCGAATCGCAGCGCATCTTTGTCCTCGAAGATGGTAATACAATCATAGCAGCAGTGTCATTGCTGGAAACAGATGACCTTGATGACGAACCCGTTGGTTGGAAGGATGTGAAATCATGCGTGCCCGTAAGACTGTGCGTTTCGCCTAAATACCAGGGCCAACACATCGGTGAGCATATAATGAACTGTCTGATTGATTATGTGAAGCCGCAGGGATACCAGTCTATGCGCTTACTGGCTGTGGTGAACAGCATAGCGGCTAACCGTCTTTATACACGCATGGGATTTGTCTGTCTCGGCGTTGTCCACCTGTATGAGCATAGTTTCAACGCTTATGAGCTCGTGTTTTAGCTGCACGAAAACATTGTGCGTCTATAATCGTGCAGCGTGTCCCCCAAAGGTTCCTGCTGCGTTAGGCGATCTTTTTGCGCAGTTGGTTTATGGCAGGCGGGGCATTTGGTTGCTTGATTACCGGGGCGCAGCATTGGAGGCTATACAGGAAGGCGCTGGCGTTGTCCCAGGCGCCTCAAGATGGCACAGAAACGCCTGGCGACCAGTTGGAGCTGGCAGACGAAGAGGAAAGATGATACAGGTAGAAAGGGCATTTGCGTATGGGATTCCGTCGTGGCGGATGGGGGCTGATCCATGCCCCTGACGAAAAGCCGAAAATAACCTGGCCATTGCTCAAGCGCGTGCTGCACTATGCCAAACCTTACCGCTGGCAGATTGTGGCTATGCTGCTGTTGATCCTGGCACAGACCGGGGTGGGCTTACTGACGCCGCTCATTATGCGGGATATGATCGATGTCACTATCCCGGCGGGAAACCTCAACCGTTTGATTGTGCTGGCGGCGGTGCTGTTGGTCATCCCCGTCTCGAACGGCGTCATCAACGTGATCCAGCGCCGCCTCAGCGCACTTGTAGGGAGTGGCGTGATTTACGATCTGCGCGTGGCATTGTACGCCAGCTTGCAGCGGATGTCGCTGCGCTTCTTCACCAACACCAAAGTCGGCGAATTGATGAGCCGCCTGAACAACGACGTGATCGGCGCGCAGAACGCTATCAGCAGCACCATTGTCAACATCATTACCGAGGTTGTCCAGGGTGTGGCGGTTCTCGGGGTCATGGTGACGCTTGAATGGCGGCTGACGTTGATCAGCGTGGTGATTCTGCCGCTGCTCATCCTGGCGGCACGATTGTTGGGTAACCGCCTGCGCGACATGGCCCGCAAGCAGATGGAGGCCAACGCGCGCATGAACGCGATGATGAACGAAACGCTCAACATCGGCGGCGCGCTGTTGGTCAAACTGTTTGGCCGCCGCCGGCTAGAAGTCGATCGTTTTGCGGAGCGCGCGGCACAGGTGCGCGATCTGGGTGTGCAGCGAACTATGATCGGGTCGGTGTTTTCGGCAATTACCGGTCTGATCAGTGCCTTCGGTACGGCTTTCATCTACGGGCTGGGTGGGTATTTCGTCATCCGTGGCGCGTTTACCGTGGGCACGATTGTGGCCTTTGGGTCGTATTTGGGGAATCTGTACCGCACGCTGCAAGGGCTTTCGAATGCGCCCGTGGAGTTTGCCACATCGATGGTGAGTTTCGAGCGCGTGTTCGAGGTCATTGATCTGCCGGTTGACATCCCTGAAAAGCCGGATGCGTTGACGCTTTCAGATGTGCGCGGGGAGATTGCCTTCGAGAACGTTTCTTTCAAATATGAAACGGGCGATGAAAAACTCCTCAGCCCTGTGCGGCGTTATGGGCGCATGGATAATGTCACCGCCGTTCTTTCTGGTATGGAGACCTCTGCAGAAGGAGCGCCGAGCGCGCCGGCGGCGGACGCGCCCCGCAGCCAGGCGCGCGATCTGGCGCTGGATCACGTCAGCTTCCGGGCCGCGCCGGGACAGCTTGTAGCGCTGGTTGGGCCGAGTGGCGCTGGCAAAACGACGCTCACCTATCTGATTCCGCGCCTGTATGATCCAACGGCGGGAGCCATCCGCATCGATGGTCACGACCTGCGCGACCTGACGCTCGAATCCCTTTCCGCGCATATCGGTATGGTCACGCAGGAGACCTATCTGTTCCACGATACGATCCGCACCAACCTGCTCTATGCCGGTTTGGACGCTACCCAGGAGGAGCTAGAGGATGCCTGCCGGATCGCTAACATCCACGAATTCATCGCCGCGCTTCCAGATGGCTACGACACAATTGTGGGGGAGCGCGGGTATCGTCTGAGCGGCGGCGAGAAGCAGCGCGTCGCGCTGGCGCGGGTGATCCTCAAAAATCCGCGCATTCTGGTGCTGGACGAAGCGACCAGCAGCCTGGACAGCGAATCTGAAGCGTTGATCCAGGACGCACTCAGCCGGGTGATGACGCAGCGCACCAGCATCGTCATTGCCCACCGTCTGAGTACGATTCTGGCGGCGGATCTGATCCTGGTTATCGATCGGGGCCAGATTGTGGAGAGTGGCAATCACGCCACGTTGCTGGCGCAGGGTGGGCTGTACGCCAGCTTGTACCAAACGCAGTTTCGGACCGGCACTCATTGAGTGTACACGCACAGCGTGTACACTCAATGAGAACCGAGTTCCTTTTTGAGATTCTCCAATTTGGACAGACTATCTTCTGGGATGAACAGCTTTTGGGCCGCTGCCGTGTGTTCAACCATGTCGATAAAGCTCAATAGCACGTAATCAACCGGAACGCTTTTGCGCTTCTTGGCCATCGTGTTGAGCATTTGGATGGTGTTGTCGAGCATTTCCTGACGTACCTGGCTCCGTGCGCGCTCAAGCAACTTGATTTCTTGTATGCGCTCGTCCGCCTCAATCCTTGCCACCTCAAGATCGCGCTGCATTTTCCACGTTTTGGCCCATTCCTCGAGCACTTGCCCTTTGAACGTGACATCCTGCAGTGTGACTTCCATAATCTCGACGCCAAAATTTTGCGCTGCGCCAACCTTGAGCATCTCGAAGAGATCCTGGCGAATTTGCTGGCGGTTCTGTACGTCGAGCAGTTCGTCAAGGTTATACTGTGCCAGAATACTGTTGCGCATTGTACCTTCGGTGTCGCCGATGATCACGCGCTTTGACCAATCCATGATCCGGTCTGGTTCGGTGCGCCATGCGTCGCGGATCCACTTGCATGTCGCGGCCTTGAAAATATCGTCGTCGGTGGGGCCGACCTGGAATTTGACTGCGACTTCGTACGTAATGGGGATGCCGTCGCGGGTGATGGCACTAACTTCGAACGGCCACCGCTGCGGGCGCAGGTCGATGATGTCCCAAATCTTCTCGAAGGGTTGTAATTGCGGAAACCCTGGACCGCGAATGACACGGGTGAGTGCGCCTTCAGATTCGAGGACGATGGCACTGTCTTGTCGTAAGACGATGCCAGCCGGACCGCCGCGCTTCTTGACGCTTTCGCTGCCCATGGCGATCTTTCCTCCACCTATGATCAAATAGGGAGAGAAGCCGGGCCGTCCGAATATGCGGTGGCTAAGAAATTCCCATCCTCCGCCATCCAGGCCAAAAACGGCGTTGATCAGATTGGCGCAGAGCAAAAGCGCTGCCACGGCAACGACGATACCGGGCAGCATTCCGCCGCCGACGTTCAGGACGAATTGGCGGACGATCGTATCGATGTCCGGTTCCAGATACGAAGGCTGGATATTGTTAAGCGTCGCCACCGTGCTGACTGTACCATCGCTTTGGGGTTCTTTCGTCACCTGGACGTCGAAGGTGCATTGAGCGATTTGCGGGATGGAGATTTCCCGGTTGCGGAAAGTGAGTACATCGTTGTTGGCGAACGTGATGGTTACTGAATGCGCTCCTACGGTGGTCGACTCAAGAACATAGAACCTGGCGTTCAGTGGTGCACCCACTGCCGTTGCCGGTACGATATCAGTGAGGGCTACGTTCGTTACCGGTTCGGTTTCCTCCGACTCGCTGAGAGCCGCGACCAGGGCACCTGGCGGAATAGGGTTGCCGGTAACTACGGCGTCGACGATCATGCCATCCGGATCGACAGCCCCGGCAAGGTTATCGCCATTGAGACCGGTAGGGCACATTGGGATGATGCGCTGGTTATACTGGACTGTGTAAATCGAGACCGCCGCCAGGCTGGCGGTGAACAGAAACACTGTGGTCCCTAATACGACAATGAGGATACGAGCGTAATATTGTAAGAATTTTCTTAAGTTGAACATTATCGTTACCTCACTGCGGCTAATGACTGAGCGTCTTCAGGATGTTGAGCATCTGCGGCGACAAAATAGTGGGGTCAACACTTGATTCCTGAGCCTCCGGCGGCGGATGGACCCCCATAGCTTCAAAGAGCTTGGTGGCCAGAACTTGTCTGTCAACGGCGCCCTCGGCCTCTTGTAGGATTTGGACCAATCGGGTGATCATTTCCATACGCGCCTCGGCAAGAACTTCTTGCTCGCGCAGCGCAATGCGCGCTTTGGCCTCAGCAATGGCGATTTCAATATCGCGGTCGCGCTCGACGCTCCAGTTCTTAATACGCTGTTCGCTGATTTCTTCAGGTACTTTGATGTCGCTGATGCCGCCGCCTATTACCTCGATTCCTAGAGGCTGCATCTCTTTCTTGAGACGGTCGCGGAAAGTACTGGCGATTTCTATGCGTGGATTTCTGTCACGCGAGGCTGTCAGCGCATCTTCCCAGGTGATCTCTGGCCGGATGAACTCACCATCTTGTGTTGGTGGCGCACTGCAACTCGCATAATGCCAGGCTTTTTGTGCCTCGTCGGGGAGTTCGCCGAAAGCGGTGAGTGAGACGACGCTGCACTGTGCTTGGATGGTTTCGTCATCCGGCGGGTATATCTCCGATAACGTGTGCTCATTTACAGCTTTCGCAGGAATTCCCGCCAGGAAGCGTAACGCCCGTTTCGTCGCCCCAATGATGACGATTTGCGCGGTAGGAACGCCGAATTGGGCGGCGAGAGCTGCCTTGAGTGCGTCGAGGCGGACGCGGCTGTCTTCTTCTGATCTCACCGTGACTTCCACTTTGACCGGTGGTGTGTACCGGCTTGGTCTTGGAAAGAGCTGTGCGATGTAGATGCTCGGCCAGCGATCCTGGACCTGACGCGCCAGGTAAGTGAGCATAGTTTTTCTGTTGCCTGTGGCTTCAACCAGCGCGCGTGCCACTTCATTTTCGGTCTCGCCCGCAAGAACGCTGAAATCGGCACTGAGGTCAAACGCCAGAGCTTTAAGGTCGTCTGCATCGTGATGGCGGGCCAGGAATTGCTCTAACTTGGCTGTCAATGGCAGATCCACACCATGTAGCAGGTCGATATCGCCACTGTCAAAAGGTTGCTCTTTCTGCCGCAGGCCGTACCTGGATTTGTCAGGGTCGGGGACCGTCATATGCAATTCGTTGCACGTGTAGTTGGCAACAACCTCCTTGAGTATCGGCGGTCCCATCGTGAGGACTAATTCGGGCCAGGGACAGCGCTTGACCTCTTCCGTCACCAGTTGGTTCTCCGGATCTCGCTCGAACTTATGCCCCATCACGGCGTGGCCATATACTGCCTTGATAACGGCTTCCTCGTCGAAGGGATAAGCGTTACCTAGCTCAGGCTTGCGTCCATTGGCCCACACACGATTGGGAATAAAGGTAAAGATGCTTACACCGATACCATCCTTGGTTTCTGCGTTGACGGTTGTGGTTCTTAGTTGCGGACGCAAATCAACATCAGCATACAACTGCTCGAACTTCTTGGTGAAGCTGAGTCCAGGTGGGCACACTGTGAGCTTCAGACCGTCGCTGATCACGGCGAGGTGGTCACAATTGGCCAGGACAATCCCCGGTCCGGCAAAGAACTGGTTGTAGGGGTTGCCGGGAACGCGTGGATCGGGGATATCTTTGTCCATCGTCTCTCGGGTTTTCCAATCGTCGATCGCGTAGAAGGGATAGTTGGTCCTCATGCTTGACGTGAGCACGCTGCGTAGGGTGAATATGCGAGGATCTTCTTCACCAGAGGGGAACAGCTTGCGCCACACTGGCGGTTCCACGTTTTCGCCAAATGGCAGCAGGTTAAACGGTGTGGGGATCTTGGCATGATCCGGGATTGGCAGGGAGAGGATGGCGAAATAGTAAAGCAGGCCCCAAAAGATGAAGTGCGCTGGCAAAGTGATCAGCAGCAAGCCGGCCCGTCCGGCCACCTGGTACCCGATCCAGCAGGTGAGCACGAAGACAAACCAGAGAAGGGTGAAGAACGCGATGCCTTTGCCCCGCAGGATCAGGCTGGAAAATATCCAGATACCGCCCGTGCCCACCAGCGCAACGGCGATGATCAAGCCCCATGTTGCGTAGGGTTTGTCGTAGAAGAAGTAGGGTATGGTGCTTACAACGAGACAGAACACCGTAGCGATGGTGAAAGCGACGGCTAGGATACCCGCTCCCATTCCTTTATCGAAGAAGTATCCTAATGTACTTGCCAGCGCCGTGGTCCACACCGCGATTTCCAGGATCAGGTAGATGATGGCGAGGTAAACAGAGACGTTGTCGGCGAATTTCGTCAAACGCAAATCAAGGCTGTCGAAGTTCAGTTGGGCTGGATCAAAGACCAGGGCCAACACGAGGAGGAGGAAAACATTGCATACCAGGGTGGTCGCTCCTTGCGTGAGAGCTGCGTTATGGGATTTCCACAAAAGATAGCCAAGTATGACAGCGAGGACACAGGCCAATCCGGCTTCGATCAGTAACGTCAATCCGGCTTGCGTAATGAGTGTTGACATAGCTGCCTTTTCCTCCTTGGTTAGGGCCTAACCACGCAAATCTTTGCATTATTAGCAGAAAACGGGCATTGAAGGCCCTTTTGCTTCCGGGCCATCCGAGTTAGGATGGACGTGAGTCTGAGGCTCCTTCACTCATTATAGTGAAGTTTGGCGTTCTATGCAAACATAACGTTGGTAAAGACTACAAAAGTCTCAGCAGGTACTACATTTTGCAGATGACTTGTTCATAGTAGATGCCAGTTTAACCGGGCCTCTTGTAAGACTTTTGTCTGGCGCAGCTTTACTTCTTCCGCACAATCGACACCAAAATTGCCCCACCCATTATCAGCGCGATGACGAAGCTCAGGATCACGATCGCCTGCACAATCCAGGACGTGTCGGTCGTCGCTGGAATGAGCACCGCCAGTCCCAGGATCATCGCTGCAACGATCACGCTGAGTGCCATGCGTGTCACCATGCGGTCGAGTAGTTCCAGGTTGCTGTGCTCGAGCGAGAGTTTGACCGGTTCCCGTTTCTCGATCCGATTCAGTAACAGCATACCAATGTGGGGTAGTTCTTCCAGCAGGTCACTCCAGACCAGACCGCGGCGCACGAGGGTATCGATCCAGTGGCGGTTGGGCAGCGTTGATTTGAGCATCAGTTTGGCAGCGTAGGGGGCAGAGAAGGCAAAGATATCGAAGTCCGGCGCTAACTTGTAGCCGATCCCTTCCATCATCGCCAGCGTTTTGCCCAGTTGCCAGAAGTTGGTGGGCAGGCGGAGGTGGTGGGTGAAGGCCAAGGGCATAATGGCATCCAATAACTCGTCGACATGGACATCTTTGAGGGCCAGCCCATTATAATACCGCAGCAGGCGTTCAATGTCCTGGCCCAGAGCACGGCGATTGACGTCCGGCGGTGCGGCCCCGATGTGAATCAGTCCATCGGCGACACCTTTGGCATCCATGCGCACCGCGACGTTGTACAGCCGGATCAGGGTGGCACGATCGTTGTCGCTGAGATAGCCGACCATCCCGAAGTCCATCACTCCAATGACCTCGTTTTCCATCACGATCAGGTTGCCAGGATGGGGATCAGCGTGGAAGAAGCCATCCTCCAGGACTTCTTTGATGATCATCTGCGCCGCGTTGTTAGCAATTTTCGTGCGGTCATAGCCGGCTTCGTCCAACGCGGCAATGTTGGTGATTTTGATACCTTCAATGTATTCCATCACCAGCACACGCCGGGTGGTATACTCCCAGTAGACCCAGGGAATGTGCAGGCAACCCTCTTCGGCAAAGTTCTCCCGCAGTCGGTCGGCGTTGCGCCCTTCGCTTTGGTAATTCAACTCGTTATGTAGCGTTTCGGAAAAATCTTCGACGATTTCTACCAGCCGGTATACTTGTCCTAGCGGGGTATGTTGTTCGGCGTAATGGGCGATGTCATGAATGATCTCTAGATCGGTTTGTATGGTGGGAAGGATATTGGGACGTTGGACTTTGATGACGACTTTTTGGCGTGTAGTGAGTTTGGCGGCGTGGACCTGCGCGAGCGAGGCCGCTGCCAGCGATTGGGGATCGACCTCGCCGAAGATTTTCTCTGGTGGATAGCCGAGTTCGGCTTCGATGACCTGGTGGATCTCGTTCCAGGGAACGGGAGGAACGCTGTCCTGAAGTTTGGCCAGTTCGGTGATGTAGTCTGGTGGAAGTACATCGGGGCGTGTGCTGAGCATCTGCCCCAGCTTGACGAACGCCGGTCCCAGTTCCTCCAATGCCTGCCGGAAGTGCGCTGGCAGCGAGGCGGCTTCCTGGATGGGAAAAGGGTACAGGTCGCGCAGCCATAACGGCTCCGTAGGCAAGTGTGAGACCGCAAATCCGAACCCGTGGCGCGTGAACACCGTCAGAATGTGCCGGTAGCGCCGCAGGTGGCGGATAGGCCGGCTAATCGTTGGGATCTTGAACATTACCTTTCCACTCCATATCGCCTAGGTCTTATAACCGGTGACACGATACTTGAGCAGCGTCCAGAGCACTGTAAATCCATCCTTCCAGGAAATCTTTTTACCCTCGTTGAACTCTCGCCCGCTGTAGGCAATCGGAACTTCGTAAATACGGTTGCCGCTGAGCAGAATCTGGGCCGTGATTTCGGGATCGAAACCCCATCCTCTGGCTTTGAGGTGTAGTTTGTCAGAGACTTCACGCGTGAAGACTTTGTACCCTGTCTCCATATCGGTAAGGATGGTGTTGTAGAGGATGTTGGTAACAAAAGTAAGGAAACGATTGCCAATCATATGCCAGAAGAACATAGCTTTGCTGGGGCCACCGCGAAAGCGAGAACCATACACTACGCGAGCGCGTTTCTCCAGAATGGGCCGCAGCATATTGGGGTAGTCGCGGGGATCGTACTCCAGGTCGGCATCCTGGACAAGGCGAATGTCGCCGGTTGCTTGTTGTAGTCCTGTCCACACCGCGCCGCCTTTACCCTGGTTGGCACTATGAAAAATAATGGTAAGGCCGGGTTGCTCTTCCAAAGTGCGCAAATAATCGCGTGTGCCGTCGTTGGAGCCATCATCCACGATGACCAATTCGCGCTCCATAGCTACGACGGTTTCGTTTGCGTGATCGGTCCAGATGCGGACGTTCAAATCCACGGCTTGGATGCGCTCGATGATTTCTTCAATTGTGGCGATCTCGTTGTAGGCTGGAATGATGACCGAAAGTTTCACATTTCCTCCACGCATAGTTTGATAGTCACCCGTTACCGTTTGCCGGAGCGCGACCAGACCCAGTCGAGCAGCGCTTGTTGTTCAGCGACGGTCAGATCACGCCATTGCCCTGGTTCCAGATCTGGCGGTAGGGTCAACGGGCCGATGGCAACGCGCACCAGCCGGATGATTGGCAACGTCACTGCCGATAGCATACGCTTGATCTGCCGCTTTTTTCCCTCGTAGAGCACAATACGCAACCACGTTGTTTTGGCAGGTGTAGCTAGTGGTTTAGGAAACGGCGGTAGCGCTGGAGCGCTTGGTAGCACCTCCACATCCGCCGGACGGGTGATACCATCCTTGAGCTCCACGCCATCGCGCAGTCGTTGGAGAACGGCGGCATCGGGATGCCCTACCACTAACGCGAGATAGGTCTTGGGATGGTTGAAGTCCGGGTGTGTGACACGGTGTAGTAGCACTCCGTCATCCGTCAGCAGCAGTAATCCCTCGCTGTCAAGGTCCAGACGTCCAGCGGCGTGCAGCGTATGCGGAATCCCCATATCGACTAACGCCGGTCGCCCGTAGCGGTCTTTGTTGGCGCACAGTACGTTAAAGGGCTTGTACGCAATTGCATAACGGTAAGGTTGCGCAGTCAATGGTTGGCAATCCTTCTCCAAATCGTTGATGACGATTATAGTCGTGCCGGGCGAGCGGGCAAGTGCCAAGGAAGTTGGGTGCCTAAGGTGCTTGCTATTTCAGAAGAAAATAGCTATAATGAAGCATAATACAGTAATGTCCAGCCATTGTTGTCGTTTTACGGGCCAAGTTAGTGTGTCGGGAAGCTCGCACTGGCCATTGCATTAACCCCTCAGGAGGTTACTGTGAATATCGTCAAAGTCGCCGCGACATCTCGTACGACATCGGTGGCGGGCGCTATTGCTGGCATTATCCGCGACAAGGGCCGGGTGGATGTACAGGCGATTGGAGCCGGGGCTGTTAACCAGGCCGTCAAAGCGATTGCGATTGCACGCGGGTATCTCGAATTAGATGATATTCATATCTATTGTATCCCCTCGTTTTCTGAAATTCTCATTGAGGGCAAGGAACGGACCGCTGTGCGGTTGGCAGTGGAATCTTCTGGTTAGAGCTTATTCAGTGTGTCGGGCAGGGTCACTTTGCAGACTGGCTCGCAACACTCACTGATTCAAGAGATTCGTTCAATTTTCAAAGGAGGCGTTATGGCAGAGGAAAAGCAGAAGAAGCTTCGGTTGGTGACGTATTGGCTTTTTTCGAGTGTGATGATTGTCTTTGCGGCTGTGACCGCCTATATTTACCTCTGGGTGGCCCCAATGTCTGGCACGATATGGCAGGCGATCGGTGCATCTTTGCCGATTACATTGGTGGTTGCGGTTGCAGCAGCGATTCTATACGCGGTGTATTATTTCTTGATCTATAAGAAGAATTAGCCGTCATGCCGTTCGTCTTCGGCAGCTCATAAGTCATTCAATGCCCCGCAACTTTGCGGGGCATTGGCTTTTTTGGCAAGGCCATCGCAATTCTCCGTCTGATCTCTGATACACGCGAATTGCGCACGGGCTACTTGGGGGGGCGATCAGCCGTCGGGTAAGTTCAACAGCAGGTTTTCCAGCGTAAGTTGTGCGTTGGCATTACCTTGCAATGCCTCTTGACATCCTTCTAGTGCTTTGAGGGTGTTGATTGTGGCGGGCAGGGAGATGTGTTGCGCGATCTGGGTCAGCGCCGCATGGTGCTGTTGGTGGATGGCGCGCTGTGCATTTCCCGTTTGGATAAGCAGGACATCCCGCCAGCCGGTCAGCCAATATTCCAGTGTCTCGCTGACGTCGACGTTTGCATCACGGGTGAGTGCTTGCGCCGTATCGAACCGTGCCGGTAAATCCTGATGCATTAGGTCTAGCAATAGGGCCAGGGCATCTTCCATACGTTGGTGATACGCGGTTTCCGTTGCTGCGCGGATGGCCCATCCCATGCGCCCGCCGGAAATTCGTGCCAGGTGTGCAGCCTGTTCTGCGGGGATGTGCCATTGCTCGCGCAGGGCCCGTTCGACGGTGGCAGTGGCTAAAGGCCGCAGGACGATCTGCTGACTGCGTGAGACGATGGTCGGCAGTAGTACATCTGCATCCTGCGCCAGGAGTATCAGATGCGCATAGGCGGGTGGCTCTTCCAGTGTTTTGAGCAGTGCGTTGGCGGCACCAATAGTCGCCCGTTCGAACGCGCCGATGAGGGCAATTTTATGCGGACTTTCATTGGGCGTTAGCGATAGGAACCGCTCGACGGCGCGGATTTGATCGATTTTCAACGCGCCACCCTCTTCTTCCGGTTCCACTAGCTTAAAGTCGGGATGATTGCCTGAGGCCAGCTTGCGGCAGGCCAAACATGTGCCACAAGGGCGTTCATCATTCTGCCCTGTGCACAACAGCGCGCCCGTGACCAGCCGTGCAAGGGCCATCTTGCCAACGTTGTCCGGCCCGCTAATCAACAGTGCGTGGGGGACTTCGTCGTGCTCTACGGCAATTTGTAACTGCCGCACGGCCCACTCGTGGCCCACGATTTGCCAGGGTTTCATTGATCCTCCCTGCCCGGATGCTCTTCCGCTAGACATGCATTTATGGCGATGGTGAACAGCGCCGCGGGCACGCTATCGCGAATCTCCGCGGTAAGGTGGATGACAGTGTAGTATGTGAGGGGAAGCTGCCGCATCGCTGACACCAGCAATTCCGGCCGCACGACGATGAAGGCGATACGGTACTTGTGGTGACGCAGCAGCGTGATGGCTCGGGCCCATCCTTGCCCGTAGACCAGTTCCATTGGGCCAACTTCGTCGAGGATGAAGACTTGTGTTGGAAAGCAGGCATCCAGTGCCCGGTTGCTGCGGGCCAGAGCTTCTGTGGAAAAGCAAAAATGGCCCATGAGGAATCCCCCATCGCTGTCGCGCGGTAGGGTGAGAGGATAAATGTCCCCGGAGTTCACCTCCTGGACGGCTAAGTCATCTGGACCCGTGCGTAAGGTGATAAGCCCCGAGACTTTCAGGTCTGTTTCGCAGAGCATATTGATCAGCGAAACACATGCTGTGCTTTTGCCAATTTGACGATTGCCGGTGAGAAGTACGATTCTCGGTTCCAACATTCTGGTTTCAACGTCTCGGATTATAAGATAAAGGGCCGGGGGAATCCGCCGGCCCTGTGTGGAGATGGCGGGAATCGAACCCGCGTCCGAAGAATTCGACGATGAGCTTCTACGAGCGTAGTCGGCG
>JAFGSL010000107.1 GCA_016934645.1 Anaerolineae bacterium
GAATTCAACTTTCGCGATGCCAAGCAGTACTGGGGCTTAGATGACTTTATGAATGTGAAACCAACCCCGGTCACCAATGCCGCGAACTTGGCCTTGTTTATGGTGAATGTCGCGCACCGCTTACTGCTGGACTTGCATGTCCAGCACCCGCGCGCCAGCGTGTTGGACCTGAAGGCCTGGTTCCGCGGTCGCAAATATGTGTCGGAAACATTAAAATTCCTTCCGGAAATGCCTGAGCCGATTTTATTAGCTCGCATTTATGCGCACATTACGGCTTTAGGCTGCATTCACCAGCCCGAACCGGTGCTGGACTCGCCTTAATTGGCGAAGGTATTGTTTTTGGGCGAATCAATAATGTCAAGAAAACGGGGAGAGCGTATGGCTCTCCCCTTCTATATTCTACCTTGATGCAGTGTCTTTTCTTAACGTGGCGGCAAATTCAGGATTTGGCCCGGTTCGATGCGATCGGGGTCTGCCAACTGTAGATTGACAGCGAGCAAATCCGCCAAGTCGACACCAACACGGTCTGCGATTAACCCGATATATTCGCAAGGCGCGACGACGTAGACGGTTCCGTGATCCGTGCCCACCGGGATGTTTTCATCGTCCTCATCGCACACGAGATCGTCGGGTATGGACACAGGAACCATCGCAACCTGAACAGCAACAGCCTCGCTTACACTTTCCGGCTCTCCGGTATTTTGCACACTGAGCAGGCGTGTGCCGGAATCGCAGAAACACGCGTGCGTCCATGTGCCATCGGGTTGTACCACCGTTGTGCTCAACACCTCACCCTGGTCAAGGATTTCGATTTCCGCACCCGGCGTCCCGGTGCCTGCGAGCGTCACTGTGTTGCCGGCGATGAGTGCACCGGACTGCGGTGTGGTCAGTGTTGGCGTCTGTTCCAGTGCGGGTACGACGAATTTGAAGGACGGCGATTCGGCCAGCGTCACGCCGGAAGCGTCGACGGTGCGCGCGCCGAAGTCGTAGTCTCCAGGATCAAGCTGCACGTCAAACGTCCATGCGCCATTTTCACCCACAGTCGCCTGCCCCACGCGCTTGTCGCGAGTCCAGACTTCCACGAGGGAGCCCGGCGTTCCCGTCCCGGTGAAGGTCGCCATCCCTGCCGCGCGCACTTGGGGGGCAGACATCACCGGGGCTTCCACCGGTACCGGTTCCTCTACTTCCGGCACGGACTGGGTTGGCGTAGCGGTGGTTTTGGTAGGCTCTGGGGTCTGTGACACAGACTGTGACGCAGATTGCGCTGTAGGTGCCGTTGTAGGATTGACAATCGGCGACGTCGCTACCTCGCCCTGCGTACGCAGCAGCAGAAAGACAAAAAGGCCGATCAGGATCAGCGTACCTGCGAGTTTGAACCAATTGTAGCGTCTAGTACTTTGGGGTGTTCGATAATAGGACATCATTTCCTCCACGATACACACATAGCAGCGTGAAACAGCCCAACATCACAACGGCTGCTCACGCCCATCTTTTAGGTTGGCCTTAAATGCATCCAAAGCCTCCCAGTCGCCCTCGGCAGCCAGACGCGCTTGTTCCGGCCAGGTTGTCGGGTTCGCCAAACGATAATGTCGCCCGGCATCCTGAAGGCATTGTTGTAGCTCCTCCACATTGGCCTCTGCCAAATCGGCAAAGGTGTAAATACTACGCGCGTTGAGGAGTCTGGAAATCTTGGGCCCGATCCCTTCGATTCTCTCCAAGCTCTGTGACTCAGGTTCGATCATGGCCAAAGGAGGATTCGATTTTTCAGCAATATGCGTATGGGCATCCGCGAGCGCGGTCTGCAATTGCCGGATTTCGCTCTCTCTGGCAGCCAATTGCTCATGCACGCGCGCCAAAGTATCACGGCTGAGTTGCATCTCATACTCGTAGTGCGTCTTGTCCTCCTTGAGACCGATGAGTTGTGCCTCAAGCTGTCCGGCCCTGGCCTCCATCGCGGCCAAATCGGCGCGTACTTCCAGTTCCGAAGTTGTGCCCAAATGCCCGCGTCGCCAAAAGAAAAAGTCAATGAACAACTCCCCTATCCAACCTATAAGTGCACCTGCACAGAAGATAAGCCAGTTCATAAACACCTCCTTAGTAAGCAAAGAATTAAGATTCAAGTAGGATGAAATGCAATTTCATACACAAAACCAATTAGCATAAAAAAAGAGCGAGGATACAACACAACAAAACAATTATACAAGAAAAACGGGAAAAATACCATAACTTATGGGGAATTTACGTACTTTCTATCTTTTGCAGACAGCGTATAATAGGCAAAGTTTCGGCTAACTGTTCAGCCCTCTTGCGAGGGTTGCGAAGGAGTCGCCTATGCCCAAGAGTGCGCAACGTGACCATACCGACCTCCTGATCCGCATCCACCCGTGGGACGACGCGCGGCAATGTTACCCGGTCGAAGCCTGGATGAACGCTACAGTGCATTTTGCCGATGGTGAGATGCATCTGGACCGCGACGCATTGCAGGCAACCGAGAGCGATGTCACGGCCTACGGGCTGGCGCTATTCGATGCGCTCTTCTCTGGCGCGATCCGCCGCGCCTACGACCGGGCCACCGGATACGCCGAAGCGCGTACTGGCGAACAACTGCGCCTGCGCCTATGGATCGACCCGCGTGCGCCGGAATTGCATGCCCTGCTCTGGGAACGGCTCCAGGCACCTAGACAAAACACATCTTTCTCCTTAACCGCAACCATCAAGACGCCCTTTTCGCGCTATACGGGACTGGAAATCGCCGCGCCCGCGCCCATCGGCGCCCGGCCCATCCGTATGCTCGTCGCCGTCGCCAACCCCGCCGACCTCATCGACCAGGGGATGACGCCCATCGACGTAGATCATGAAATCGACGCCCTCACCTCGGCGTTGGACAACCTGCAACGCACCGGCCAACTGCACGTGACCCTGCTGCCCGGCAGAACCGGCCTCAACACCGACATACGCGCCCGTCTGGAGCAGACTGGCTACGTCGTGCGCGATGGCCCCACCACCCTCGACACGTTGATCCGTGAGCTGGCTACCGCGCCGGGCTGCCATATCCTGCACTTCCTCGGCCACGGGGCCTTCAGCCGTGTGCAAGAGACAACGACACTGTTCCTCGAAGACACCGATGGATTCATCGATGCGCGCCGAGACGCGGAAGTCGTAGCACAACTCAGCGCTACCAACCCGCCACCGCATCTGATTTTCCTAGCATCCTGCGACAGCGCCAAACGCGACCCGGAGAATGCCAATCCCTACGTAGGGCTTGCTCCCCAACTGGTTCAGGCGGGCATCCCGGCCATTATCGCCATGCAGGATACTATCGCGCCACAAATTGCTCGCGAGCTAAGCCAGGATTTCTATCGCGACCTGCTGGAACACGGCAGCACCGATCAAGCCTTGAACCACGCACGGCTCTTGCTCCTGGAAAACGACCCGCAGGCGTGGGCCATCCCCGCGCTCTTTATGCGGCTGGATAACGGCCAGCTCTTCGCCGCAGATCCCGTCATCAGCGCGCTGCGGGCTATGCTGCGCGCCGATGTCCTCAACCCATTGCCGGTAGGTGGCGCTTACCTCCCACTCGAGGTACGGCATTTTTCGGGAACCTTGCACAGTGTCGATTTCGACGCGCTGGCGCAAGAAAACACGCCCGGACGCGGCCTCAGCGAGACGATTTTGGACATCTTCGCGCCGCTCAAGGCGGAACAAGGCCCGCATGGGCCGAGCACCGTTGCTTTGATCGGCGACGCTGGGATGGGCAAATCCACCGAAATGCGCCACATCGCCCAAGTAACAGCACAACAATCGCTGCAAGCCGATGCGCCCCGGCACGTCATACCTGTGTATGTGGATTTGCAAACCATGCCCCAGGGCGCGCGCATCGACGAAAAAGTGTTGGAAACGCTGATCCTGCAAGCTCTCGAGCCTTTCTGGGAAGAGGATGCGGAACAGCATCCTCGCGACGTCCTCAAGGCGTACACCGGTCCCATCCTGCGCATCCTGTTCGACAACAGCGAAGTCTTGCCCTACCACAGTCGCCGCCGTCTCTGCGCCGTTCTCCATGACTTCATCCGCCATCACGCACGGCACGAGTATGTGGTGGCGTTTAACACGGACGATTTCGACATCACGCCGCTTACCATCCACGATACGCTCATTATGTTGCCTTTGTCGGAGCGGAACATCCAACACTACCTCACGCAAGATCTGGAGGAACCAGCGGCGAAACAACTTTACGGCAGTTTGGAAGAAACACAGCTCTTCGATCTGGCCCGCATCCCCTGGCTGCTCTTCAAAATGCTGAAGCAGGCACATAACGGCAAAATCCCCCGTTCCCACGCACAAGTGCTGCAAGACCTGGTGGATGATGCCATCATGGACATCGCCGTGGATCAGGGGATGCGCACACGAGCCGCCAAAACGCTCTACGCGCTGGCCTGGGAAATGCAGACAGCCTTCAAGACCACACTCAGCATCGACGAAGCGTTCGAGATTATGGCTGATGTGCGCGGTAACCGGGGATACAGCCTGGAAGCGCTCTACCAGGAGCTGACCACGCACGGGTTGCTGGCACCTGTGGGAGCAGAATCGCTACGCTTTGCCCGCGCCAACATTCGGGCGTATTGCTGTGCACAGGCGCTCCTAGGACGTGCGGATTTCGAGACGGTGTTGGACAACATCACCGCTACACTCGGACGAAACACGCGCTACTACTGGTGGGCCGAGTCGCTTATCCTGCTCAGCGCGCTGATGGACAATCCCCTCAAGTTAATTCAAGAGATCCTCTATGGCATCGCCCTTGGGGAAGGCGAACAGGTCTTCCTGGCCGCAGATTGCATTCGAGAGTCCAGGGAGAAATGCCAGGACGAATCGCTCATCAGCTTTATCGTTAGCACCCTGCTCTGGCGACTGGATATCGGCCGTGAGCCGCGCGTCAGCCGGCGTGTCCGCATTGTCCAGACGCTTGGACAGCTCAAACACCCGGAAGCCATCCCTCGTCTGGTGGAAATCATCCACCAACCGCTACCGACCTCCTCGGCTAAAACGCCCATCTACGAGGATAGCGATGTACGCCTGGCGGCGGTCATGGCGCTGCGTCGTATGCTCCATCCCCCCTACGAGGAAATCGAAGTGCTGGCGCCAGAACTGGGCGAGGTGCTCAACGATTGGGAGAACAACCGCGCCAAGGAACTGATTCCCTATCTCATTGCCAGGGAGAGCCACAACATTGGTATCCAGGCAGCGGCGGCCTTTGCCCTGGGCGATCTTAAAACCGACGTGGCGGCACGCGTCCTTATCCGCGCGTTCCTCTCCCCACACTTTAGCCAGGAGACGCGCGGCAACGCCGCCACCGCACTCACACTGCTCGATCCGGCAATCGTCACGCAGGAGGTGATTGACCCCTTCTTCAGTACCGAGGATAGCGAACAGCGACTCAATCCCATCACGCGCGATAACCCCGACAAGTGGTACACGCATCTGGCTTACCTGATCGGTAAAATCCGCCCCCGGGATGGGCGAGCGCGTGCGTTCCTCTACCGCTGTCTCAACGAATTTCCCGACGTCATGCTGAAGGGCATCGCGATGCAAGCCATCGGCGAGCTGTACGACACGGCTGCTACACGCCGTTTTACGGACATCGCTCTGGAAGACTTTTCCACCCTAAACCTGCGCGAGCGGCCTTTGCCCGATGAGCGCCGTTATCTGCAACACAAGGCACTCGATGCCCTGTTCTACATCGGCGACGCAGAGACATTGCGCCGCCTGCAACAACGCTCAAGCAGTTGGAGCCTGGAACTGGAAAACGCCTTCTATCGTACCATCGAGCGCATCCGCTCCCGGCAAAATCAACAATGACGTCGTGATGCGTGAAAGCTCACATATCACGCATCACGTTTCACAATCACGTTTCAGACCAATCATGGAATATATCTCATAAACATCCTGTTTGGAGGTCATTATGCACATCACAAAAGCTGTCATCACTGCTGCCGGACGCAATCAGCGCACTTTGCCCATGCAGACACTCACCGACCGCGACGGCGCGGAGAAGTCCGTGCTTGCTATCCTGGTGGAAGAGGCTATCAGCGCGGGCGTTGACGAAATCGCCATCGTCGTCGCGCCGGGAGATGAAGGCCCCTACGCCGCTGCCGTGGGCGACCACGCTGGCCGGTTGCACTTCGTCCCCCAGAATGATCCGCGCGGCTACGGACACGCCATCTACTGCGCCAAAGCCTTCACAGGCAATGAACCTTTCCTGCACCTGGTGGGCGATCACCTCTACGTGAGTGGTGACACACGAAGCTGCGCGCAGCAACTCGTCGCCGTGGCTGAGACGGAAGATTGCGCCGTCTCAGCGGTCCAGGCAACGCGCGAGAACCTTCTGCCTTACTATGGGACTGTCGGTGGGAAACGTGTGTCGGGTCGCAAAGACCTTTACGAGATCGACACCGTCATCGAAAAGCCCACGCCCACCGAGGCCGAACTGCGCCTCATCGTGCCAGGCTTGCGCGCCGGTCACTACCTCTGCTTCTTCGGGATGCACGTCCTCACGCCTGCGGTTATGGAAATCCTTGAGTCGAGAATCAGCAAACCAGCGAATCAGCGCGTCACGTTGTCTGAGGCGCTGGCTGTGCTTGCCACCCGCGAGAAGTACCTTGCCCTCGAGGAACGCGCACTGCGCTACGATGTGGGTGTGAAGTACGGGTTATTGGTTGCGCAGTTGGCGCTCGCGCTCAGTGGTGACGACCGCGATGAGGTCCTTGCCCGCCTGGTGGAGCTGCTGGCGAGCCGCGAACTACGGAGGGGCGCATGAGCAGCCGCCTGATCGACATCATCACGGCCCGCGATCCAGACGTGCGCAACCGCTCGCTGGACGCCTTCTGCCGCGCCGCGCCGCTGCAAGAGTTACTCGATGAGTGCGCGGCGCTCGAGGCTTTCCGCCGCGCCAGCAACAACCTCTACGAGCGCGTGCGCGCGCTGTTCTTCCTCTACGCCATTCACCGGTTTCACATTCCCCCCCTCTTATCCCCCCCGACGGGGGGGACGTCAGAAATCTCCCCCCCATCGGGGGGAACAGAGGGGGGGCTAATCCCCTACGATGGCTACATGCACCTGCTCCAACGCCGCTTCGAAGAAGCCATCGACTGCTTCCTCGACCTGCAAACGGCGCACGGCCCCACGGACGCCATCTCCAGCGCACTGGCCGAGGCCTACCACCGCCTGGGTTTCCAGACGTTGGCCGATCAAGTGCGTCGCAGCGTGCGTTCCGTGCGCGGCAACCAATGGATGTTCCGCACCGGCCATCCGATGGATCACCCGCTGCGCGTGCGCCGGGAGCTGTTGCAGCGCTCCGCCGAAGGGCTATTCCCCATTCTCCACGAAGCCACGCCCGTCCGTATGGATCTCTCACACAGCGGCTGGAGCGACATTTTCTTCCTGGGGATGGACTTCCCAGAAGGTGCGCGCGTTCTCAATGTCTCCATCGATCTGGCGGTGCATGGCCGCGATCCCAAACCGCGTCCACCCGTCGAGGCCTACATCCGCGTCATCGACGAACCGCTTCTGCGGCTGGTGAGTGTCGATCTTGGCGCCGTCGCCGAAATCACCAACCTTGCCGAGGTCTTCGACTACGCGCGCGATTACCTGGGCCTGCTTAAGGCGGCCATCATTGCAGCGGGGATCATCCCACCAGGGATGGAGGGCTCCGGTGAACGCTTGCAGGACGTGCTTGCGCGGATCGTCCCCCCCTTAATCCCCCCCGGGGGGGGGGAAACACTGGTCTCCCCCCCAGTGGGGGGGAATAAGGGGGGGTACGGCCTTGAACTAGTCAGCCAGGTCAACGGCATCCCTAAAGGTTCACGGCTGGCCGTCTCCACCAGCCTGCTGGCGTGCCTTATCGCCGTCTGTATGCGCGCCACCGGGCAGACACAGGCGCTCACGGGGATGCTCCAGGAACACGAACGCCGTCTCGTCGCTGCGCGCGCCATCCTGGGCGAGTGGCTCGCCGGATCGGGCGGCGGATGGCAGGATTCCGGCGGCGTCTGGCCTGGCATGAAGCTCATCACCGGGCAACTCGCCGGCCCCGACGATCCCGAATACGGCATCAGCCGCGGACGCCTGCTGCCCGGC
>JAFGSL010000692.1 GCA_016934645.1 Anaerolineae bacterium
AGTGATTTGAAAAGATTGCCGTTGGTGGTTCCGGCGTAGAGAGTCTCCTGCGCGACGGGATCAAAAGCCAGGACAGTTACAAGGGTATCCGTCAGCCCGTTCATCGCGGTGTTCCAGGTGTCGCCATGATCGTTCGAGCGCCAGATGCCGGTGTCCCCGTTCGTGTCGCTGCTGATGATGTAGACGCGGTCCGCGATGGTGGGATGCGGGTACGGCGGCCCCCACGGCGCGGTCATCCACGTCCAGGTTGCACCTTCGTCTTCGGAACGCATGTTGTTCATGTACAAGCGGGTGGGCGTGAGCGGGTCAATTGCCAGCCGTTCCGCCATGCCGGCCCAGATGTAGGTCCACGTCGCGCCGCCGTCACGGCTGCGGAACAAGCCGGTGTCGAAAGCGGCAGCGTAGACTGTGTCGGGGTCTTGCGGGTTGACGCGCACCGTATTCACGTTGCCACCATAGAATGTGGCGGAATTCCAAACACCTAGCCCCGGCGTGACGGTAAAGCCGTCGGGCAGGTGGGCCGTTTCTCCCCCGGGATTGCGTACCGTCAGCGTATAGACGCCTGCCGGTAGTCCCCAGGGGACAGTCGCCGTCAAGCGTGTGGCGCTGATCCAGGTGATGTTTTGCAAGGCTGTGCTACCCAGCGTAGCTGTGATCCCGTTCTCAAAGTTGTCACCGGTGATGACAATCGGCGTATCCAGGTCATTGGGAGCGGCAGCGGGATCGCTGCCGGTGATCGTCGGCGCTGCGGTCTTCGCTGCCAGCAGCGGCTGAGTAGCCGTTTTACTGTTTTGTCCTAACCCCACTAACACAATACCAGTTATGAGAAGTACAGCCAAAGTACTCCATGCGATAGTCCATACCCGTTTCATTCAAGCAGCTCCTATTCATTTAATTTTGCTTTGATACTGATTGTCAAACGAAAAGTGGATTTCCGGGTGTAGAGGCGCCCGTTCCGAGGCCCGGCGGTCTGCCGCTGGGGTGGAAATGTGTTTTATTGAGACGTGGATTTACGCATAGACCGGGCACGGACATCCATAATAACTTGATACAAAACGTGCCAGGCGAGGTAACGAAACCCTATAGACCCGTGATTGGTCCATCGAGATTTGTCAATTGAGTAACAGACGTCTTGCCGGAGTACCATAGAAGGGCAAAGCGTCGACAGAGAAGGCTCAACAGAAGGCGGTTGTGTACCTTAAGGCGAAAGGATTGTCTTTAGTACAGCGCGATCTGTCAAGAGGTTGGTTTCATTCTAATGAGAAGCAGGATTTAGTCAAGCACAGTAGTGAATAGAGCACAGTGAGGATCATTCGAGGGTCGCAATTTCCCGCTCAACTTTGCGCCGTCGTGCAGCAATAGAAAAAGCCAGGCCAAGAGGCGTCAGGCAAAAAACGATATAGGAAACAATCACATAAATAGGCATAGTCCTCCTCCTGAAGCGTGCCGTAAGAACCTATAGCGAAGTAACCTCGTCATGCAAGCGCAAGGCAGCTAGCCGATCCCTGGCATGTTCCAACGCGATGCGCTGCCGCAACAGCACGATGTACACCAGCGTGAATGCCACGATGGAGACGAGCAGGGTGTGAATCATCTTCGGGGCAATCGCCATCCCCTCGCTGGAGACAACCTGCGGATGGATGGTGCGCCACCAGCGAATGGCGAACCACGAGAGGGGCACAGTGACGAATGCGGCGATGCCGTACACAGCGGCAAAGCGCGCCTCGCGTTCCGGGCTGAGCACCGATCCACGCAGCATCACGTAAGCCACGTACAGCAACCACTGTACTGCCGAGATGGTCAGGCGCGGCTCCCACGTCCAGTACGTTCCCCATGCCGGTTTGGCCCACAACATCCCGGTGACCAATGTCATCGAAATAAACACCAGCCCCACTTCCGCCGACGAGAAGGCGAGAATGTCCCAACGCCGGTCGTTCGTGGCGAGGTAACCGATGCCGCCCACGAAGGTCACGAAGAAACCGAAGAAGCCCACCCAGGCCGAGGCTACGTGGAAGTAGAAAATGCGCTGCACCTCGCCCATCGTCGCTTCGCGTGGCGCGTAGAAAAAGACCATCCCAAGCGCGACGAGAAAGACAACGACGCTCACTCCTACCAGCACACTGTTTAGTAGCTTCTTTTTTCCCATAATGCCTCCAATAGGTATCATCCGTTCAATCCGTTGACCCTACTCTTCAACCACATAACCAAACGTGAGGAGTGACACCGCGATAATGAGCAGGTTGTAGACCACGAGAATCTGCCCCCACCCGCCGATCTCAGCCCAGGCCGCGCCTTCGATCAGCGCACTGGTCGCTTTGACAGCAGCGATGAGCAGCGGCGTCAGCAGCGGCAAAAGCAAGATCGGCAGCATCACCTCGCGAGCACGGGTATTCACGGCGATGGCTGCCAACAACGTGCCAACGGCGGCATACGCCACCGTCCCCAGAAGCAGCGTCAGCAGCACCCCGCCACGCAGAAAAGCAACATCGAACATCACCATCGCCAGCGGAACCAGCACAAGCTCTACAGCGAGCATGAGCGCCAGGTTCCCCAACGCCTTGCCGAAGAAAATCGCCGCGCGATCCACTGGGGCCAGCAGCAGCCCTTCGATCCCGCCGGTCTGCTGCTCCCGTGCCATCGATCGACTCAGTCCGAGCGTGCCGGCGAATGCGATCGTCGCCCAAAGGACACCCGGCGCGGCGGCCTGCGCCAGCGCCCCGCGCAAATCCAGCGCGAAACTGAAGATCAACAACGCCAGCACCGCAAAAACGAACATCGCGCTAAAAATCTCGCGCGTATGTAACTCGGCGGCGATGTCCTTAGCGACAATGGCCCAGACCTGGTGGAAGAAGTTTGGATTTTCGATTTTAGATTTTGGATTTTGGAGCGGTGATGCGTGATCCGTGATGCGTGAT
>JAFGSL010000693.1 GCA_016934645.1 Anaerolineae bacterium
GTGTACATTGTGTGCAAAACAACTCTACCATAGATTTGAGCTCTTTTCTATTCAGTTACCAGAACACTTAGCGGAAAGTAAAGTTCACCAACAAATTGATGAATCAAAACCCCCAAGTCAAGAATCACAGCTGTTGGATAGGAGAAAGCGTATGTCAATTACATCTGGCGTTTTGGTGCTCACTGACGTTCTTTATAACCAACTCCGTGGTGTTCTATCAAGTTGCGGCCCCTTCTCCACCGACCGCGAACTACAGGCTGTTTTTGTAGACAGCCGCATCGGCCCATGGCGAGAGAATGTCCCTCAAGCTAGCAGTCGCATGGAGCGCGTTGAGGCGTTGGTCAATTTCCTGTGTGACAAACACGACGCGCGCGGTGAAAATGCGCTGATTCTTTTCTTGAGTGTCCTCAAAGACCGCGCACACTCCGGCGATGCGTGTCACCAACATCTGGCGAATTTGGTAGATGACCTTAGAAGCAGTGCATCACCCGCTGATGCTTCCAATCCACACTCAAACCCCAATGCCGCGACCATACAAAATATGCGCCAAGAACTAGAGATATACGAGCGACAATTGCAGCGCCTGAAAAAGCAAATTGCCAGTGCTGGCGGAGAGACCAGCGCTCCCGTCGGGATACTGGAACAACACGATCAAATCGCGGCCAAGGTTGAATTCTTGCAGGCCGAATTGCGCTCCCTGGAATGCTAACGAGGTTCAGAGTGAACACAGAGGAAAAAATCAAAAACATCCGCGAGGTGTTGGATAAATATGAACGGCAACGTCACCGGCTGAATATGCAAATCGCCAGCCACGGCGGAGAGGCCAGCGCCCCCATTGGAATGTTGGATCAACGCGATGAGATCAGTACGACTATCCAAAAACTGGAAGCAGAACTCCAGAATTTACAGGAACAAGCTGCCAATTCGTTGCCGCGCCAACCGCTTACGCCACATCTTTCGACAGTGGATAAGGCAACACTTCCCCCAATTCGCGTTTTCGTCAGCTCCACAATAAAGGACCTGCAACCTGAACGCGATGTGGTGGCGCGCGCGCTGCAAAGTCTCGACCTGGAAGTCGTCCGCGCGGAAAATATCGGTTCGCAATCCGCCAGCCCTTACGAGGTCAGCCTGATGATGGAGCAGCAATGCGACATTTACCTGGGCATTTACGGCGGGCGCTATGGCAGCATTGTCCCAGGCGACGGGCGTTCGATTACGGAAATCGAATATCACACCGCGCGCGAGAAGGAGAAGCCCATTCTGCTCTACCGCAAAATCGGCGTGGATGTGGAACCGGAACAGGCGGAATTCCTGGCGTTCGTGGGCAATATGAAGCAAGGCCATACCTGGCGCGAATTCGACGCCGGCGACGTGCCCGGCCAACTGATGGTCTGGGTGCAGACGGATGTGCGCGCCGAGGTGCAGCGTCATCCCGAATGGGCGACTCGCCGGCCCACCCGCGAACGGGTTTTGTTGGCGTCGCTCGGACGCTCGCCCGGCGCGGTCACGGGCCTTTACCACGCGCTGGCCCGCGCCAACAACGTCGCCACCCGGGTGGTGACGTTCTCCCCGGCGCACCGGGATGTGCGCGACGCCGCCGGTATTTGCAGCGACGAATTCCGCAAGTTGGGCGTTCCTTACGCCAACCACTTTATGGATGCCGAAGATATCGAAAGTGAAGCCAATGCCTACGAATTTAAGGGCATGTTCGTCAGCTTGTTGGAGCATCTAGCACCCGAGGCCGAAGTCCTGGTCGGCATTACCGGCGGACGCACGGTGATGGGCGCATTGATGGCGATTGTGGTCCAGACCACCGCGCCGGAGAATGTCGCGTTGTATCATCTGGACGTGGACGATGCGATTGAAGCCGAGGGCCGGCTGCCTGAACTATGGCGTTTCGAGGGCACAGAACGCTGGGAGGAGTTGTTGGCGCCGTCTTCGGATCTATGTCATCTGGTGCAAGTCCCTTACGTAAAATTCCCTACACGCGAAAATTAGGAGGAATGTATGCTGCAAGAAATGTTTGCTTTTCAAACGCTCACCAAAGCGGTCAACTTTTTATTCACTGAAGCCAGCAAAATTCTTGAGGAACGTCGTCTGGCGCGCCAACAGGGGCATCAACAGGCTGCTGCACCACCTCAAATCATAACGTTGGAAGAACATCCCACCGCAACCACAGTATTGCAGATCAAGATAACCGACGAACTCGCGCAACGCAAGGAACAGGCGATTCAGGGGATTATGGATGAAATCGCCATTTATCAGACGAATTACCAACGCTTGAAGAGACGGGTGGCCCTGGAAGGCGGCATAGATTTTGCGCCTATCGCCGTCGTCAACCAGTTGTTTGCTCAGGAAGATGGCATTCTTGAGGCCAGCAAGCGATTGGACACCATTCTCCAGGATTTGATGAAGTAGAAAGTAGAAGGTTGCCCCTTGACGCCATATCCTTTTGTCTTACAATATAAACATAGAAGTAAGACTTAGGAGGTGGAGATGTTAGCCCGGTTATCATCCAAAGGCCAGTTAGTTATTCCCAAGTCGATGCGCGAGGCGCTTGGATTGCGGAGCGGTGATCAGGTTCACGTGATGCTCGAACGCGGCAAAATCATCCTGGAGCCGCAGGTGGTTTCTGTGGTAGACGCGCTGTATGGGAAATATGCTGACGCCGATTTCCTCGCCGAATTGGAGGAGGAACATCGCCATGAGGTGCATCATGACGCAGCGTTACGTGCTTGACGCCTGGGCGCTGCTGGCCCTGCTACAAGGGGAGGAACCGGCGGCCTCGCGCGTCAAGCAGCTTTTGCGCGCTGCGCCAGAAGCGGATGTCGAACGGTTTATCTCGATTATCAACCTGGGCGAAGTCGTTTACCGCGTCGGTAAAGTCAAAGGCGAGGCCGAAGCGTGGAAAACACTGGAACAGATCCGCCGCTTGCCCCTTACAGTCCTGCCCGCCAGTGAAAAAGCGGTCTTTGCTGCCGTCAAGTTCAAAATGCTACACGCGATTTCGTATGCAGATGCGTTTGCTGTCGCGGCCGCCGAGGATTTGGCCGCGATCCTGGTAACGGGTGATCCAGAACTCGCGCCACTCAAAAGCAACATCCAGATCGAGATGCTCGAACGGATAACATAACGTTGTTGAATTGAGGTTGTCGATGCCCACAATCCTGACCTTCCCCCTCGATCCTGCCCAAGCCGCGCGAATGCCGCGTTACCCCGGACGCGCCCTGCACGCCCTCTTCTACCAATGGCTCGCGCTGGGCGACTACACCCTGGCGGTAGACGTGCACCACGACGACGGTCCGCGCCCATTCACCGTTTCCTCTGTCTACCGCGACAACGGCGTTTCGACGCTGAGGCTGACATTGCTCGATGACGCGCTCTGGCCGGCGCTGGAACGCGGCATCGCCAAGACTGAGGGGGTGGTGGTGCTTGATCAGCCGCTGGCGCTGCCGGAAGGCGGGCCGGAAGTAACCCATTGCCCTTACGCAGACCTGACCGCCCGCGCGCGTGCGGAGACGCGCTTGAACCTGCGCTTCCTCTCGCCCACCAGCTTTCGCTCGCGGGAGATGCACTATCCCCTGCCCGATCCGGTGCTGGTCTTCCAATCGTGGCTCAATCGCTGGAACGAGTTTGCGCTGGAGGAACAGCAGATCAATGTGGCACTGTTGGACCTGGCAGCGGCGCATGTGGCGGTGAGCTATTACAACGGGCGCACAGAGATGGTGGACTTTGGCGGCAATAAGCGTGTGGTGGGGTTTGTGGGGACGGTACAATATAGCATCTTGCGCGCTTCCAAAATTGGCGAGGAGTGGTTGTGCAAGCTCAACACGCTGGCCGATTACGCGCCCTTCTGTGGGACAGGCCACAAGACGGCGCAAGGGATGGGACAAACGTTACGCACCTGAATGATAGCAACGTATTTGATAAGCCGCGCGATCGTAAAGATGGCGCGGCTATTTTTGTGTCTCAGGACATTTCTTCGCGGAGGCTCGCTCCCATCGCGTGAGCCTGGTCGTGAATATACGTCACCAGCTCATGACCTTGCCTATCGAATGGCGCTCTGTCTGGATAGGGCATGTATCCTGCCGGTTCGTGGTAGAACACAGGGCTTTCTTCGTTGGCGGGACGCATCCACGCCGCAAGCGCTTCCAGCGTGGGGATCAAGCTCTGTTCTCCACGACGTGGATTGTATACCCCACCGTCGCTAACGATAATCCCCTCATCGAAACAGGCCAAAAGCGTACGCATCGCCAGCGGACAAACGCTGGTGTATTTCCGGCGCAGGGCAGCGATGATCCAGGCGACGCCACGTCCTTGCGCGTATTCCAACAAAGCATACCTTAAAGCGCGTCCGGCCGCGATGTAACGCAAGACAATCTGCGTTTCAGCGGGCGAGAGGACCCGGGGTTCCCAAATCCAAACCTGCTCAGATGTAACCTTATCGGGAAGTTGCTGTATGGCCCCTCGTACACGGTGCCCCCGGTCCGGTTCCCACGGCGACTCGAAGATCAACACCCAACGCTCTGTGAGCGATGTTTTTACCAGCACACCCTCGCGGTTAGGGAACAAGTCTCCTGAGACACAAAGCAGTCTCTGGCCGGGTGATGCAGGCAACAGATAGCGTTCTCGGCCATTACTGTGATCCGGTTGCGAAAACAGGGTTGCCCAGATTGCATCCGAAACGGCCTTATCCCGATGTCTACGCTGTATAAAAGCTGTCATTCGGCGGATGACCCAGTCAATGTACAAGTCCTGTTCAGTTTCGACGACGAAAACCTGCGCACCGTTCTCTTGCCAGATCATTAATCCATAGCCACGACAGTGCATATGGAGTTTGAGCAAAAGTTGGACAACACCGGTATCCGCCTCTATCGGTTCGCCAGCCCGGTAGGGGACTTCTAGCAGGCGCAATACGATCAGGCACTTCAAACTTCGCGTCACTAGCGCCTGTTGTTCTATAGAGAAATGCTCGCCGATCAACGGGCTGAGCACATTATTGTATACATCGATAAGTCGCTGTACCTCGTCAGGATGCCAGTTTTTAGGAAATCCCTGGAAGAGATCGGCTAAATCCTCGACCCTGGCGCGCACACAGGTACACATCTGCGCCCATAAGCGATGAAA
>JAFGSL010000694.1 GCA_016934645.1 Anaerolineae bacterium
CGTCGTCGTGCCGAACATCATCCTCTCAGCGGATGCGCAGGCCGGACTGGATGCCATCGTGCAGAGCCGCCTGGCGACCGAAAAGGCCGCCCAGGACGAACTGAAGGCCATCGCTCAGGCGGAAGCCGAGCAGGCCCGCGTCGAAGGTGAAATCCGCGTGGAGCAATCGCGCATCCAGGAAACGACCCGCCAGCAGACCACCCTGGCTGAATTGGAACGCCAGCGCGTCGAAGCGCAACTAGCCGTGATCGAAGCGCAACGCGCCAACACCCTGGCCGAACTGGAGACGGAACGGCAGAGGATTGAAGCCGCCAAAGCCAACGAAATCTTGGCTGCTCAACGCAACCTGGAGATCCGCAAACTGGAAGCCGATGCGCTGGAAGCCGCCGCGCGTGGTGATGTTGCCTTGCGCAAGGCGTTGGCCTTGCTCTACGCCGAGCATCCGGAGTTCCAACTGGTGACGATTGCCGAAGCCAACGCCGCCGCCCTCTCCGCCACCGACAAAATCATCTTCACCGTTGAGGGCACCGCGCCGACCATCGTTCTGCCCGGTCCCGGCATTACCCCAATGGTGGACGTTTCGCAGCAGCCACAGTAGATGGCTCTTGCACTCACCGAGCACGTTCACGCTCTCGACGCCTGCAACCAGCGCGGTGGGCGCATGCTCTCGCTGATTGATTTGCTCGACGCCGGGACAGTGGACTTGCCTTTGGCTGCGTATCTTGCCGCAGCGATGCGCCACGGCGCATCGCTGCTGGTGGGCGCGCGGCCCGGCGGTGCGGGAAAGACGGCGGTGATGTGCGCGTTGCTTAACTTCCTACCCAACGAGACAGCCATCCGCGCTGTGGGTAGCCGCGCTGTACTGGATATGGCTGAGGCTGATCCTTATCCCGGTGCGACCTGTTACCTGGCCCACGAAATCGGAGACGGCCTCTATTACGCCTATCTCTGGGGCGAAGAAGCCCACGATTTCTTCGCGTTGACTGCACGCGGGCACATGATCGCCACTAACCTGCACGCCGACACGTTGGCCGAAACCCGTGATCAGCTCTGTCTGGGTAATGGTGTCGTGCCGGAACATCTGACGGCAGTCGCGCTCAAGTTGTACTTGCGGGTGGATCATTCGGATCGTCTGGCTTTCAAGCGGCGCGTCAGTCACGTTTACGAGAGTGACGGCGCAGAAGATCGCCTCATCTGGCGGTGGGATCGGCGCGGCGCATTCGAACGGCAGGCGGTCGAGAGTTGCCTTGTCTCGCCGGAAGAAGGAGATACCTATCGCAAGTTTCTGACTTCCCTGCGCCGCCGCGATGTGCGCTATATCGAGGACGTGCGCCGGGTGCTGCTGGAGATCTGATGTCCTTTTACGCTGAGTTTGCCGAACACTACGAGGCCATCTTCCCGTTCAGTGAAGCGGTTTACGCGCTGCTGCGCCGTTACATTTTGCCGCAACACCGGCGTTGCCTGGACGTGGGCTGCGGCACGGGTCACTATTGTGGAAGATTGGCAGCCGACGGCTTCGCCGCGGTTGGCATTGACCTGGACGCGGCGATGATTGCCCAGGCGCGGCGGCGGTATCCGCAGGCTGTGTTTCACGTGCTGGATATGCGCGATGTCGCGGAGTTGGTCTCAGCGGATCAAACGGGTTCAACGGAAGGGGATTTGCACTTCGATACCGCTTTCTGCATCGGCAACACCGCCGCCCATCTGACACAGGCGCAATTCGCGCAGTTCCTCGGCAGTGTGAAGCGTGTGCTCAAATTCGGCGCCCCGTGGATTCTGCAGGTGATGAATTGGGACTACGTGTTGGAGCGCGAGTCCTTCACCCTCCCGATCATCGAAGCGTCGCAAGGGCTGACGTTCCACCGCGAATACCGGGCGATCTCCGCCGCGCAGGTGACGTTCCATACCCGCCTGCAATCCGGCCTAGACGTGATCTTTGAGGACGAAACGCCGCTGTATCCGCTGCGTATGTGCGATATCGTGCGGCTTCATCAAGAGTGCGGCTTCACGCTCATCGATCACTTTGGCAGCTATGCCGGTGCGCCTTTCGATCCGGCGGTGTTCTCGGCTAATATTTCCGTGTGGCATCAATGAATCTACAGATCACCGAGATCGCCGATCTCAATGACGACTTGTTGATTCCTTGGCTCGACTTATACGAGACGGCCTTCCCACCCACCGAGAGGATGCTCGTCTCGTTCTACTTGCGTCTGCTGCGCGAGAAGCGGGAGGGGATGCACCCCGACCATCATCTGTTGGCGGTGCAGCGGGAAAGCGTCTTTGTGGGCTTAGCGCATTATGTCGTTATCGCGGAGCAGAAGCTCGTTTGGCTGTGGATGTTCGCCGTGACGCCGGAGGCGCGCAACCACGGCATTGGCGCGGCGATGTACGAGGAGATCGTGCGCCGGTTGCCTGACTGGACCATTGCCATACTCATTGAAGTGGAACGCCCCGATCTGGCACAGACGGAGGCCGAACGTGAGTTAGCCGAGCGACGTATCGCCTTCTACCGGCGACAGGGCGCGCTTTTGCTTGAAGGTGTGCACTACGTTCAATCGGTCGGGCCACACCAACCGCCGCTGCCGATGCACGTGATGGTTCACCCCTTAGTGCCTTTGGATGCGGAGACGGCGTTTCGTTTAGCCTGCGCCGTTTTCGGAGACAGCGCCGGCGGCGAGAGCATCACGCAGATTGGCTCCTTAGCATTCTGTTGACGCTGTGCTGACGTGTTTGTAGGGCGATTTGGCAAATCGCCCTACGATTGATTGATCGCTGTAATCGATCTTTGCCCGCGTTGCTATAGAGATCGACCCAAGCCTGTTATTCTGTCGCCCAGGTAGCGATGTACTCTGTCAGTGCATCCGGCTTCTCGATCGCCGGTTCGCGCACCGTCCATGCGCCGCGCAGCCCCAGTTCTTCGGCGGTGAGCGCGAAGTGACACATCGCAATCCCCATATCGAGGCGCTGCATGTCGGCGATGTCCAATAGCGCTTGATTGCGTTTGGCATATCCCGGCGTGCGCTGCACGAAGAGATGCCACGTTGCGCCATCCGATGGCGCGTCGTCCTTGATGATGCGCCACGGCTGCTTGTTCGATGCCGAGGGGCCGATGCGCACCATCTCCAGAATCGTAGCATAGGGACCGGTGCTATCCCGGTCGAGCGGGACGCCAAATGCGCCGTTAAAGAACAGGCGCTCCCACGGCAATCGTTGCTCGGCGTGCGCCTGCTGCCGGATGAA
>JAFGSL010000695.1 GCA_016934645.1 Anaerolineae bacterium
TGCCGCCCATCGCCGACGACGACGTGGATTTCGTCGGGCGGCACCAGAATCCGCCGCCCAAAGCCGAACATCGCCAGAAAACCGCGCACCCGATCGGCCTCGGTGCGCAGCATCTCCAGCGTCACCGACGCCTCATCGATCATCGCCGGCAAACCCTTGGCGGCGCGTTCCGCAGCCCGCTCCCGCGCCTGTTGTGACTGTCTACTCATATCGAACTCCTTTCGCAACTGTTTTCACCGTCTCTCCGGCTTGCCTGCCTCCGAGATGAGGGCAGAGAGCAGAAAAGGCGCTGTTTTCATTATGTGCTTGATAAGAACTGTTCTACCTGCGCCAGGACTTCTTCAGGCGCAAGGGTCGTTGTATCCACGTAGAGATCACAATGGGCGCGCGCGTGCACCAAACGGACTTCGCGCTCCTCCACCCACCACGAGGAGGGCTGTTTCAATCCCTCACGCTGCGCGGCGACGTCCATGCTGACGTCCAAGTAGACCAACAGATCGGGATTGCTGATGCGCTGCCACATCATCGGCGCGGCGCAGTGCTCTTGCATGATTTCTTTGACGCGGTACCCCTGCGCCCGTAGCGCGCGCGCCAACGTGGATTTGCCAGAGGAACAGGGACCAACGATCCCAATGCGACGCGCGTCGTCTGTCATCAGGGCTTATCGTCTCCATCGGCTCGCCTGCCCCTGAAACGGGGCAGTGAGCAAAAAGCAAGTCGCTTTCGCGCTCCCAGACGGGGGCAACGAGCAAGAGAACAAAGTTACGGATCCGGGACGGGCACCTCGACGCGCATGAAACGCGGACCTTGCGGCTCGCCGGATTGCACATGCAGCACCAGGATGCTCGTGTCATCCTTGGGTCGCCCGTTATCCGCTGCTATCGCCCGCTCCAACAACCCATCGGCGATAGCCTGCGCGGTGGGCGTCACTTGCCATATCGCTTCAAATGCCTGCAGGATGTCTAAGGCGTCGCCCGTGTTCGCACCCGCGTGAACCAATCCATCGGTGAAAGCCAGCGCGATCAGGCCCGGCTCCAGGTAGATCTGATCCACCGTAGGCCGTGTGTGCTGGTGAAAGCCCAACGGCGGGGACTCGCTTTCCAACAATTGCAGGTCGCCCGCCGGATAGCGCACGTAGACGCCGGAATTGCCGCACTGCGTGATCACCAGCGAACCGCTATCGAGGTCCACGGAGAGGATAATCAGCGTCGCAGATACTTTGCCACGCCGGTGCTCGTAGAGCATATCATTGGCCGCGCGCGCCGCCGCGCCGTCGCGCACACCCTCGGCCAGCTCGGAGACAATTTTGCGCACCACGCGGATACTGATCGCCTTGGCCGCCTCGCCGGAACTTTGCCCATCGGCCAGCACAAAAGAGATGCCGCCGCGCGGGCGCTCGATCATTTCCAGCGTGTCGCCACTCTCGCGCACCGCCCACTTGTTGATCTTGCTCGCGGCAACGGAAAGATGCATCGCAGACTCCCCTTATGCGCGCACACCCTCGCGCTCGACGTACTTGCCACCGATCGCGCTAGGAAGAATATCCACCTCGACCCCCTCTGCCAGGCGGATGCGGGCGATATTGGACTCTCGGTCATATCGGGTCAACGTCCCGATAAAGCCGCCGATGGTGATGATTCGATCCCCGACAGCCAGGTCCTTTTCCTGTTGTTGATGCCGCCGTCGCGCCATCCATTGCGGCACGTAGAGGAAAACGATGATCAGCGCCATCATGATGAGCCAAAATGACCAATCCGCGCCTTGTCCCATAGCACACTCCTGACCGGCAATGATTCGTCCACACACCCCGTGAACGCTTATGCCCTGATTATACCCGCAAGGTGTAAGAAGAACAAGAGCGCACTCCGGTTGGTTTTTGGTAAGAATACCTATTGACAGCCGCTCAGAACATGTTATGATTGCGGCAAATGTTTCTGTCTGCTCATAGTATGTTCTGGAGTTTTTGACCGACCGAGAAGCGAGGAGGAAAGATGACGCTTTTCAAACGCCGCGAACAACCCGAAGCCAATGCGACGCCGGCGCCAGCGCCGCAGCCGGTAAAAGTCGAGAAAAAAGAAGAACCGCCGGATCCGATGTTTCGTCCACTGGAACCGGAACCGCCGGGAACGCCACCGCAACGTGGCACAATTACGGACCGCCAGGCAGCGCTCCTGCGTATGCAGGTGCAGATTGCCGACAACCTGCGTCAGAAATTCCTCGCGCCGAGCATCTCTTTGGACTTGCCGCTAGAGCGCACCCCAGAATTCGAAAAGAGCGCCCTCGAAAAGCTACAACAACTGATGAATAGCGGCAACTTCAGATTACCGCCAAATGTCAACCAGGAAGACTTCGCCAGCCAGGTTCTGGATGAGACGTTCGGCTACGGTCCCATTCAACCCCTCACCGAGCGCACCGATATCACCGAGATTATGGTAAACGGCCCCTATATCGTCTTCGTGGAAAAAGATGGGCGTGTGCGCGAAACCGGGTATAAATTCCTGGACGACGACCACGTCGAGCGCATCATCAAGCGCATCGTGCTACCATTAGGGCGCACAGTGAATATTGACAATCCGCTGATCGATGCCCGCCTACCCGATGGCTCACGCGTGAACGCCGTCATCCGTCCGTGCGCCATCGACGGCCCCAACATCACCATCCGTAAGTTCTCCA
>JAFGSL010000696.1 GCA_016934645.1 Anaerolineae bacterium
AGCCAGCTTTCCATTTGCGGGAGGCCTTTGGGTGTACCAAAAGCGGTAGCGCCCGCATCCCTTAGCAACGCCTCATCACCCGTCGAAGACGGCACAAGCAACTTGACCTGATCTAGCGCCGCATCGACCTCGCCTTCCATCGTCAAATAGGCATTGGAATCATCAGGAGCCAGTTCGGCCACACGGGCTCGCAGCGCCGCAACTTGAGGCTGCCAAATCTGCGCATCAGCCTCCTGTAAACTGGCGACTAGCGACACCAGATGACCGGTTTTTTCTTTGATCTGAGCTATATACGCTTTACCGATGGCCGTCTCGACCTCGGCTTTCAAACTCTGGAAGCCAGCGCTGTTTGCCGGGTCAAGGATGTAGAGGCGTTGCTGCAGCGTATGTGCCGTCGCACGGCCTGTCTTGGTCGATGCCAACACCGTCAGACGCTCGCGCAACGCGATGAAGTCATTGACCTGACGTGCTAGCGGTTCCAGGCTGGCACGGAACAGCGAAGGATCGTCCTGCGTAGGCATCGCCCGGTAGGCGCTACGCGCTGCCTCTTTGACCTCGTTGACGTAGAAGGCATCACCCAGATCATTCAATTTGGCGTTGAGAGTCTCGTAGTACTCAAGTTGCACCAGCCAGTCGGGACGCCCGCGCCGCCAGCGCACCCAGAGATTCTCCGCCTTCATCACGGCTTGCTGCGCCTTCTCCCACTGCTGCGCTTCGAGCGCCACTTCAACATCCACGAGATGGGCGTCAATGCGATTATAGAATGGTTTACCAGCCTCCTGTAAATCCGCATCAGCCTTCATCTGCGTGCGGATTTGGCCCAAGCGGACCAGCACTTCATCACGGGGCCGGCCCTGGGACCGATACGTCGAAACGCCGATCCCCAGCCCAACCCCTACCACCAGCGCCACCAACGCCAGCCAAGGTGGATCCTTGACAGCAACGTTGACCGGCACAGAGAGCGTCTGACCATCGTACGTGATCAGCAGCTCCCCAGAAAACTGGCCGCTCGGCATGCCAACCAGGTTGAAGTCGACAGGCACAGTCAACAGACCACCGGAAGGGACGGTAGTAGCAGGTAGATCCACAACGATAGCATCTGCCGGCAGAACCGTGTCCCCATTTGGACCACCCAGGTCCAGCGGCACGACGTGCAAATCCACTATCGGCTGGTCTGTGCTGATAAGTAACACGCGAGTTTCCACCTGCCCCTGCATAGCGGCCACCGTCAATTGACGGGGCGACACACTCAAGCCCTGGTCAGGGATGCTCTCCTGAGCCTCCGGTGACGCCGTCGCAGCGCTGCCGCATAAAAGGGATAACGCGATACACACAAAAATCACGGCTAGACGTTTTCTCATTGTGTTTCTCCTGTCAAGCGCACATAGACCGTTGGCAGTGTAATGCGAAAACGGCTGCCCTGCCCATCCCCACTCTCTGCCCAAATGCGGCCACCGTGTTGCTCGATAACTTCCTTGGCAATCGCCAGACCGAGACCCAATCCCCCGTGATGCCGGGTCAGGTGATCCTCGACCTGGTAGAAACGTTCAAACACGCGGCCCAGTTCCTCTTTGGGAATGCCAACACCATCATCGACCACGGCAATTTCCACACGCCCGGTGTGCGGAATAACCTGCAGTGTGATATGGCCATTTTCGGGAGTAAATTTGACGGCGTTATTCATCATGTTGCTCAACGCCAGATCAATCTTACTGCGGTCACCGCGTATAAAAATAGGCGAGGGCGGTACACTGAGGTTCAGCGCTTGTTGTTTTGCCGCCGCGAGAGCCCCCCACTCCTTCGCAATATCTTCAACAAGATCTTGCACAACCAGGTTCTCCTGCTTCATCTCGGAGAGACCGGCTTCCAGGTAGTTCAGGTTCGTCATCTGGTCGATGATGGCTTGCAGCTTGCTGGCGCCACGCAGCACCATATCCAGGTCGGCAGTTATATCGCCGCTGGCCTGTTCACGCAAGAAACTGGCGAAACCCTGGACAATCATCAATGGCGTGCGCAACTCGTGCGAGGCAATACTGATGAAGTTTGTCTTGAGGCGGTCAAGATCAGAAAGACGCCGGTTCGCCTCGCGCAGGTTAGCCACCAGACGCGCATTCTCGATAGCGATAGCCGCATGCGACGCCATCGCCATAAGCATATGAACATCGGCCTCTTCAAACTGCTCGCCGTCAAGTTTATTGATGGCTTCCAGAACGCCGATGCAGCGTGTGCGCACTTGCAGCGGGACACCAAGCAACGAGCGGGTGTGAAAGCTAATACTCTGATCCACGCCGGTGTAGTGGCGCGCATCACCGCTGACATCCCCAACAATGATCGGCTCGCCGGTTCGGTAAATCGCACCGGCGATGCTGCCATCAAGCGGGACCTTGATCTCGCGCAACTCTTCGCGGCTCGAGCCAGTAGAGGCGGCGAAGAACAATTCGCCGGTGCGTTCGTCCATCAGCAGAATTGAGGCCGCCTGCGTTCCTAGTAAATCAGCGGCAGTGTGGATGATGGTTTCCAGCAATTGCGACAGGTCAAGTGTCGAGTTGAGCATCTGGCCGATCGTGACCACACGCTCCAGACGCTCCACTGTCTTTTCGAGACGTTGAATATCATCAGACTGATTGAGCTGTGTGACTTTAGCCTCCATACTGTCTCCTTCGGAATTTATCCAATAGTCTTTAGTCCGATAGTCTTTAAGCGGTAGTTCTGGCGGTACACTACCGTGTCAATTGCAACCGAAGCAGGAAATTGCCTGATAACGAGAATTCTTGGTCCGTCCATGTTAGCGTTACGAATCCGCTGGTGATCCAAAACCCTCCATTGCGCTGTGTTGCAGAGTATGCGAAATGCACGGAAGGACAATGTGAAAGTGACTGCCGGGACAGGTCTGTTCGTCATAACCGGGACTTTCGGCCCAAATCTTGCCGCCGTGCGCCTCCACGATACCACGCGTGATCGCCAGTCCCAATCCCGGCCCCCCCCCTTGAATGTCGTTGTCCCGGAAGAGTGAACCAGAACCTCGCCAGTCTGGTAGAACTTGGTGAAGATCAATTCCTGCACAGCAGGATCGATCCCAATGCCGGTATCACTGATGACGATCTCCACGCTGCCCTCAGGAAACTCGGTCTCATCGGGGGGCAGTGTACGCCCAGAAACAGTAATGATCCCGCCATCCGGGGTATATTTTAGCGCATTCACCAATAAGTGATAGATGGCTTTGCGCATCGCTTCGGTATCAGCCTCAATGATGGGCAGGTTTTCCAATCCCTTCAGTGTCAATGTCATATGGCGTTGCACACACACATCTGCCAACATCGCGCGCACGGACTGGATCAGCAACGAGAGGATAAGCGGCTCCGGATGGAGTTGCAGCACCCGACCATCGATTTTCGCCATATCAAGGATGCTGCTCACAATTACCTCCATCCGTGCGATGCCCGACTGGATACCGGCGACGATTTGATAATAGGCATCGTTCTTCTTAATCTGCGGATCGTCCAGTAACATCTGATTGTAGCCACTGATTACGGTGAGGGGCGTGCGAAGTTCGTGGGAGGCCACGCTAATAAAGTCAGACTTGGTGCGATCCAGCCGTTCCAATTGTTGATAAGCTAACTGCAAGTCGCGCGTACGCTCGCTTAGTTGCTGCACCGTCTTCTCCAACTCGCGGTTGACGGTGGTGAGGTTCTCATAAAGCATAGCGTTCTGAACAGCCATCGCCGCCTGACTGGCAAAGGTAACGGCAAGTGCCTCTTCATCCTCGGTATAGGGATTGGAGGTTTCGCGGGTAAGGGAGAGCATACCGATAACGTTTTCCTGGTAGACAAGCGGCACGCCAAGCCAGGAACGGGCCGGCGGTAGATTTTCCACATAATGCCAATCCGGACGCTGTTGCACATCAGGGATCAACAAAGGGCGCTGCGTGCGGCGCAGATCTTGGTAAACATCGTTCTCCTTGATGTGGACGCGCACATCGAGCGGTTGCGTACCAGGTGGGAATCCCTTCTCGGCAACCACGACCACTTGATCGCCATACTCCAACATCACCGACCCACGGTCAAAGGGCACAATGTCGATCAGTCCGGTGAGGATGAGATCCAGGATCTCCTTAAGGTCTAGCGAACGCGAGAGCGCCATTCCCACGGTGTAGAGTCGCTCGGTAACCTGGCGGCGCGTTTGCTCTGCCTGATAATTGGAGGCATTCTGGATCGCCACCGCCACCTGATCAGCCAATGCCTCAAGCACCTGCACATCTTCCGCATTGAATGCGCCCAGCGCATCGTGCTCAATATTGAGTACTCCCAACAGTTGTCCAGCGACTTCCAGTGGCAACGCCAACTCAGAGAAGATAGCGGACCCTTTTCCAATCACCGTTTCGGGAAACGCCGTGGCGTAAAGCTCAATATAACGTGGATCTTCGGCGATGTTGCTCACGTTAGCTACCTGCCGGTGCGCTGCCACCCACCCCACCACACCCTCTGCGCCCACAGCAAGACGACGGCCCCCCTCACACAAGGCCTGTCCAATTTCGCCAGTTCCGGCGCGGGCCACGACATATTCACCTGTCTCGTCAAGCAGGAAAATGCCGACGTGATAGTAACCGTAGTCTTCCTGAATCAATGCGCAGACTTGGTTCAGCAACGTCTCCAGATCGAAGACGGCGGTGATGTTCTGCGCCATATCTATGGTGGTTTGCAGAGCACGCTGGATGCGTTCGGTAGTATGCAACGTCTGTTCCAGTTTAGCACGCTGCTGACGATCCCGAATGCGCAAACGTTCAATGCGCACGTAAGCGCGCCGGTGGATCACGTGGACTAACAATGACACTGCGAGAGCCGAGACCAACGCAAAGGCAAAATGCGTCCAGGCCGGATTTGGACCAATCAGCAACGCCACACCAGTCCAGCCGAGAACCGTGATCCCCACGATCAATCCCCACCAGGCAGTGGAAAAAACAACAAATCCGGCGCCGATCAGCAACAACGTGACATTTGTCGTCTGCAAGGGGTCGGCAGTGAGATACAGGTGCAACAAGGTGTTCGATAAGGCCAGGAAAGTGTCAACAGCCGCGACTGGGTGCGCCCAACGGAACGGAAGTTCCCAACGACGAAGCGCCCACAGCAGTCCGAAGTTGAGCAGCGATGTCAACGCCGCAAGGGTGATCATGATCGCAGAAACGTCGCGGGACAACACAAATGCATGGCTGATAGCAAAGAACGCGAACAGCGCACCGAAAATCAGCGCCAGCGTAGGCAAGCTGTCGCGCAAATCAATATCGAGCACATCGCGCAACCTGGCTTTCTGCAGTTGCGCGTCTTCCTCAACAGGTGCATCCTTCTGTAGCGGTGTTTCCATATCCATGCATCCCATTCTGCTCACCTAAACTGTGCCAGATGGCGATAGAGGCAACGCAAT
>JAFGSL010000108.1 GCA_016934645.1 Anaerolineae bacterium
CGGTTATTCTATCCCGAAAGGTGGGCTTTGCAACATCTGATTCGGGACTCCGTCAAATTAGCGTGTGCAGAAAGACCGGTTATAATCGCTTTGCCGCGAAGGCAAATCATCAATCAGTTACAGGAGAGAAATGATCCGACTCGTCGACGTCAATAAAGATAACTGGCAAGAGTGCATCCAACTTCCCACCGCGAATGATCATGCGCGATTTGTCGCGCCCAACGTGTATTCGATAGCGGAAGCCCAATTCTATCCAAACACAGTCACCGCTTGCTGCATCTACGCCGGAGATGCTATGGTTGGCTTTGCGATGTATGGCCCCGATGAGGATGACGCAGCCCTGTTCGCCATCGACCGGCTTATGATTGCAGAAGGTCACAGGGGCAAAGGATACGGGAAAGCAGCCTTGTTGACGATCCTGGAAGAAGCGAAAAGGCGGGGCTTTTCACGGATCCAACTGAGCACGAACCCGGAGAATGTGAAGGCGATCACGTTGTATGAGAGCGTCGGCTTCAGAGTAACCGGCGAAATGGACGATGACGAAGCCGTCTATGTTTACGCTAAGGAGGGAGCATAGACACGGATGAAAAAAGTTATCGTCATGCTCATTGGCGGCGTTGGCGCAATCCTGCTGGGATTGCCCTACATCTTCCACGCCTTTGGTCCAACCGAGGCAGAGGTCGTGACGTGGGGCAAAGTGTCGCTGTATACCGGCCTCATCCTCACGCTATTGGCTATCGTCATCGGGCGCAGCCCGAAGAAGCTTTTCCGGGGCATCCTGGCGCTCGGTTATCTGTTTTTGGCCCTTCTGCAGGTGCTTCCGATTTTCTTGTGGTTCACGTTCCACGGGATGGGGATATCCGATGGCACACCGCCAAGCCCATTTGTGGCGCATTGGGGCTACGCGATTCCCCACCTGGCAGAACAGGTTGTCAGCCTCGGGGTCATTGTGTTTGCAACAAGGAGATAGATTAGGGAACGCTGTGGCAGACACACCGGCCGTACCATCTCCTAGTAAAAAGCACAGATCAATCAACCTCGTAAATCACCACATCCCCACCCTCGTACACCACCGGGAACATCGCAGCGAACTTCTCCAGCCCTTCGGCGGGATAACGCTGGCGTTCGACGGAACCGATGTAGATGTAGGATACGTTGTAGCGCTTCAGGATCACCTTTGCTTCAGCAGGGTCAAGAGTAGTGAATAACGTTTCCAGATCCGCCTCACGACGCGCGGGTTCATCGTAGTTGCCGCGCCATTGACGCTGGTGCCCCGCCCACCCCAACACAGCCGGCAAGCCCGTCAGGGCAGCGACACGCCCTTCGTAGACGTAGGCGCGATATTGATCGCCCGGCGTTTCGACGATGACAGGTGTGCCCTCAACGTTGGCATTGAGCCACTGAATCGCCGCGTAGTCGCCCGAATGGGAGTCTGCCAGCCACGCTGCGCCGTCCAGCGTCCACGGCGTACCGTGTTCATGCGCGCGCGCCGGCACGGCCAAAATCGTGTAGAGCAAGCCCACAGCGACCAACAGACAGGAAAGCCCCACCGCCAGCGCACGCCACGGGAATTGCACCTCGCGCGGGGCATCGCGTGGTTCGAGCCAGCGCGCAATCTGCCACGCGCCCGCCAAACTCCACAAGATCCACGCCTGAAAATAGAACTTGAAGATCGTGTTCATACGTGCCAGGAACACGTCTTTGAGGTAAACGTATTCTGGTGCTAGCGTGAGCAGCAAGCCGATGAGGATCAGGAGGAGAGGAAAGGAGTATGGAGTAAGGAGTATGGAGTAGGGAGTAGGTGGGGATTGGGGATTGGGGATTGGGGATTGGGAACTATCAAGTGAGGACTCAGAGTCGCCAACTTCAGGCTCGCTGCTTGCTGATGGCTGACGGCTGATGGCTGACGGCTTCAGCAAAGCCAAAACCACCCCCGCCACACCGACTGCGAGCGCCAGACCCACCCAGGGACGCAGCCAGCGCGTTTTGATACCCTCGATGACCATCTCCGGCGTGATCGACAGTCCCTGGATCGGTTCACCGCGCCAGACGCTCTGAAGATATGGATACGCCGCGCCCGCGCCTACCAGCAAGCCCAGCAACGCAATGCCAACCACCAGCCCCACGCCGCCAATCAGCACCCACTGCCACGACACGCCCGCCTCACGCGCTGCACCGATGATCACGCCGAGTAGCGGAACCAACAGCGGCGCGAACATCACCACAAACTGCGGCCAATGTGTGGCATTGAAGAGATTGGGCAGCACGCCTCCTGCCTGCGAGCGCAACGCGTACCAGTATGGGAAATACAAAAGTATGCTCAGCACGCCCAAGACGAATGCCTCCGGCAGCGTTCCCCACAGCGCTTCGAAGAACCGCGCCCACATCTGCCGGAATGTGGGCGTCCCTTCCGCTAAACGTGTATAACGCGCCAACACCATCCCGCCCACCATCAACGCCCAGTAGATCGGGAAGTCCCATGTATTGAGGAAACCGAGCGCGCCCAATACGACCGCGTACCCCGCCAGCGGCGCGATGCGTGTGCCCCCCCACATAAGGTGGGGCAGCCAACCATCGGAGAGTTTGCCCTCCCGCAGCGTCCGGTAAAGGTGAAGGGCGAGCACAACCGCCAGCAGCACAAACGGCAGCGCCAGCACGTGCGGATGCACATCGCCCAGGGTGAAGCTGAACGCGGGAAACTCGTCGATGATCTCGATACGGTCGCCCCAGGGTGCGTAGTCGGTGAGCACCCGCGATCCCTGCCACCACCAGAAGTAGCGTGTGGGAATCCAGGAGAAGGGTAACTGCGGCGCGGCATTGATATTGCGGATATCCAGCCACTCCCAGAATCTGGCAGATAGCAATCCGCGCGCGTGCAACACTTCGAGAAAACCCTCGGCGTTGCCGGTCAGCAAGAGCAGCAGAGGAGCAAACAGCGAGCGCAGCACGCCTTGCCGTTCCAGCAGATCGTAGACGATACCATAAGCACCCACCGCCGCCAGCGCGAACCAGCCCGCACTGCCCAAATTGAAGGCGACCGTCGCCGGGATCGCCGCCAGCCGTGTGAGCATCCCAAGCAGAAAGTAGCCCAGATAATAGTAAGAGATCGCGTAACCGGAGAGCCAAGGATCGTGTGGCGGAACCTGCGGCGAGCGCAGGATTGCGTTGAGGAACGCAATCTCCATCCACTTTTCGCCGCCTGCCGTCTCCAACTGCGGTTGCGAGGCGCGCACCAACGTCCACAAAAGCAGCGCACCCAGGAAGAGCGCCTCCGTGGTGAGGATAAACTTACCTTGTTCCTGCAGCCAGGGACGTATTTCCGCCCTTCGAGACCACAGCGCCCATATACCCACGCCGAAAACAAGGCCCGCCGCGACAAGTATAACGGACGTCGTGTTCTCCCACAGATGCAGGATGCCGCCCCACCACACCACCACGCCGGTCAGCAACAGACCTAGCGCCTTGGCCGCCGCGTATCCTCGCGAGCGCAAGCGCCGCAACCACACAAACGCCAGGGGCAATCCCGCCAGCGCGAAAAACTGCATCGTCAAATACCACGTGAGAAACTGGCTGATCATAAATGCTCCGGCAGAGAAAGAGTTAAGAATTACGAATTACGAATTACGAATTGCGAATTGCGAATTGCGAATGATGAAACGAGTCGCGACTCGCAATTCGAAATTCGCTACGGTCCCACAGTAATCAGCGGCGCAAGGTCTTTGTAACGCGTTTCCCCGATGCCGTCTACCTCTTGCACATCTTCGATCCGCTCAAACGGGCCGTGAGCTTCGCGGTAGTCAATAATGCGCTGCGCCATCGCCGGACCGATGTGCGGCAACATCTCCAACTCAGCGGCGGTCGCCGTGTTGATGTTCACCAGTGCATCGACAGAGGACCCAGATGCAGTGCCCTCGGGTTGCAGAGTAGCCGCGCGATGGGGCACGATCACGTGCTGGTTGTCCACAAGCAGTGCCGCTAAGTTGATACTGTCCATATCGGCGTCGTCTGCCGCGCCCCCAGCGGCGTCCAGCGCATCGGCGAGCAGACTGCCCGCGGGCACCGTCACGACGCCGGGTTGCTCCACCGCACCACTGACGTAGATGCGCAACGGCTGTGGCGTCACCGTAGGGCGAGAAACGATTGCATCCGCGACCGTCGCAGGGACACACACCTGCCCCCAATACGGCGGTGGGATGAGAATATCGCTGGGTTGCGTTCTCTCCCGTGTCGTGGCCATGCCGATCACTACCATGACGACCAACAGCAGCACGGTAAGTACAAGACCATAGATGCAGTATTGCTTCCGCACCTGCGCCTGTACCTGCTCACGGATTTCCTCACGAAGTTCATCGACATCAATCAGCGTGGAGGGCACAACGTCCATAGGCCACCGCTGCCCGTATTCAGGGCGATTCAGGCTCCGGCGATTCTAGCTCCGCCGATTTCGGGGTCGCCGATTTCGGGGTCGCCGAGGATGCCAATTTTACGGCGCGGCGGCGGAACAAACGTCGGGGCGCCAGGCGGCGCATCTGCTGGTACAGCCCGCGCAACTCCGGGCCTTTGATCGTGCGGCCGGCCTCGAAATAGGCGCGTGCGGCCTGCCCGATGCCCCAGGTACTGATCGCTGAGATGGCTGCCGAGACGATCCAACCCAAGCCGGGAACAAGCTTGGCAAGCTGCGATCCCAGGTATCGCGAGAGGAGACTGCCTGCCATCGTCGTCAGCAACTCGCGCGCGTGGGAGACGTTCATTGACTCACCGTAAGCGGCTGCGATGCGCAGCACCATCCGCGTCTGCGCGGCCAACAGAATGGGGATGTCCAACCCGGGGACTGGTTGCAACGAAATCAACGCGTTGATCCAGGCAGTACGGCGCACGATGCGGTTGACGATATGCGCGCGCACATCGGGGAGTGCCCGTGCCATCGCCACGGCAACCGCCGGTTGCGCGCTCAGAATCGCAGGTAACAGTCCATCCACGATGCCCATCCCCGTCTGCGCCGAAATCGGCGTGGGCCGCACGCCGAGGAGCTTCTCGGCATTCTCCAAAACCCACAACAAATCCTTCTTCACCAGGTCGGCCTTGTTCAAGGCGACGATCACCGGGCGGTTCAGCCCGCGCAGGGTCGTGTAGAGGTCGTGATCGCTCTGGCGCACACCTGCTGCGGCATCCAGCAGAAGCAATATCAGATCCGCACCAGCAGTCGCTTTGTGAGCAATCTCGGCACGATCCACGCCCCACACCTCGCCAAAGCCGGGGGTGTCTACCAGCAAAAATGGCCCGATCGGATGTTCAATGACGCCTTTCGTCGTGCCGGGGACAGCACTCACCGCCGACAGTTTGCGGCCGTGCAGACGGTTGAAAAGCGTGGATTTGCCGCTGTTCACCGGGCCGACGATGACCAGCCGGGCCTGCGTCTCCTGCTCCACTTCATAGCCAACCGCGTGCCAGTCCAATGCCCGCAATAGCGTGTGGATGTCATCGATCTTTCTGGGCAGCAGCGAAATACCCATCTCTCCTCATACATGTCGAGATGGGGCACACTTGTAAGTGCGCGTCGCACTCGTGCGCGTCGCACTCGTGCGCCCCACCCGGATTCAATCTACGATGCAGAACCGGCTAACGGCAGCGTAAAGGTGAACGTTGTCCCTTGTTCCGAGGTTTCGGCTACCCAGATGCGTTCGCCATGAGCCTCCAAAACCATCCGGCAGAAAGCCAGCCCCAGACCACTACCGCGCTCGGTTTGTTGACCTGCCACAAACTTGGTAAAGAGGTTACGCCTGATCTCAGGAGGGATACCCGGCCCGGTATCGGAAACAGAGATACATAGTTTGTCGGGTATTTCGGATTCTACTTCGGCTCGCACGGCGACTTCTCCGCCGGCCGGAGTGAATTTGAACGCATTTCCTATCAGATTTTGCAACACACGCTCGATCAATTCTCTGTCGGCCAGCACCAACGGAACATCCTCAGGCACAGTATTGACGAAATTCAGATCGTGTTGTGAGAGCGTTAGTTTTTGCAGTTCAACCGAATCACGCACAATGTCTGAGAAACGAAAGACAACCGGCTTCAACGGCATTTGCCCAGTCTCCAAACGGCTGATATCCAGAATCGCGTTGACCAGTTTGACCATGCGTTCGGCGCTGAGCAACGCGATGCTGATAATGCGTCGTTGTCCTTCCATCAGCGAATCGCTAGCCCCACGCAGCAACAACGTAAGCGCCGCGTGAATGCCCGTCAACGGATTGCGTAGGTCGTGGACCATCGTGTGCATGAGATCGTCACGGAATTGATCCAATAGTCGCGCGTCGGTGACATCGCGCGCCACAAAGAGTCGTCCCAAAGGCTGCCCATCGCCGCGCACTGGCCAACTGACCCATTGAATGGTCCGCAGGCCGATCTTTACCTCACCGTGGTGAGGTTGATCGTCACCGTCGCGGATGCGGCGCATCTCACCGAGGATGATCTTGACCACGTGCCGTGCGTGCTCGCGCAGCATACGCACAACATCCCACAACGAACGATTGACCCACGCTTCCGGTTCGTTTGGCAAACCGAGAAAACGCAGCGCGGGCCGGTTGACCACCAACAAGCGCAGATCGGTACCCAACAGGATCACCCCATCGCGACTGGATTGCACTACCGTACGCAGACGCTCGCGCTCTTCCTCCATCACCTGGAAAAGCTCCGCGTGCTCCATTGCAGCCAGAATCTGAGCCGAAATCGCCATTAGCAAGTCCACGTCCGGCTGGGTGAAATCATGCTGATCGGAGCGATTGACCGCCAACAACACACCACAAGGCTGACCTTGGATTAGCAGCGGGGCTACAGCAACCGAGCCTGCTGTTTCATCCGCGTAGTACCAGTGCTGCGCTTCCCCGGTTTGCGCGTGCGCTTCCACCGCCGTTTGGGTGAGGAAAAGAGGCCGTCCGTCGCGCAGCACTTCATCTACGATCCCCTGTGACAACTCGTCGAAGCTTAGTCGCGGCAATATGGATGGAGCGTCCCCACCTGCAAGCAAGGTGTCTACCTGCTGATTTACGAGATCGAAGCGCACCAACCAGACAACATTGGCGCGTAGCGCATTTGCGATGCTATTCAACACCACCGGAAGGACATCGTCAAGGTAACGCGAGGCAATCAGAGCACGCGTGACGAAATACAATGTCTCCGTCATACGCGTTGTCGCCCAAAAGCGATCTTCAGTCTGGCGGCGCTCGAATGCCTCCCGCCGCAAAGAGACATAAAGCTCTGAGTTCTGATAGGCAGAGGATAGGATCTCAGCCAGCGTCTCTGCCAACAACCGCGCGTCCGCATCAAAGGCATCGGGCGCATCACTCACCACGTAGAGCAGCAAGTGAACCCATTCGCCCCGTTTCAGGGGAACGAGCAAAGCACTGGTGAGATCAATGTTGAACGGGAACACCAACGCAGCGCCGGGAATCTCTGGAACGTGGTGGAGGACCTTGGTCTGGAGCGCGGTAACGATCATGGGGTGATCGGCGGGCGCTACCCCATCGAGTGGCGGGGCCAACGTTCCAGTTGAAGCCGTAACACGCACCGTGCCCGTTTCGTGATCCGGTGACAGCAAAGCGATGCCTGCCCAACCGGTCAACTGGGCTATAAATGTGAGGCTCTCTTGCACCAAATGCTCCGCACGTTGAAAACGACGGAGGAACTGCAAGATCTCATTGAGAATCGCCAAATGGTTATTCACCTGTCTCGGCTCCTCATCGAGGGATATACCACAGCGCTAATAAAAGTGTAGCACAAAACACAATACAAGCAAAATACAAAGAGGGACCCTTGTATGGATCCCTCTTGCTTCTCCACTTTCATCACAGCAAATCCTCAATAATCCTCATCGTCGCCACCAATGATAACTTGGCGTTTGCGTCCCGCACTTTCTTGAGGACCGACGATGCCCATCTGCTCCATCTCTTCCATCACCCGCGCAGCACGGGGATAGCTGATGCGCAGCCGCCGCTGCAAACCGGAGGTCGAAATGTTGCCCCGGCTCTTGGCAAAGGCCACGGCGCGTTCCAACAGGTCCGCGTCTTCTGACTGCCCATCGATGCGCAGCGAATCAGGGCCTTTTGCCTCCACGATCACTTCCCAAGGCGGTTTAGCGGGAGTGGCACCCTCACTCTTCTGCCAGAAGCGGATGATGGTCTCTAGCTCCTCGTCCGAAATATAGCACCCTTGCACGCGTTGCGGTGCGGAGGCATCCGGCGGCAAGAAGAGCATGTCACCGCGCCCAAGTAGCGATTCAGCGCCTGGTGTGTCGATAATGACGCGCGAATCAACGTTGCTGGCGGTCGCAAAGCTCACCCGCGCAGGGAAATTGGCCTTGATCAGCCCCGTCACCACATCAGTGCTGGGGCGCTGCGTGGCGACAACCAGGTGGATGCCGGTAGCACGTGCCATCTGCGCGATGCGCGTCAGCGTACGCTCAGTTTCCTCCGGCGTGGACAACATCAAATCCGCCAGCTCGTCGATGAAGACGACCATGCGCGGCAACGTTTCTTCACCCTTACGTGCCATTTTGCGGTTGTAGTCATCCAGGTTGCGCGCAACCGTCTCCGAGAATAACTTATACCGCCGGTCCATCTCATGCGCCACCCAGCGCAACGCCCGGATGATGTTTTCCATATCGGATTCGGCCCGACCCAACAAGTGCGGAAGGCCGTTGAGGTGGCTCAACTCCACCATCTTCGGGTCTATGGCGATCAGGCGCAAGTTCTCAGGCTGGTTGTGCATAATCAGGCTGGCTGCCAGTGCCTTGATGAAGATACTTTTGCCGCTGCCGGTCGTCCCGGCGACGAGCAGGTGCGGCATCGCCGAAAGGTCGGTGACAATTGCGGAACCAGCGACGTCCAGTCCGATTCCCACACAGAGCGGCTTGCCGCATTTGCGGAACTCCTCGCTTTCCAGCACCACGCGCAGCGAGACCAGGCTGATCTCTGTATTAGGGACTTCGATGCCGACGACAGCACGACCAGGCACAGGCGCTTCGATACGCAGTGATTTCGCCGCCAGCGCCAGGGCCAGATCATCGGCTAGCGACGCGATCTGGCTGACGCGCACCTTGCGCTGCTCTTCGCCATCCGCGCCCCGGCTGATGTAACCCGGGGAAACACCAAACTGCGTGACTGTAGGACCAGGACGCACCTCGGTCACCTGCGCGGGCACGCCAAACTGCGCCAACGTCTCTTCGATAATAAGGCTCTTGCGACGTAAATCCGCTTGATCCATCCCGGCACGGCGGGATTGCTTCAGCAACGTGAGGGGGGGCAAAGCGGCCGCACGTGGTTTGGGTTCGGAGGCCGCTTTGGCGCTCCTAGGCAAGAGTTCAGAGGGCACTTTTGTATCCGGTGGGGCAGCCACCGGTGGTTCAACAACCGGCGTCGATGTCTCGTGGCGCTGTGGGATCGGCGAGACAGCGACCCCGCCAGAAACCTGTGCCGGCGTTACAAACTCGGAAGCGGCTTGCCCTGCTGTGTTGTTAGCCTGTCGCGCGCGCCATGCCGCGCCGATCTCGACAAGGCGCTGTCCGAAGAGACGCAGATCCTCTTTCGTCACATCAAACGCAAGCGCTAGGCCAATCAGCATCACCAACGCCATGAGGAAACCGGTGATCAGGGAGCCAAGTGCGTCGTTCAGCAACACGTAAAATGCCCAGCCGATCACGCCGCCGCCCCGGCCCGACTCGACCAATCCCCAACTGCGCGGATTATCGGCTACCTCACCGATGAACGTCGCAGTGAGTGTCAACAGCGCAATAAGGGTCAATTCAAAGCCCAGAACCGGACGCCAGCGCCACGTCATTGGCTGGTGGACTAGGTGGCGCAGCCACAACAATCCCAATCCAACGATCATCGCCGCTACGGGGTAAGCCCCCCAGCCAAACACGAATACCAGCAAATGCACCCACCCCTTGATCAACACCCCGGAGTTGACGCCCTCAACTTTACCGGTGAGCGCAACGATCGTGAATAAGCCGAAGAGAATGAGCGCCACAGCCAGTAGCTGTTGCCCGGTAGGTCCCTTGAGCCAACTGAAGAAAAGCTGTGCAACCCTGCTCAGGACGCTCCCCACAGTGACCTTTTGCGCGGACGCACGTGACTTGCTGGTCGTTCGCTTAGACGTGGCCGTAGACGCCCGTGTAGATGCAGTCATTTTCCTGCTACGGGACTTGGTCCTCCGGTTGCCAGAGGGCCGAGCCATCGAGGCGACTTTACGCCGTGCCATATATGTGCTCTCCGTCCACCGTCCCTAACGCAATGCGATGTTCTTCAGGCACAATTTCCAAAATTCGCACCGTAACCTCTTGTCCTATAACGTAGTCGTTGTGACCGGTACCAGTGCCGTCGTTATGCTCTAGCTCAGAGGCGTGCAACAGGCCCTCAAGGCCGTCCACCAGTTCCACGAAGATGCCAAAACGCTCGACGCTGGCGACAGTGCCCGTGAGGATGTCGCCTGGCTTTATATGCGTATGAACGGACATCCAGGGATTCGCGTTGAGCCGCTTCAAGCTCAAGCCTACGCGCTGATGTCCCAGATCGACGTTGAGAATTTTGACGCGAACATCCTGTCCCGGTTGCAAAAAGTCCTGGGGATCGCGCACCCGCCCCCACGAGATCTCGGAAATATGCACCATACCTTCCAGCGGGCCAATATCGACGAACGCGCCAAACGGGCGCACGCTGGTGACTTTCCCCGAGCACGTGTAGCCGGGGCACAACCATTCCGGCCATTCGGGCTCCATCACCTCGCACTCCGATACCTGGCGTTCCGAGAGGAGAATGCGATTACGTATCGGCTCCACTTCGATAATGCACAACCGCAACTTCTTGCCAATAAAGTCCTTGAAGCATTGCTCGCGTGCATCCGGATCGGCAGGAAACGGATAATCGATCAGATGTGAGGCCGGGATGAAACATTCCACACCCTTCCAGTGCGCCATTAACCCGCCACGGTTGAAGCCGTCAATGACCAATTCCAAGATGGCGTGGGTGCGGAAAAGATGACGGGCCTCGTCCCAAACGGCCATTGGCACCTCCGGTGCCTCAATCCACTCCCAAGCAACCGTGGCGTGCCCCATACTGACCGGTCCCTCTTCCAAAATGACATCCCAATAACTCTCACAAAGCGGCGTGTGCGGGGGAATATAATGATCCATACCAATAACTCCTTTTATCACCAACCTACCAAAGGATGCAGACTCTATCCAACCCTCGCAAGGTTCCTTTGCCCAAACTTCACGGTTGCATAAGGCTCTGCTGTTGGCCGCTGTGCAGCGCGGTCGACAACCCACTTTGACCGCTATGCGCTTCTTCTTCCATCGTTACAATGATCTCGGCCAGATTTTCAATCGCTATCCGCTGTTTACGATACAGGTCCGACTCACTCACTGCCAACCGCATCGCCACCTCGCGGACTTTGTGTCCGCGCAGGAATTTCATTTCAAGTATATTGTATAGCAGCCATTCCGGTGCTGTCAACTTGCGTTCGCCATCGGGACGCAGGCGCTCAATGGCATCGGCC
>JAFGSL010000697.1 GCA_016934645.1 Anaerolineae bacterium
CAGAGTGGACGATTGGGGCTGCCTGCTAAGCAGTTAGGGGGTGTAGAACTCCCTCCAGGGTTCGAATCCCTGCCTCCCCGCTCGGTAATGATCATGCCCCCGTGGCTCAATTGGATAGAGCGTTTGGTTGCGGACCAAAAGGTTTCAGGTTCAAATCCTGACGGGGGTACTTAAGGAGGCCATCTTTGGCAAAAGGCCAAAAACTGGCCTTCTTTGACTGTAGCGAGAAGTTTATTATGGATAAGCCCCCGTGGCTCAACTGGACAGAGCGTTTGGTTGCGGACCAAAAGGTTTCAGGTTCAAGTCCTGACGGGGGTATCATGTAGGTCGGATGATCAATCCGACCTATATTGTTGCCAATCCCCCGGACGCTCTCCTTTGACATACCCAATGGCTCTTGGGAGGGTGTATGCAAGAGAACAGTTTTGATGTGTTGATTGTGGGCGCTGGTCCAGCAGGCATCTTCGCTGCCCTGGAATTGAGCCAGAACCCGGATGTGCGTGTGGCCATCTTCGACAAAGGCGCCGATATCGATCGCCGTATCTGTCCCCTACGCGAACACGGCGGTACGTGCCGCCATTGCAAGCCTTGTGCGATCCTCGACGGCTGGGGTGGGGCCGGCGCATTCTCCGATGGCAAACTCACGCTTTCGCCTGCGGTAGGCGGTCATCTCGCCGAGATTTTGGGCGAGGCGCAGGCTGCTGAGTTGATCCACCAGGCCGATGTGCTGTACCGTCAGTTTGGCGCGCCAGACAAGATTCACGGCATCTACACGGACGAGATTGAGAGGTTGGAAAAGCGCGCGAGCCTGGCGAACCTGCGTTTTGTATCGGTGCCCATTCGCCATATCGGCACGGAACGCTGCGTCGATCTGATGCGTGCGATGCGCGATGCGCTGCTGGCGCGCGGCATCGTCATTCACACCCGCACCGAAGTCGCCAAAATCCTGACCGAAAACGGGCAGGTGCGTGGCGTGGAGACGCGCGAGGGTGAGCAGATCGAGGCCGGGGCGGTGATCCTCGCACCGGGACGCGAGGGCGCGTCCTGGCTGGAAACGACGGCAAAAAGCCTGGGGCTGACGATTGCTCGCAATCCGGTGGACTTGGGCGTGCGCGTGGAATTGCCCGCGCCGGTGGTAGAGCCGATCACACGCCTGGTGTACGAGTCCAAGTTCATCTATTATTCCGACAGATTTGACGACCAAATCCGCACATTTTGTATGTGTCCCTACGGTGAGGTGAGCACGGAGTTTGTCGGCGATGTGATGACGGTGAACGGTCATTCGTTCGCGGAGCACCGGACATCTAATACCAACTTCGCGCTGCTGGTGAGCAAGAAGTTCACCGAGCCTTTCGACGATCCCATAGCGTATGGCAAGAGCGTGGCGCGGCTGGCGAACCTGCTGAGCGGGGGGATTCTGGTGCAGCGCTTGGGCGATCTGGAGGAAGGGCGGCGTTCAACACCCGAACGGCTATCGCGTTCTATCGTCCAACCCACGCTGCCGAGTGCCACGCCTGGTGATCTGAATCTCGTGTTACCCTACCGCTACGTCGTCGATATTTTGGAGATGCTGCATGCAATGGATAAGATTGCCCCAGGTGTGGCCTCGCGCCACACGCTATTGTACGGCGTTGAGGCCAAGTTCTACTCCAACCGACTGCACTTGACGCCCGTGATGGAGACGGAGGTCGCTGGGCTGTTCGCGTGTGGCGACGGAGCTGGTGTGACGCGCGGCCTGATCCAGGCGTCAGCTTCCGGGATGGTTGCTGCGCGGGAGTTACTCAGCCGGTTGTGAGATCGGGATCACCGAAGTCCTCCGGAGAGATAGGAAGTTCGGCGTTGAATTCGCCGCGCAAGGCGCGGGCGAAGACGAGGTAGCCGGTGTGCGCAATGATGCGGTCGTAGGGCCGCAGACGGCCCGGCACGGGTTTGTAGGGTCGCAAGATGAGTTCCTCGACTTCGGTGTAGCCGAAGGCGGGCTGCTGGAGATGGCGCAACAGCGCGGCGACCTGGTTGGTCGTTGGCAGCAGGCTGCCGAAGAAGCCGCCGCCCTTGAGCGCCGTGTGGGCCTGCGCTAGGTAGTCCCACGGCGCGCGTACGTCGAGAAACAGGGCATCGATGCCCTGTTCATCGAAGCCTTTTTCAATGTCGCGGACTTTGAACGTGACGTAGGAGGCCAATCCCAGGCGTTCCAGGTTCTTCTGTGCCAGCGCCTGCATCTCCGGACGAACTTCATAGGTGTAGACGTGGCCGTGGGGCATCACCATACGTGCCAGGGCGAGCGTAAGGCCGCCACTGCCGGTTCCCGCCTCGATGATGTGGGTTCCCGGTCCGATGTTCATCTTCATCAGCATATAGCCGATTTCCTTGGGGTAGACGATCTGGGTAGCACGGCGGACCGAGCGCACGAGTTGTTCGAGTGAGGGGGGGAGGATTTGGTATGCATAACCGAGGTGCGTTGTGACGCTTTCTCCCCACGGTTGTCCGATGATTGCGTCGTGGGGCAACACGCCATGATGCGTCTGGAATTCTTTTCCCGGCTCTACAAAGATGATGCTTTCCTTGCGATCTTTGCCAATCAGGAGTACAATATCACCTGGTTGAACGTAGAGCGTATTTTTTTCATTGTCCACTGGATCTCCTAAGCTTTCACCCTTGCGAAGGTTACGGATAGTCTTGACGAAAATGCTAGTTGCAGGAAATGAATAGCTTTTATCCTGAAAACAGCTTTCAAACCTTCGCAAGGTTAACTTTTCTTGTTAGCGTAAACCGATTATAATGAAAGAAACGTTTGCTGCAACCTTGAGGGGAGGGCCTATGCATCAAGAAACTATTGATCGTTTAGCGATCACGATTGTCGATGGCAGTCAGTCCCGCGATTTGACCCAGGCGCTAAACAAAGAGAAGTTCTCCGTGACCGTGGTGGACGCAGTAGGAGGATTTCTGCACGAGGCGCTGGTGACCCTGTTGATCGGTTTGCCGTCCGCGCGGTTGCCTGAGTTCTTTGCTTTAGTGCGTGAGCAGTGCCCACGGCGCACGCGTTATGTGCCGATGGGGGTTGAACTCTCATTGACGCCTGGCTATCCGATGATGATCGAGGCTTCTGTAGGTGGGGCGACGGTTTTTGTCCTTCCGGTGGAACGCTTTGTGCAATTGTGAGGTGAATAATATGAAACTCATTATGGCGATTGTGAAAGACTCTGATGCAATGGACGTTTCCGATGCGTTGGTGGAGAATGAGTTCCGGGTTACGCGTGTGGCGAGCACCGGCGGCTTTTTGCGGCGCGGGCGGGTCACGTTACTCATCGGGGTGGAAGAGAAGTCGCTGGACGAAGTCTTCACGTTGATTGAAGCTGCCTGTCGTGAGCCTGATCCTGGGGAACATAAAGCCACGTTGTTTGTGATCCCCGCGGAGGATTTCGTTCAACTCGGATGAGCTTGTGGGTGTAGATTATGGCTGAAAAGGTTGAGCAACGCTTATACCACGGCGACATCAGCGCCGAGGATATGGCCCGCGTGTTGGTGCTGCGCTTTGATCAGGGCGAGACACGGGCAGAGTGGATGCGCGCCGAAGGCCAGCGCGCTGTGGTGCAGATTCAGAGCCGTAGAGTCGAGCATGGGGATCCCAATACTGAAGTGACAGTCCACATCACCCCGATGCAAACTGGTGTGACGGTGGCGGTGAGCGAACAACGTGTGCTTGGTTTGGCGGCGGATCTGGCGAGGACGGGATTGAAAGGATGGCGCAATCCATTGCGGCTGGTGAACGAGTTGGATGATGTCGCCCGCAATGTGCGCTGGTTAGGATTGCGCACAGAAATCTGGAAAGCGGTGGACGAGTATTGCCAAAGCCGGGGCAGCGGACGTGGAACGGCGGCGGCGTTTCAAAATGTGGTGTGCGCCTACTGTGGCACCCCGAACGATTTGGGCGCCCATGTTTGTGAAGCATGCGGCGCACCATTGGCCGAAGCTCAGCCGGTGGTATGCGCGCGTTGTGGTTTCCTCAATGCGCCAGAGGCGACCATGTGCGTGAACTGCGGAGCCAAATTGCAGGTGACGGCGACAAAATGACGACGCCTGAGACATCTACCTCTGCAATGCCAGCGTCTACGACGACGATCATTTTAGTGCGTCACGGGCAGACGGCCTGGAACCTCGAGGACAGATTCCGCGGTCGCGCGAATATTCCGCTCGACGAGACCGGGTTGGCGCAGGCTGAGGTGGTTGCGGATTACATACTCGCGCATTGGTCTCCCAAAGCCGTCTATTGCAGCCCGCTCCTGCGCGCGCGACAGACTGCCGAGAAGATTGCCGAACCGCTGCACTTACACGAGCGCGTCCACCCTGGTTTACTCGACATCGACTACGGCGCGTGGGAGGGCTTTACGCCCGAAGACCTGCGCGATCAGGGGTGGGGAGAGGCGTTAGAGGCGTGGTACACACATCCGCAAGACGCCCCTGTTCCTGGTGGTGAGATGTTGCAGGCGGTGCGACTCCGGGCGATGGGGGCGCTTGGTGAGATTGTCGAACGTCATCGTGAAGATACGGTGATCGTTGTGGCGCACACCGTGGTCAACCGCCTGATCTTGTTGGGCATCCTCGGCCTCGGCAATGAACGTTTTTGGCATCTGGGACAGGATACCTGCGCGATCAACGTGATCGAGTTCGACGGGGAATTTTACAAACTGCTCAAAATGAATGATAACGGCTATCTTGCAGATGTAGCTCCATAACGATTAACCGGTATTCAAAACATCAGCGGCCACTTGATCAAGTGGCCGCTGATTGTATTTAGTAGAGAGAGCTATTCTGTTGTTTTCATAACCACCGGCATATAGATCGTGTAGGGTGGATTGATCCAGAGATGGCTGCATACCGGTTCTGTTTCGACGTAGCCGGTCGTCGCCGCCACGCAGAATGGGTAAATGCCGTCGGTGAGATCGGGCCATGGAACCGAGACAATCTGTTCATTCCCGCAGCAACCGAGTTCAGAGATCACCACGTGCCCAATCGGGATTTGGACACTGCTGTTGCTATAGAACGTCACCGTCAGCGGTTCGCCCACATCCGAATAGCCTCCATTTCTGACGCTGGCATAAAGTGTGGCCGTGACTGGCGTGGCAACGTCGATCAACCTGGGCGTCCAAACGTCGGTGACGCGTAAGTCTGTCTCCAGGGCCGTGACGTAGAAATCGTAATCCTCGCCGACGATGTAGTTCGGCCAGGGGAGCGCGATGGTTTTGTGGTCGCCGCAGCATCCCAAATAATCTATTATTGTTCCCTCGATGACGGTATAGCGTGTTGGGCTAATGGGTGAGTTGCTGATCACTTTGGCGACGACGACCCCTTCCGTACCGATATTCCCACTGTTGGATACGGTGAAGTAGACCGTGGCTGTGACCGGTGTCCCCGTGATGGTGACGGGCGTGGTAACGTGCGCGTCGAGCGTAAGCAGGTCCACCGTAGGCGTGACCTGTGCCGTATAGGCAGCATAATCCTGGCCCATCGTTGTCGGCTGGTGAGTGTACGGATCGAAGAGTGTCCCGCCCGGATAGTCACCGTGATCAAGACTGTACCAGGCCCATCCCTGTACCAACCGCCCGTCGTCCGGCCGGTAGCCGGTGAGTGGATCGCGGGCTGATTGCATCCAGTCGAATCCGGTGTACATAAATTCACGGCTTTTGGCATCGTAGGTGGAGCCGCTGTATACCAATCCCTCGTAAAACAGGATGCCGTATTCGGGAATGACCAAGGGGTGGTTGCTGTAGCCGTTGTCGACCATCCACTGGCGGAACGTCTGGATGCGCTCTGTAAAGATATCGATGTCCCAGTGATCGTATACCGAGTAGAACGTGGCGTATGGCTCGGAAGCGGTACGGCTTGGCCAATCCGGGACCCAACACGCCCCCCAGGCAAATGGCTCGGTGGGAATATTGTAGGGATAACACTTCTCGCAAAGAATGTAGCTGTGGATGCTCCACACATCTGCCGGTAGCGGCTCGCCATAGCGGGTCTGGTATTCTGCCAAGATTTTGTCCAGGTACATAAGGCGCATAGGTGTAGGCTGCACGATGTTGCCGGCGGCGATTTTGGCCGTGGGATCGGCGGCCTTGATGAAGACGTACACGTCGTGATAGGCGCGCGCGTACCACTCAGAGCGCATATTATCCATGGCGGTGCAGTCCGGTTCGTTGCCGATGAACCACGTTGCTCCCGGCTGGTTGGCAATCGCATTGAGCAGTGTGGTCCCGGTAGGGGAGACCGTGAAGCCGATCTGAACGCCGCCGCTTAAGACGGGCTTGACGTGGACGGTCTGCACGTATTGCAGCGGGGGCAGTGCTGTTGCACCACGTGCGCCCCAATCCCAGTACCACCCGGCATTGAGATAAGCAGGCCAGCCACGCGACAGCACATCGGGCACTTTCCTGGTCCACCCGAACCCGAACCGCCCGTTGGCATAGCTAAATGGCTGTGCTTCCAGATCGGGGGCAGAGATGGCTGCACTTGCCCAGAGCGTGACAGCGATTCCAATAAGTATGGCGACGATAACAATCCCTCTGCGCGACATTCGCCCCACAATCCACCGTTTCATAAGCATTACCCCCCATCACACTAAAGTATCCCTGCCATTGTACCACATCCAGGCGTGAATTGACTGTATTTCAATTTTGAGGTGGGACGCACTTGCTTGACTTGTGACGGGGTATTTGATATTTCCCCACCCTTCTGCTAGGCGTAAGTGCGTCCCACCTGCTAAGTCGCATTGATTTTGAAACATACCCCGTGAATTGACCCCTTTTTCATTGTGCCGTATACTTAGGGTGATTTCCAGCGCACTGTCGTGATTGCGCAAGTTCTTCGCTGTTTCATCAACGCTGTGGAGGTTAGACTATGGGGGAGAAATTATTCGTCAATCCTTATGCGGGATTTACAGCTGTCCGCAATGTCCTCTTTGACCGAGTGATGCCGGCACTCTCGTCCGATGCCTGGAAAGTGCTGTGCGTGGCGCTGCGCCAGACGTGGGGCGGCGACGTAGAAAGCGGGCGGGCGATTCCCGTTCATATCACGCTCGCGCAGTTCGAGGAAAAAACCGGCATCAAAGAGTCCGGTGTTATTGGCAAGGCGCTCCGCGAATGTGTGGACGCCGGGTATCTGTTGCTTGATCAGTCCGGTGAACCTACGACCGACTTTGTGCTGAATCGTGAGGTTGAACTGAAGCAGCTTGCCCGGGCTGAGGACAAGACCGAGAAAATCGTTCCGCTACGGCCTGACCTCGAAAGCGCTTTTCAGGCTTTGGTTGGCTTTGGTCGGGAAATGGGCGCAACCGCCGATGTTGGATTGGTTCGTCGTGCGGTAGTCGATAACGGGACGGATGCCGTCGCCGATTGGATTGCGGTAGGGCGTTTGATGACGCATTTGGGGCCAGCCGCACGTTTTAAGACGGTGCTGGAGCGGCTCCTACAGGGCGTCCCGCCGCTGCCGCTCAGCATGCTCGCACCGGAAGAGCTTGCGGAAGTGGAAGAAGCTGTTATGGCGGGCGAGAAGGAAGTGCATGACCTTTCGGCCTCCGAGTTGTGGGAAGCGATTCTGGAGGAGCTGAGTACCAAGATGCGTAGTAGCAAATTCAAGTTCTTCGAGTCTACGACCGGTGTAGCGCTTGAAGGTGACGTGCTGATGGTCGAAGCGCCCAACGAACGGACCCGGGAATGGCTTGAAACCGGACAGTTGGCCGAAACGACTGTGGAAACAGCCAAAGAAGTCGCCTGGCCCGCGTTGACGTTGAAGTTTGTCACCGGAGAATAGACGTTACGATGAAACGCTTCGCCGTATTGCAGCTTTCCGGGTGTGCTGGCTGCGAAGTGGCGCTCCTCAACGCCGAAGCCTGGGTGGAACAGTACAAGCTGGTCTACATGCCATTGGTGATCTCTGCTGAGGATGTGCCGCAAGTGGACGTGCTGCTCATCAGCGGCGGCGTGCGTACCGACGAAGACCTCTACAAGCTGCGGCGTGCGGTCAAGAATGCGCAGCAGGTGGTGGCGGTGGGCACGTGTGCGATTTCCGGAGGTGTCGCCAACCTCGGCGACCGTGACGAGGTGCGCGCGCTCTTCCTGGCCGAAACGGATCGCCCACACGTGCCCCGGCTGCTTCCCAAATCCCACCCGGTCGATGCCTTCGTCACGGTGGATTTGTACGTGCCGGGCTGCCCGCCAACCTCGGAGTTATTTATGGCAGTGCTGACGGATCCCAAGGCCTTCCAGGCAAGTAAGATCGTCTGCCAGGAATGCGGACGTCGCAAGCTACGGGACATGAAGCCCAAGCACCTGTTGGGCTTTCAGCAGGGCGAAGTGTTGCCCGACATTTGTTTGATCAACCAGGGCTATCTCTGTGTTGGTTCTTCGACGCGCGGCGGCTGTCGCGCCCCGTGTACACGCGCGGGCCATCCGTGCGTGGGCTGCCGTGGGCCCTCCGATGTCTTCATCGAGAAGGAATCGGATATGTGGTTCAAGAGCATCAAACGGGTGTTCGCTACGATGACGGATGTGCCGGAAGAGGAAATCGAGCGTGCATTGCGCTCACCGCAGTTGGCGCTGTTCCTCTTTCAGTTCTCCGATTACGCCGACAACAAAACTGTCGGCGGCGATCACCAGCCGCGCCCGAAAGAGAAGGTGCTGTGAGATGACGACGCTGACCTTTCCCCTAAGCCGTATCGAAGGGCATGCCCGTGTTGTCGTCGACGTGCGTGACGGGATTGTACAGTCTGCCAAATTCCAGGCCACGGAGTTTCGTGGGTTCGAGTACTTGGTGAAGGGTGCGCCTGCCGAGCAGATGCCGGTGATCGTGCCGCGCATTTGCGGTGTGTGCTCAACGGCGCACCACGTCGCCTCCGTCAAGGCGTTGGAAGATGCCTACGGCGTCACGCCGCCGCCGTTGGCGCTCACCATCCGTGAGTTGTTGATGCTCGGCCAGTTGTTACAGAACCAGGCCACCTCGCTCTTCATCTTTACGATGCCTGACCGTCTGGGCGTGGATAGCATTTTCGACGTGGGCGAGATCGTTATGGATGGCGACGCGCTTGCGGGCGTAGCGGCGCGTGCACTACAGGTGCGACAGGCCGGGACACACCTTATCTCGTTGGCGGGCGGACAGTTCATTCACCCGGTCAAGGCCGTCATCGGCGGCGTGACAGGCGGCATCAGCGTGGAGGCTGCATCCGCAATGCAGGCCGAACTCGTAGACGTGCTGCCCGTGGCGTGTGCCCTTTTCGACACGTACTGGTCGTATTCGGTGGCGTTGAGTGAACGCCTGGGTACCTGGGGCGACGATGCCCCTGCCTGTTACCTCACGGCGGTCAGCGGGACGCAGCCCAACTACTACGGCGACTTCCTGCGGTTGATGGGCTGTGAGGGTGGCGAAGTCTGCGCGCAGTTTGCGGCGCGCGACTACCGCGCTTTCTTGACGGTGGAAGACGCCGAGTACAGTTACGCC
>JAFGSL010000012.1 GCA_016934645.1 Anaerolineae bacterium
AGGTTGCGCAGTGTACCTGCATTTGGCATTTTCGGCAAGTGCCTGTGACGCGAGGGGGGTCTCCCCCAGATTATTGATAAGATACAAACTAAACTATTTCTGCTTCCTTGAAAGCGTATAGACGTCTAAAAGTATGCATGGATCAGTCTCTGCCGCCCAATCCCATTGATCCACCCCACACAAGAACACCTCGGAAATCATTCCGAGGTGTTCTTGTATAAGCCTCCCAGGACTATCGCATTTCAAATTTTCCCCCCTCCCCTACGCTTGGCGCGGGGCGGGTAACAACTTTTTTGTGCGGTTTTGGGGCGCGCTACGCCGCACCCCAAAACCGCACACCTTGATTCCCCCTCTCTCGCATGCAGGAATGGGAATCAGGGGGGATGGGGCACTTCAGCCTTGTTGTAACTCTCCACCTGCACACCAGGGTTGTACGATGATAATAGGGGAATGGGGATTAGAGATTGGGTTGTACATAGCGCCTGATCCCTCGTCACCAATCCCTAATCCCAACATACGGAGGATCCAATGCAAAGTACGATCACGGTCAAAGGCGCGCGACTGCACAACCTGAAAAACATCACGGTGAGCATTCCCAAGAACCAACTGGTGGTGCTGACCGGGCTTTCCGGCTCCGGCAAATCCACGCTGGCATTCGACATCCTGTACAAAGAAGGCCAGCGGCAGTATATGGAATCGCTGGGCATGGTGGAGTACTTCAGTAAGCCCCCCATCGACAGCATCACGGGACTGTCGCCGTCTATCAGCGTGGATCAACGCAACACCAACCGCAGCCCGCGTTCCACCGTCGGCACCGCTACGGAAGTCTACACCTACTTGCGCGTCCTCTTCGCTCGCATGGGACATCGGCCCTGTCCCAACTGCGGAAAGGATGTCCCGCCATCCACCACTGAGGAGTGGGAAGACGAGGCCAACGGCGGTATGGAAGACGCCGGCGACGCACTCGACCTGAGCGAGACCTATCCCTGCCCACATTGCGGCGCACCTATTCCCGAACTCGGTATGGCGCACTTTTCCTTCAACAAACCCGCCGGCGCGTGCCCCACGTGTACCGGCTTGGGGACAACGCGCCAGCCCAACCTAAGCCAACTGCTCGATCCACAACGCAGCGTCGCCGAGGGCGGTGTGTTGGTGTGGAATGAGGCACAGGCACAGTACTACGGGCGGACGCTGCAAAACGCCGGACACTACTACAGCTTCGAGTTCGACCTCCACGCGCCCATCGAGGCCCTCGGCCCGGCTCAGCGCGATCTGTTGCTCTACGGGACCTACGGTGAAGCATTCCGGCAGCACTTCCCAGACACAAAACCACCGACGACCGTAGGCCAGGGCAACTTCGAGGGCATCGTCACCGGTCTGATGCGCCGCTACGCCGACCACGCCCGCAACCCCGACAGCCGTGACGATCTGGAACACCTCCTCATCACCCAGACGTGCCCTGATTGTGCGGGCGACCGGCTGCGCCCCGAAAGCCGCGCCGTGACCGTGGATGGGCAGACCATCCTCGATCTCTCTCGGATCCCCCTCACCGAATTGGCGACGTGGCTGGAGCGCCTGCCCGCCGTCGTGACATCCGAAGAACAGCCCATCGTCACGCCGATCCTCGACGACCTGCGCGCGCGTGTGCACCGTCTGATCGATGTGGGTGCGGGTTATCTCACGCTCCTGCGCGGCGCCCCCACTCTCTCCGCGGGTGAAGCACAGCGGCTACGGCTGGCTTCGCTACTCGGCTCCGGGCTGACGGGCGTGCTCTACGTCCTCGACGAACCGACCATCGGCCTGCACCAACGCGACACACAACGGCTGATCCGCGTATTGCGCCAACTGCGCGATCTGGATAACACCGTCCTCGTCATCGAGCACGATCTGGACATGGTGCGCGCCGCCGATTACGTGATCGACATCGGGCCAGGCGCGGGGACGTTCGGCGGCGAAATCGTCGCCACCGGAACGCCGGACGAGGTAGCGACCGCGGATACGGCGACCGGGCGCTGGCTTTCCGGGCGGGAAACCATCCCGGCGCGGGAACGGCGGCGCGGAAACGGCAAACGGCTCGTTATCCACGGTGCGCGCGAACACAATCTCAAGAACGTCACGGCGGAACTGCCGCTCGGCCTGCTCATCGCGGTGACGGGCGTCTCCGGTTCCGGCAAATCGTCGCTGATGCTCGATATCCTCGACCGGGCGGCGCGTCAGCGCTTCTACGGTGCGGGCGACTCACCGGGCGAGCATCTCGCCATCACCGGCTGGGAATACATGGACAAGGTCATCACGCTGGATCAATCCGCCATCGGGCGTACCACGCGCTCCAACGCGGCGACGTACACCGACAGCTTTACGCCCATCCGCCAGACCTTCACCGGGACGCCGACGGCGCAAGCGCGCGGGCTAAAACCGGCGCATTTCTCGTTCAACACGACGGGCGGGCGCTGCGAGCGCTGCCAGGGCGCAGGGACGCTGATGGTCAACATGCACTTCCTGCCGGACGTGGAGGTGCGCTGCCCAGTCTGTCACGGCAAGCGCTTCAAACGCGAGGTGCTGGACGTGACCTATCGCGGTCACACCATTAGCGATGTGCTGGAGATGTCCATCGCCGAGGCCGCCGAGGTGTTCGCCGACGTCCCGGCGGCTTACAATCGCCTGGCGTTGATGACGGACGTGGGGCTAGGCTACCTCAAGCTCGGCCAACCGGCGACGACGCTGAGCGGCGGGGAAGCGCAGCGTGTCAAGCTGGCGAAGGAACTGGCACGCAAAGCCACCGGACGCACACTCTATCTGCTCGATGAGCCGACGACAGGATTGCACGCTGCTGACGTCGCCAATCTGCTTAAGGTGCTGCACGGGCTGGTGGACGTGGGCAATACCGTCGTCGTCATCGAGCACAACCTGGACGTGATCCGCGATGCCGACTGGGTCCTCGACCTGGGGCCGGAAGGCGGCGACGCAGGCGGCGAGATCGTCGCCCAGGGAACGCCGGAGGATGTGGCGCGCGTGGCGGGAAGTTACACGGGACAGTTTTTGCGAGAAGCCGTGTAACCGCGATTTCCACATCGCATCGCGTCTGGCAATGTCGGGCGAATTGGCAATTCGCCCGACATCTTTTGCTCGGAGCAAATCGCCAGATCCGCGTCTTGTGACTTATTTCGGCCTACAACGGGGAACTGGCGTTCCCCTCGAAGCGAGAATGACAAGACCCTGTTAAGTTGCGCTATCGTCTTGATGCGTCCAGAATCCATGCTACAATGCGGTTACCGTGTAATCTGTTACAAGATAAGGAGACCGTATGCCGTTTGACCACCTCACCGATCCCTGCCAAATTGAATCCTACTCACAAGATTTCGGTTTGAATCACAGAAGGAATAAGTTATGACGCAAGGTAACAAATACACCCCGCTGCTCAATTACCTCCAACGCGTACCACAAGACGAGATCACGCTCACGTTCAGTCAGATTGAGATAGTGATCGGGGACACGCTCCCCCCTTCAGCACGAACGCGGCGCGGGTGGTGGGGCAATCGCAGTAGCGGCTCCCCGCAGGCAGCAGCCTGGATGGGTTCGGGCTATCACGTGGAAGCTGTGGATTTGGAGGCGGAGCGCGTCACCTTCCGCAAGCCGTTGCGCGCCTACAATGTGCGCCGCGAGGATGACATCGTGCTGTGGGATAGCGACCTGATCAAGGCATTGCGCTTCCAGGCCGGGTGGAGCCAGGCGCAACTAGCTGAGGAGTTAGGCGTCCGCCAGCAAACCGTCAGCGAGTGGGAGACCGGCGTGTATACCCCAAGTCGCGCGATGTGCAAATTCCTGATGCTAGTCGCCGAACGGGCGGGATTTGAATATCACTGAAAATACCTCTTGACAAAAAAGCCTTTACCGTGTAAAATGTAAATACCACAATACACGGTAACGTCCTTTTTGTAAATCAGGAGGAAAATAGAATGAGTGCGTATCCACTGGATGAGCTTATCGCAAAATGGAAGCTGGCGGAGGTGACGCCAGAACAGACTATCGGGCAAATGCTCTTGCTTTTGCAAGCCTTGATAGAACGGCTCGAAGCCGTGGAAAAGAAACTGAAACGCTGATAGGGAGGCTTTTTATGTTACGTTTGCACCGTGTCGGCGACGGGCCGATTATGACACCCCGCAAGGACATTCCCTGGGAAAAGAGCGCCGTCCTCAACACCGCCGCGATCTACGACAGTGGCAAGTTCCACCTGCTGTACCGCGCCGTGGCGCACAATCCCGGCGATCCGAACCGCTCGTGCATCGGCTACGCCGTCAGTGAGGATGGCATCCACTTCGAACGGTTGGATGAGCCGGTGCTCGCCTCCAACACGGTTCCCGAAGAGTCGCAGGGCGTCGAAGACCCGCGCGTGACCAAGATCGGCGACACGTTCACCATGTGCTACACCGCCTACGACGGCACACGCACGCAAGTCGCGCTGGCGTCGTCCACCGATCTGATCCACTGGCAAACGCACGGCATCGTCATCCCGGACACGCTTTTCGGCAACAACAAGGACGCCGCGCTCTTCCCGGAGAAAATCGGCGGGCGCTACTGTATGCTACACCGCCCGGAGCCGGATATCTACCTGGCCTTTTCCAACGATCTGCACCACTGGGCCGACCACGTTTGCATCATGAGACCGGAGTTCGAATGGGAAGTTACCAAAATTGGCGGGGGCGCGCAGCCTATCAAGACCGAAAAAGGCTGGCTGCTGATCTACCACGGGGTGGACGAAAAGCTATCGTATCGTCTTGGTGTCGCTCTGCTCGATCTGGACGATCCCACCCGCATCATCGCACGCCAGCCGGAGTGGATTTTGCAACCAGAGGCTGATTGGGAGATCGTTGGCGACGTGAACAACGTGGTCTTTACTTGTGGGGCCGCCCTGCTGGGGCGGGAACTGTGGGTCTACTACGGCGCTGCGGACACCGTCATCGGCCTGGCAAAAGGCAACCTCGACGATTTTTAACTTGTTGCATACACAACGAGAAAGTGGTACAAT
>JAFGSL010000698.1 GCA_016934645.1 Anaerolineae bacterium
AGATCAACACGTTCACCGGCTGGTTCCACTCGAAGGATTGGCCAAAGTCGCCGCGTAGAAGGATACCGGATATCCACTTCCAGTATTGGACATACACCGGCTGGTTGAGACCATACCGCTGTTCCATGGCCGCCAGGATTGCCTCGTCGATGGTTTCGCCGCTTGCCCTCATATTCGTGACGACGGTTGTGAGATAGTCGCCGGGCGGCAATTGAATAATGACAAATGAAATAACAGAGACGATAATCAGAGTGGGGATCATATACAGGATCCGCCGAGCAATGAACTGGAGCATCACTCCCTCCTCGAAAAACAACCTGGCCTACGTACACGCCCACGCGCCGCCGGAACAGCACGTGGGCGTGCCAGCTTCTCATCCTTTACAGTTTAGTGATGTGCGCCCAAGTTTAGATTGCACCCCAACGGGCGCGGCCAAAGCCGCAAAGGCGATAATGTTTTCTGGTGACGGGTTGCACCCGCCACCAGAAAGGTATTTTACTCCTTAATCCAGTAGGTGCTGGTATTGGTTGGGAAGGGATCTGGGTAGTTCCACGATTCAGGCATGGCAAGTGGTACGTTGAAATAGTTGTTCTTGACCACACCGAACTGACCTGTATCCAGACTGATGCCGATCGTCCAGAAGCGGTCGATGGCGATGTCAACGATCTCGTTCATAAGCTCGACCTGCTTGTCGAGATCGGCCGTGGCCTTGATCTGGTCATACAGCTCCTTCTGCCTCTTGACGTCATCCGGGGGCTCCTCGGCTTCGCCGCCAAAGTCGCCCGGTTGTAGCCACTCGCCCCATGCCGGCGCAAATGTGCTGCCCCAGCCCAAGGGGAAGAGGAACTGGCCCGGGGTCAGGAGGGTTGCCAGGCCGCCATCGCTCCAGCCGGCGGTGGCATCATAGTCGTTGGCTTGGCGCCGCTCGTCGAGTAGCTCGCCGCTGATACCCTGGATGGTCATATCGATACCCACTTCATCCCAGTAAATGTCTACTAGTTCCAGGACGTCGATCCAGTCCGGCATGCGCGTCGCGTCAACGATCAAATCGAACTTGATCGGGTTGCCATCCGGCCCTAGCCGAACGCCGTTGGCGTCTTTGTCAGGGTACAGGCTGTCCAGGAGCTCGTTGGCCTTGTCGACGTCGTACTCGGTGTACTGAGTCGCCAGTGTCTCGTTGTAGAATTGGCCGGTCGGCTTGGGCGCAGCCTGGTAGGGGATGCCCTGTCCGATAAAGACCGTGTCAATGATCTCCTGGCGATTGATGGCGTGGGAAAGGGCGATGCGGAAATCCTTGGTCTGGAAGGCTTCGCGCAAGGCTGCGTTCGTGGTGTTCCAGTTGAGGTGGATCACGGTCGTGCACGCCTGGTCGCGAATCTGGTCAAAGAAGTGATAGTCGCCTGCTTCCATATTATCGTAAAGGACGGCCTTGTTCTTGAGCGAGTTGGCGTAATAGTTCATGAACTCGACTTCGCCGTTCAGTGTGCGCAGCAGCAACACTTCCGGATCGCTCAGGAACTCCCACTCGATGCGCTGGATGTAGGGCAACTGGTTGCCTTCTGTATCGACCTTCCAGTAGTAGGGATTCGGCTCGGAAACAGCGCGGGTCACGTCGCCGCCGGCCGGTTCCGTGACGATCCAGGCATAGATCACCGGCAGGTCAACGTTGGTCCAACCGGCGCCGGTGCCCTGCGCGCCGGTCTTGGATTGGAAGAGCTCCACCCAGGTCGCGAATCCCGCATCTGCAACCATCTTGTCCAGTTCTGCCTTGTCGGCGTAGCTTGCGTGGAACTGCTTGACATAGTGGGCAGGATACTCGATCATGTTCGAACCGCTGGGTGTGGCAACCCACTGGAGAAAGAGACCATAGGGCGCCGCAAAGGAGAACTTGATGGTATAGTCGTCGGGCGCTTCCATCACGACAAATTCGTCATCAACGATCAGCCAGTTTGGCTTCACAGGCGTGAGCTCTTCGTTGAGCATGATGTCGTTGTACCAGAACATAAGGTCTTTGGCGGTGAAAGGCTCGCCGTCGGACCACCTCATGCCCTTGCGCAGGTGGAAGGTGAACTCGGTTGACGCGTCGTTGACCTCATAGGACTCGGCAACGTTGGGGACCAAGCCGTCCCATTGGGGCGTCCAATTTAGCAGGTTCTCGTTGCCCATAAACGAGTAGAAGCGGGACGACCACGAGCCGAGCAGCGGGTGGCGCATCAAGCCGCCATACTCGCCAATGGATTCCAGTGGTTCGAGCACTTTGGGATTGGCTGGTAGACGCTCCTCCACTGGGGGCAGTGTGCCAGCAGCCACCATCTCTTTGAACTGCGGAGCCTCATTATACTTGGACACGGGTTCGGGCTCGGTTGTTGGCTCCGCGGGTTTGGCTGTTGGCTCTGCAGGCTTAGCCGTTGGCTCCGCGGGTTTCTCTGTCGCCTGTGGCGCTTCGGTGGCCGGCGCCGTTGGGGTTTTACAGGCGGTCACGATTATCGTTATCAGCAACAGTGTGGTAACGATAACATACCAATGCCGATTTGATTGTTGGGTTGTGCGATTCATAGATTTCCTCCTTCGTGTTATGAATCTGAACGGTGAAATGTGTTTGTGGACAGAAACTCCGGTACTAACCAAGCAAATTGATACGACAAATTAGAATGGTTGGGGTGCACCTCAGCTCACTGTATTATAACTTTTCACAAATTACTTAACACGAAACACGCAGCACCTTTTGTTGCAGGTTGTACATGCTACTGGTGTTGGAGATTGAGATACTATTTAGGGAATGAGATGGAAAGTGTAAACTGAATTACTAACTCTATAGGCAAGTGTAGCATGGAAATCATGGGGTGTCAAGATTATCGAAAACACAAAACACACAAATAGTGTTAAAATACCTATCCTGATGGACAAAATGAGGAAAAATGCTTTCTGGGTGTTACTGGTCGGGCAATCTGTGTCGCTGCTTGGCACGGGCATGACCCGTTTCGCCGTGCTGATTTGGGCGTTTCAAGAGAAAGGAACCGCTACCGCCTCGGCGCTACTCGGCTTTTTTAGCTGCATTACCTTCGTCATCGCCAGCCCCTTTGCCGGCGTGCTGGTGGATCGTTGGGACCGGCGCAAGGTGATGGCGTTTGCCGACCTCGGCGCGGGGTGTATGACCGCGTTACTTCTGGCGCTCTACGCAGCAGGACGTTTGCAAGTCTGGCATCTCTATCTTGCCGAGGGGCTAACCGGGATGTTGGAGGCTTTCCAGGATCCGGCGTTTTCGGCGTCAGTCAGTTTGCTGGTTCCCAAAGAGGGGTACACGCGGGCGAACGGACTTCTCGGCCTGGGAAAATCGGCGGCGCGCATCTTCGCGCCCGCGCTCGCCGGACTGTTGATGCCGGTGGGTGGTCTCGGCTGGGTGATGGCGACAGACTTGGGCACGCTGTTGCTGGCGCTGCTGGGACTGTTGTTCATCCGCATCCCTGCGCCGCCGCGCAGCGTCGAAGGCCATCTGGCGGCAGGTGGCTTTGGCCGCGAGTTGCGCTTTGGCTTTCAGTATCTCGCCCGTCGTCCAGGATTGCGCAATCTGCTGTTGACTTTCTTCCTGGTCAATTTGTTCGGCACGCTGACCTACTTCGCCGTTCTCTCCCCGATGATCCTGGCACGCACCGGCGGTGATGAATTCGGCCTGGGCGTGGTGCGCACGCTGATGGGGGTAGGGGGTGTCGTCGGCGGGGTGATGATCAGCTTTTCGGGGCGCACGCGGCATAAGGTGAAGACGTACCTGATCAGCACGCTGTTCTCCTTCCTGATCTGCGATTTTTTGACCGCGGTCAGTCGCTCGGTGACGGGATGGTCTATTGCGGGTTTCTTGTCCGAGTTGAGCATTCCCTTCATCGTCAGCCCGTACTTTGCCCTGTGGCAGGAACTTGTCCCGCCCGACGTGCAGGGCCGCGTCTTTTCCACGCGCGAGATGGTCCACGTGCTATCGCAGCCTTTCGGTTATCTGGCCGGCGGGCTGTTGGCCGACAAAGTATTCGAGCCAGCCATGCAAGCCGGCGGTGCGCTGGCGGGTTCGGTCGGACGGTTGGTGGGAACGGGTCCAGGGGCAGGCATGGCCGCGATGTTCCTCTGCACCAGTCTTTTAGGTGGACTGACCGGCGCGCTGGGATTGCTGTCCCCCTCTATCCGGCGTTTGGATCACGCTTGATCCTTGATCAATTTCGAAAGCAAGGTTTCTGAACTTTGCCGTTATTTCATCCAGGACATATCGAACTGAGATATTGTCAATGTCTTTTTACAAAACTTCCCGTGCCTCGATTTTCTCCTCGTCCAATGCCAGTCCCAATCCCGGCAATTCAGGCAGCGCGACGCGACCAAGCTCAGGCGCGTACACCGGTTTGTGGAAGAACTGCTTGCGCGCCTGGTGGCGGACGAGGTACTCGACGTAGGGGACGACGGCGGGCGACTGCGCGCCGGCAACGTGGAGCGCCGCCAGCAGCGAGTGCCCATGCGCCACGACAGGCGCGTCGAAGGACGAGGCCAGCGCGCAAATCTTGACCAACTCGGTGATGCCGCCCGTCCAATCGGGATCGGTCTGCACGAAGTCGATAGCGCCGTTGACCAGCAGCTCTTTGACCTGCCAGCGCGTGTAGACGTGCTCGCCCGTCGCCAGGGGGACGTTCGCTGCGCCCTTGAGCCGCTGAAAGCTGCCGACGCGCTCCGGCGGCAACGGCTCTTCGACCCAGGTGACGTTGAGCAGGTTGAGGTGGTGGAGCATCTGCGTAGCGTACTGCGCGTCCCAGCCCATGTAGGCGTCGAACATCAGCGGGTAGTACGGCCCCAGCGCCTCGCGCAGCGCGTAGGCCAGCGCC
>JAFGSL010000699.1 GCA_016934645.1 Anaerolineae bacterium
CTCTTAATCCCTTGGTTACAGGTTCGAGTCCTGTGCGGGTCACACGAAGTCGAAAATGAACGGGGTGGATAATTCCACCCCGTTTTTTTGTCTCTACTAGGTGAATCCGCATAGCTCCCGACGTAGTCTCTCCCGTGATTTCTTCTTAACGAACCTTCTATAAAACTGGCAGTTGAACTGTTGCGCATCGAGGACGTCGCCTGTCCTACACGAGGCTTGTCCTTTGTGTTATTTTGTGTTATGATGTATGTATTATTAGGTAATTATGAATACGCAAACTAACAATAAGCCTGCCGGTTTGGGATCTAAGGCGGCCACCTTGCTTACCACCCTGGCTGGCGAAGGGCGCAATGTCTTCACCACTGCCGAGGCCTACGCACTCCTCGGCGGTTCGCGGTCGGCTACTTACAAGTTGTTGCACGACTTGGTGCAGGGCGGCTGGCTGCACGCGCTGGATAAGGGGCGTTATCTGATTGTGCCCCTTGAAGCTGGGCCGGAGCGTCACTTCACCATCCACGAATTTCGTTTGGCCCACCACCTGGCCCCCGAAGGTTACATCGCCTATTGGACAGCCTTGCACCATCATGGTCTCACCGAGCAGATTCCGCGCAATGTGTGGATTGCAACTACGCGGCGGCGACAGCCGATTGTTTTGTTAGGTGTCGAGTATATCTTTGTCACCTTGCGTCCATATAAGCTCTTTGGTGCACAGACAGTGTGGATCGAAGGTCAAGCGATCGCGATTGCCGATCTGGAAAAGAGCGTGGTGGATGCACTGGATCACCCTGAATACTGCGGTGGTATCATCGAAGTTGCTAAGGGATTGGCGGTGGCGGTGGAAGAGCATGGAGCGAACCTGGCCCAACTCACCGATTATGCCCTAAAGATGCGGAACGGCGCGTTGTTCAAGCGGCTTGGTTACCTGACGGAGCGCCTATCGTTGCCGGTGGGCAATTATATACCGCAATGGCGGGCTGCACTTACGGGTGGGCACGCACTGTTGGATCCGGGCCGCCCCGCCGACGGACCGGTGGAAACACGCTGGCGATTGCGTGTGAACGTCTCCGAGGCCGAAATCCAGGGTTGGCAGGAAAGGTAAATGATTCCCAGAGCTGAAATTCAACGGCTGGCAGCGCGGGCTGGTGTACGGGTTGAACTCCAGGAACGCGATTATGCTTTGGGCTGTTTTTTGCTGGCGTTGGCGCGCACGTCCACACTGGCGGAAGTTCTGGCTTTCAAAGGGGGAACTGCGCTGCGAAAAATCTACTTCCCAGAGTTTCGCTTTTCCGAAGATTTAGATTTCACTCTCTTACAGTCGTTATCGGAAGATGCATTGCAAGCGCAGGTTGGTGAGGTTTGCCGTCGCGTGGCAGTTGATTTCGGCGTACCTATGCAGATCGCCCTGTGGAAGCAAAGCCGTGATCTTCCTGGCGAGGAAGCTTACCGCGCGCGCATCAGCTACGTAGGCCCGTTGGGCCAGCTTGGTGCTGATCCGGCACGCATTACCCTCGACTTGACCTGTTATGAAGCCGTCATCTTACCGGCTGACCCACATTCCGTCATTCATCTCTATTCCGATGCTCCGACCGAACCTCTCGCTGTGCGCACTTATTGCTTGGAAGAGATGTTGGCCGAAAAGCTGCGCGCCCTGCTGCGTCGCAGCTATCCCCGTGACCTGTACGATGTCTGGTATCTGCTGACCGTGCAGCGGGCGCAGTTGGATCAGGTCCGGTTCCAGACTGTCGTCATGGCGAAGTTTCAGCACAAGGGTTATATATTGGACAGTGTTGAGTCACTGTTACATCTGGCGCGGCGTCCGGGTATGGATGTGGCCTGGGAGCGTTCCGTGGTGCACCTCGCTCCAGAGCCACACACCTACGCTGAGGTGCTCATTGCGTTGGAAGCCTTGTTGCAGGAGTGGCTGCAGTTATGACATTGTTAAGCTCACCGTCGTTGTGATCGTTGGTCGCGCGGAGTAGAGTCTTCGGCGGTTTGGCTCGCTTGGCTTGTGGTGGCTCTTCGCCCGCACTATGGAAGCAGAAGTGGGCATTTTGCTTCTGCTGGCGATGTTTTAGCGGCGTATATTTCAACGAGAATGCAATGCACTTGAAGGAGGCTTAAAGTGTGCCGCATAGTGCGCCGCATCTTCAGCATTCAGTCCCACTAAGACGGCATCCAAGTCTAACATTGCGCCACGGGTCAGGGCGGCCTGAAGTTCGGCCTCGGAGAGCACCGGATGCAGTAGTTCCAGAATGGCGGGGATGAATTGGGCGATTTCGGCATTGTAGTCTGGATGATTCTGCACCAGACCTAACAATTCCGCGGCAGGCACTGCCTGTCCCCGTTTGGCCTGTACCCATACAATGCCGATAAGGCACTCCAGCACAATTGCCAGTGAGCCCAACGCATACGATTGTGCCAGAGACTCCCGGAAGTGGGTCCACGCAGTAGGCAGGTCTTCAAGTCCATTGTAGGCGTGGCCCAGGTTGAGCAGCGCGATGGTCGCGCCGAAACGGTTGTCAATTTCCTTGAAGAAGGGCAGGCTTTGTTCATAGTAGTGCGCCGCCTCGACGAACTGTCCTTGCCGCCGTGCTGTTTCGCCGAGGTTGATGTAACCCGTCGCCACGCCCCACCGGTCGCCGATCTCCGCGTAGATGCGGCGGCTCTCTTCGTGATGGCGCACTGCGTCGGCGTATTGTCCGCGCATGTAACTTACGAAACCCAGGATGCGGAACGCTCCCGCGATGCCTTGTTGATCTTTCAGGTTGCGGTACAGTGCTAGACATTCCCAGGCGTGGCGCGCGGCTTCGTCGCTCTGTCCCTGGCGATAAGCCACATCTCCTAGGTGATGCAGTGCTAGTGCGATGCCACGCCAATCGTGGATGGTGCGCGCGAGGGTTAACGCCTTGTTGAGATAGGGACGCGCGTCTTCGTATTTGCCCTGCCCCATCAAGGCCCATCCAAGACCGTTGAGCGCGGCGACTTCAGTGGACGTGTCGTTGTGGCTGCGTGCCAGTGATAGCCCGGATTCCAGGTGCCGCGTGGCTGTCGGATAGTCGCTGATCTGGCGATAGGCGTAGCCCAATTGCGCGTGCAGCGTCCCACGCCGCGATGTTTCCTCCTCCGGCAACAAAGACAGTGCGTGCTCGAAGGCGTTGATCGCGTCGTGGTATGCGCTGATGGATCGTGCTGTCATTCCGGCGCGCAGCAGATAATCCGCGGCGCGCGCCATCTCCCCGGCTAGCTCATAGTGTCCGGCGATCAGGCCCAGATATTCACCCAACCGCTCCCCAGCATGAGCTTCGAGCCAGCGGGCCACCCGTGTGTGATAGAGACGGCGTTTTTGCAACAACACTGTTTCATATGTCACATCGCGCAGAATCGCGTGTTTGAAAATGTACTCATGTGTGCCTTGGAATGCGGAGTGCGTGCGGCGGAACACCAGTTCCCGCCTTGTCAGCGCCTGCAATAGCTCTTCAATCTGCGCCGGAGTGGCCGACGTGTTGCCTTCGCTCAATAGATCAGCGACTGCGGCATCCCAAAACAACCGTCCCATCACCGATGCACGCTGTAACACCTCACGCTCGGCGTGCGGCAGGCTATCCAGTCGTGCCTGGAGCACACCGGTCAATGTCGGTGGCACTCGCAACGACTTCAGGCGCATTTCCTCGGCCCGCCAGCGCTCTTCGCCGCGCATGATGACGCCGTCGTCGATTAAAACCTTGATGAGCTCTTCCATATAGTAAGGATTGCCCTCCGCCCCTTCGATAATCAAGTTGCAGAGCAATTGGGGGATCACATCCAGCTTACGCAAGATTTGGGTGACAAGTGAATTGCTGTCGTTTCTGGAGAGCGGTTCAAGGGTCAGTCGGTGGAACGTGGGGTGGGGAGTGGTTGTCTCTGTAGGCACGCCCGCGTCTGTCCCCCAATGTGGGCGAGACTCGAATAGACTCGGGCGCGTCAAGCTTACAATCAACAGGGGTACATCGGGCAGCGCAGCGATGATGTGTTCCAACAAATCCAGGGAGCGCTCGTCGGCCCAATGAATGTCTTCCAGGAAAATGACCGTGGGGGTTTGGGCGATGGCGCGCATATAGGTGACGCAATACGCCTGCGCCAGCGAGCGGAAGGAATCGCTGCCGAGTAAGTTGAGCACGGCTTTGCTGCCCGCGTGTTGTAGATCGAAGCCGACCATCTGCCCCACGAGGTCGGCCTGATCCGGCGCAAGGATGGGCGACATCCCGGCGCGGAGCTTCTCCAATACAGTTTCTGCGCCATCGCTCTCGCGGATGTCGAAGCGATAGACGAACATATCACGCAAGATGCCGTAGGGCGTCGCTTGCATCTCCGGTGTGGCTCGCCCTTTGAGGTAGAAGATGGACTCCGACAACAAGTCCAGCCAGTTCTCATATTCGTACAAGAGGCGTGACTTGCCGACGCCAGCCTCACCGATCACTGTAATGACCTGCGTGACGCGCTGCTTCGTAGCGATGTAGTAGGCGTCTTGTAAAAGCTGCATTTCCGCATTGCGGCCCACCATACTTGTCTCGATGCCTTCGACGCCGCGCGTGCGCATCCGAAATGCGCGCGGTTTGGCGCCCTGCACCAGGTAAGCTTGCACCGGCTCGACTTTGCCCTTGATGTGCAGCGGTGCTTGTGCATGCACGTCGAAGATACCCCGTACCTGGTTGTAGGTGCTGTGCGCGATCAAGATTTCACCCACTGGCGCAGCCTCTTGCAGCCGGCTCGCCATGTTCACTGCGTCACCGATGGCCGAGAACTCACCCGTGTCGCCCACCTCACCCAGCAGCACTGGCCCCGTGCAAAGACCCTCGCGCATCCGTATCGGCTCGGAGAATGGGACAAGGTGGAGCTTGTCCGTTAATTCGCGCAGGCGCACGCCAAAGCTCTTGAGTTCTGCCCGCATTGCCAGTGCCGCGCGCACTGCCCACTCGGGATCGTCTTCGTGTGTTGCGGTTGTGCCCCATAATGCCATCACCCCATCGCCCATGTGTTTGTCGATAATGCCGCCGTGCTCGACGATGATGTGATCCATACTCTCCCAGAGTGTGTTGACAATTTCGTGAACCGCCTCGGCGTCCAGGGATTCGGACATCGCGGTGAAACCACAAATATCGGCGAATAAGGCTGTGACTTGCTTGCGCTTGGGTTCAGGATACGATTTATCCAGCGCTTGCAGTCTGCGGCGAATCCCAACCAGCGCCGCATCCGTAGCGGCGTCGCCCAGCGTCGCGCGTTGCGCTTCCAATGCAGCGATGGCCTGCTCGAGTTGTTCGCGTTCTACATTCTTTTCCATAAGCTCTAACTCAACAGTGAGACGCAGGATATTGTAGTCGCGATACGCGATTCCGCCAATACTTCTAACAATTCCTCTATCGTAGCCTGCAAATCCCGCTTGCGACCACGCGTCTGTGCGGCAGCGACGACCTTGGGAGGCATGGATGCAGTTGCGTTTACGAGTGGTTCTCTCATGATATTATCTAGCCAGGATATATTGGCTAACATTGGAAATATATGTGCGAATGCATACAACTCGATGGCTTTCTCGTACATGCCGGTATCTAAACAAACAAGTACCATAATGGTTAGGGTAGTAATCCGAACAGTGAATGGAGCGACATTTTGTTGAATATAGGCTTCCAGAATGGTTATGCACTGTGCACGAGCTTCTGCGCGTTCGCCCTGCATCCACAACGTCAGGGCTAACCACGTGCGCGTCATTTCAACCTCGCCCCCACCAGAATGTCCCTGGAATAAGGCAATGCTCTTCATCAGCCATTCTTGCGCCCTGGCATATTCTTGCCTGGCTGTAGCCAGAAAACCCAATACAAAAAATGCATAACCCGTACCCCGAGGGTTTTGTGTCAGAGTAGTTGTCTGTAAGACACCTTCGATAGATCGTTGTGTTGCATCAAATTGCCCATCAAGGATGTATGCCAAACTTAGGTGGATAACCGGCTCTACCAAACCATCGTAAAATCCCAACTGGCGGGAAAGCTGGACACTTTGTGACAATGCATCTATGCTTTCTGCGAAACGTCCGAGTCCGAATAGCGCAGTGCCGAGCGTGTATAGACTGATAACCATTCCCGGGACATCACCAATATCTTCACGAATCTGGCAGCTTTCCCGCGCCAATTGTTCAGCTCTCTGCAAATTCCCCACGTTGGTCTCTATATAGCTGATAAGTCGCAGTGAGTCCGCAATCCCCCTGTAATCCCGGACCTCTCGTCTGATACGGAGGCTTTCTTCCTGATACTGTATTGCTACAGCGACGTGACCTGCATACCCCAGGATTTCCCCCATGACATAGAGTGCTTTGGCTAACTCTGTCTTGGCTTCGTGAGCGCGATACAATGCAATACCTTCCTGGCCAATCGTGATAGCACGCTCAGGGTCGGTAGGTCTTATGTGATGCGCTAGTTCAATTAACGCCCTGGCCTTTCCCAGGGATGCCGCCCGTGAAGTGGATGCTGATAGATCATACAGCGTTAATGTGCGTTGCAAACGTTCCGCCGCTTGTGGGAATTGTCCAGCCATTTGATTGAATATGCCAGCCCATGTCAACAGGCGTGCTAAAATGACAGGGTGCTTTTGCTCAAGGTCTGAGTATAGGCGTTCTAGCTTTGTCTCAAAGAGGGCCAATCCCTCTGCATGGTACGCGCGCCATCGTAGATACCGTCCCCACCCATCAAGCCCTTGCTCAAGCCAAGTGATCTGTCTGTTTGCTGTGGCCCACTCCCAAGCCGCCCGCGCATTATCAATCTCTGTGTCTAGCTCTGACAGGGCAATACGTTGTCGAGCACCTAGCAAATCGTTGCCCCAACGCTGTAAGGCTGTAGTGTAGTATGCACAATGACGGTCATTGACTTCCGCATGATTCGTGGGTGTCTGTTCAAGCTTCTCTGCTGCATATTGTCGTAGTAGCTCGTGTATCGCGTAGCGTCCGGAAGATTCGCGGATGAGGAATGAAGCATTAACCAGCGCATGCAAATCTTGTGGTGTTGCCCTGGCAACGGCGCGCGCTGCGACTTGGGTGAATCCACCGCGAAAGACAGAAAGTGCCTGGAATATCTCGCGCTCGTGTCGGGCGAGCAAACGCCACGAATGTTCGAAGACGGCGCGCAGACTGCGATGGCGCGGCGGAACGTTATGCCAATCGGCTTGTAGCAGATCGAGGCTACGGCCTTGAGATGTGGGTGCACTGGTAAGTTTGGCAGCAATATCGGTAGTAGACAACGTGGTCGTCCACGCAGCGATCAACAAAATCGCCAGCGGAATGCCCTCTACATACCGACAGACTTCACTGACAGCTTGAACATTGTGTGCGGTAAGAGCAAAATCCGGGCGCCGTTGCCGCGTGCTTTGGACGAAGAGTTGGACGGCGGACAGGTGTTGAATATCTGCCAATGATCCACTAGCTTTTTCAGGATAGGCCAATGCGTGGACCGGGAACAGGTATTCACCCAGGATGTTGAGATGGGTCCGCGATGTGACCATGATTTTGACGCCAGGAGCGGCTTCAAGGATGCGCACGATGAGATCTACCATAGTCGTAGACGTTGTTCCTCGTTCGGTTTCACGTTCTCGAAGCAGGTGTTCCGCATTGTCCAGGAGCAGCAACAGCGTTTTGTTTTTGAGGTAGGCCAGTAGTTGCTGTTCTTGTGGCGCGCCTGTATCAGAAAAGGCAAAGCCTAGGGTTTGAGCGATTGTGGGAACGATAGCGGATGCGGATTGCAGCGGAGCCAGAGAAACGAGAAACACGCCAGCGGCAAAATTAGGGACAAGTGACGCGGCAGCTTCTAACGCCAGTCGGGTTTTGCCGATACCACCCGGCCCGACCAATGTGAGCAGGCGACAACCTGACTTCTGTAGGCGTGAGTGCAGACTTGCTAATTCTGCATGTCGCCCGACCAACGGTGTCAGCGGCGCCGGTAAATTGTGCGGCGGTGTGGTTGTATCAGGGGTTTGTGGAACATGTACGCTGGAGTGGGGTGCTGCAATCCTACCCGTTTTGATGGCATGATACAGCGCTACGGTTTCTGTCTCCGGTTGGGTATCCAATGCGTCCGCGAGCATACGCCGGCAGATTTCATACTGGGCGAGAGCGGCAGAGCGCTGCCCACTTAGGGCCAACAAGCGCATAGCCTGTCGATGGGCATCCTCCCGCCATGGGTCGAGATCCAATTGCTGCCAGGCGTAGTGCAACGCCTTGTCGTAATCGCGTAGATGCGTGTATCCCTCAACTAACCGGCTGAGCGTCTCAATGACCTTACGCTGCCAACGTTCACGCTGCATCAGGAGCCATTCATCGAACGCCGGGCTATCGTGGATAAATAACCCTTCCAAAAAGTGACCGCGATACACGGCAACCGCTTGTTCGCAGTAGCCGAGTGTCTGATGCGTATTTGCCCGGGGCAAAACGGCAAACAGATCGACATCTAACCAGTAGTCACTATTGCGATTGAAACGCAGTGTTTGCCGCGTCACATCCAAAAACGGCGCCGTTTGATCGGCGCGACGGTCACCGATGACCTGGCGCACGTTAGAGAGCACCTGACTCAACGTGTGGCGCGCGTGATCTTCAGGATATTCGGGCCAGAACAGCCCGGCCAAACACTCGCGCCGGTGTGCATGCTGTGATTCAATCGCCAGATACGCTAACAAGGCTCGTGCTTTGTCGGAGTCAAAGGTGGTGAGCGGAGCGTCATCCAGGGTGATGTGCAGCGCGCCCAGCGACCGGATGGCTAATCGTGCCATAGGGGAGCCTCCTATGATGCGCTTGAGAACACTTACTGACCCGAACGTATTTTGCTGAACTTCCTACACCTATAACGGCAGCGGAATGGCTATAGTTTTTCATGTTCAGGTCAGTAGCACAATTATAGCGCATCCAGTGAGTAAAAACAAGCGTTTTTTGAGGGTCTCATGACGTTTTCATGATAGTCGTGTGCTATACTGAAACCATAACGTGTGAGGCAGGTGATGAATGGAAGAGCGACCCGTGGATTACTTCTCTATATTTGCTGCGGATATGGCGCATGGGGTCTGCCGAAGGGGCCGACTGGTGGGTTCGCTCGAGGATGCCCGCACACACGAGTTGTGCAGCTTTGGCATTGTAGATGCGCTGATCGCATTCTTGATCAGGCTGATGGACTTTTTATGAAGGGAGGATGGCAATGATGTTCCATACCCGTCTGTCACGTAGATCGGCGAGCGCAAGCCGTGTTGGTCATCGGCTCAGTCCCTCAATCGTGCTTCTGCTGCTTTTCACCTTACTGCCTACTGCAGAAATAGGGAGCATCAACCAGCCACGCCTTGCACTGGCTGAAGGCGTGACAATGCTTGCCGACCCGTTCGCTGGTGAGATGCCGGAGACGTCTGATGATCCGCGCGACACGATGAAGGCTGGAGAAACTGGTGTCGAACGTGCTGCCAGTATGGCGGTTCCTGTGGCCAACTTCTCCGCCGATCCAACGAGTGGTTCGATCTCCTTGCCGGTGCAGTTTACCGATGAGTCAACTAATGACCCCACCGGTTGGGCTTGGTACTTTGGCGACGAGCGGTTTACCGGATCCTGGACACAGTTGACCGCCAGCGCCCCCTGGTCGTCAAGAAGCAATCATACCAGCGTGGTACTGCCTGACGGTAATATCGTGCTGATGGGGGGCTATGACGGTGATTATCGCAACGATGTGTGGCGTTCTTTGGATCAAGGTGCGACGTGGACACAAATGACCGCCAGTGCCGCATGGACACCGCGATATGGCCACAACACCGTAGCACTGCCTGACGGGAGCATCGTGCTGATGGGCGGTAGGGGAGAAGACATAAGGTATAACGACGTGTGGCGTTCCACGGATCAGGGCGCGACGTGGACGCAAATAGCTTTCGGTGCCCGGTGGTCGCCACGCCGATACCATACCAGCGTTGTGCTGCCTGACGGCGATATTGTGCTGATGGGCGGAGTTGGGTACAACATCGCACTCTATAACGACGTGTGGTGCTCCACGGATCAAGGGGCAACGTGGACGCAGATGACCGCCAGTGCTGCGTGGTCGCCGCGAGGTAACCACAGCACCGTGATGCTGTCCGATGGGAGCATAATGCTGATAGGCGGTCAGCGGTACAATGGCGTCGCTTTTAATGACGTGTGGCGCTCCACGGACCAGGGCGCGACCTGGATGCAGATGACCGCCAGCGCCGCGTGGTCGCCAAGATCAAGCCATTCCAGCGTGGTGCTTCCTGACGACAGCATTGTGTTGATGGGAGGGTACGACAACGGCTACCGCAACGACATCTGGCGCTCGACGGACAAAGGGGCGACGTGGACGCAGCTGACCTATATCGCCCTTTGGCCAGGAAGATGCGCTCACGCTAGCGTATCACTGCCAGATGGCAGCATAGTGCTGATGGGAGGGTATGATGGCAGTCACCATTGGAACGACGTATGGCGGTTGGAGACGTCCGGTTCGACAGAACAACACCCGGCGCACACCTATGGTCCTGGGGTCTACCAGGTGGCGCTGCAGGCGTACAACACCGACGGTTATAGCAGCATGCGCAGACCTGGCTACATCAATGTCTCCTTAGCTGATTTTATGGGTAATCCCACCAGCGGCCTGGCGCCGCTCGACGTGCAGTTCACCGACCAATCCATCAACAACCCGACCGGCTGGGCCTGGTATTTTGGCGACGAGACGTTCGATGAACCGTGGCTCCAGATGAACGAAGGTGCTGCTTGGTCTGCACGTCATGGTCACAGCAGCGTGACGCTTCCTGATGGCAGCATTGTGCTCATGAGTGGTTACGGTGGTGGTTGGAAAAGCGATGTGTGGCGGTCGGTAGATCAGGGTGCAACCTGGACGCAGATGACGGATAGCGTCCTTACAAGATCTGATTTCAGCAGTGTGGCGCTTTCCGACGGCAGTATCGTCTTAATGGGGGGACAAAGCGGTTCCGTTTCTATGAGTGATGTGTGGCGATCGACGGATCAAGGTGCCACATGGACCCAGATGACGGCCCTTGCTGAATGGCAAGGACGGCAGTGGCACAGTAGCGTTGCTCTACCGGATGGCAGTATCGTCTTGATGGGCGGTCGCCACGAATCTATTGAACCAGCTATTCTAAACGACGTGTGGCGCTCCACGGATCAGGGTGCAACGTGGACGCAGATGACGGCCAACGTTGCGACGTGGCCAGTAGGGGAAAACACCAGCGTGACGCTTCCCGACGGCAGCATCGTGTTGATAAACAGGCGATACGTGTGGCGCTCTACGGATCAGGGCGCGACCTGGACACAGATGAGCCAAGATGCTGGGTGGACGATCAGGTATGGTCATACCAGCGTGGCGCTGCCCGACGGGAGCATTGTGCTGATGGGGGGCAACGACGGCAGTTATCTGAATGATGTGTGGCGGTCGACCGATCAGGGTGCGACGTGGACGCAGATGACTGCCAGTGCTGAGTGGTCGCCAAGACGGAGCCACGCCAGCGTGGCGCTTCCCGATGGCAGCATCGCGCTGATGGGGGGCTATGACGGCAGCGATTGGGACGATGTATGGCGGTCGACGGATCAGGGAGCGACGTGGACGCAGTTGACGACCAGCGTGGCGTGGACAGCAAGACGGAGCCACGCCAGCGTGGTGCTGCCGGACGATAAGAACATTGTGATGATGGGAGGGTACGACGGGAGCCAAACCAACGACGTGTGGCGCTCTAATGACAGAGGTACGACGTGGATACGGGCGGCCGCTAGCGCGGAGTGGACACCAAGAGACTCCCACAGCGCTGTTGCGCTACCTGATAAGAGTATTGTGCTAATGGGGGGCTATGATGGTGATTGTCGGAACGATGTGTGGCGGTCGACGGATCAGGGCGCGACTTGGACGCAGATGACCGAAGATGCCGGGTGGACAGCCAGATATGGTCATACCAGTGTCGTTCTACCGGATAGCAGTATCGTGCTAATGGGCGGAAATGATGGCGACTATCGGAACGACGTCTGGCGCTCAACGGATCGAGGCGCTACCTGGACACAACTGACCAACAACGCTGGCTGGTCGCCAAGATGGGATCACGCCAGCGTCGCGCTACCTGACGGCGGTATCGTGTTGATGGGTGGTTGGGACGGTAGCCTCAGGAATGATGTGTGGTGGTCCATAGACCAGGGTGCCTCCTGGACGCAGATGGCTGCCAGTGCCGAATGGACGCCACGACAAGCGCACACCGGTGTGTCGCTGCCTGACGGCAGTATCATAATGATGGGGGGACGCTACGTTTACAGCGCAGCGAACGATGTGTGGCGGTCCACAGATCGAGGCTTGACGTGGACGGAGATCAGCCCCAGTGTTGAGTGGATGCCGAGAGGCAGTCACAGTAGCGTCATCATGCACAACGGCGATATTGTCGTGATGGGCGGTGTGGACGGCAATACGTACAGACATAACGTCTGGCGACTGGAGACCGCTGGTTCGACGGAACAGTACCCGGCACACACCTACACCGAGTCTGGGAGTTATCAGGTGGCATTGCAGGCTTATAGTGCTTACAATACTGATAGTACGAGGAAAGTAGCGTACATTGACGTAACTATGCCTGAAGCCCCTTCATTCACCAGTCCAGACAGTACGACGTTAACGGTGGGCACAATGGGCTCCTTCACGGTGATCGCGACGGGGGTACCGACGCCGACGATCAGTGCGACGGGCGCTTTGCCCGGCGTCGTCGTCTTTAGCCCCGGCGACGATGGCACGGCGACACTGGCGGGGACGCCGGTGGATGGTTCAACGGGCACATTCCCACTGACATTCACAGCAAGTAACGGCATCCTGCCGGATGCTTCGCAGATCTTCACGTTGACGGTCAAAGCCGTGCAGGCGGAGTATCCGGTTTTTCTGCCCCTGGTGCTCCGGGGGCATTAACGATTATGAAAACATTCACCTCAATGGGCAGATAGTGCACACTGGTGCTACCGGATCAGCCCTGGCAACGCTTATGTAATCTCAGTAGATCACAAAATGCTCTGAGGGGATCGCCAGATCCCCGTTCTGGTCTGGATCGCCGATCCAGACCAAGCAAAAGACGATCTACTGAATCTACCGCTTTTGAGAGTTTCATAGCGTTCTTATGACGTTTTCATGATAGTCGTGTGCTATGCTGGAAAAATCCATACTTGAGGCAGGTGATGCGATGGAAGAGCGACCCGTGGATTACTTCTCCTATTTGCTGCGGATATGGCGTACTGGGAAGAATAGCGCGTGGCGGGCAAGTTTGGAGGATCCGCAGACGGGGGAACGGCGGGGTTTTGGGAGTTTCGAGGCGTTGTGGGCGTTCTTGCTGACGCGTATGAAGCAGATAGAAAGGTAGGCGACAATGAAAACTCGGAAGAAGGGGATGTTCTGTTTAGTCGTGTTACTGAGTGAGCTACTTGTTCTGGCGGTCACACGCACGCAGGCTGAGGCACCCGCTAATTTTGCTCAGGCTGCGCCGCTTGATTATGCCATAGCTTATCAGCAGCCGGTATTACCAGTGTCCGCATATCCTGCACCTGTTATGGTTGATGGAGCCAGCCTTGAGGTTGCGGCCCCCTCCTCTGCACTCGACGTGGGGGCGACTTTCATCGTCATGGTTACTCTCGTCGACGCGCCTGATCGCCTAAGTGCCTACCAATATAGCGTGTCCTACGACCCTCAAATTGTGGGCTTCTTCGGTATTTCCGCGGGGCCTTATCTCTCTGGCACGGAGCGCTATACGGTTTGCCCTGATCCGGTTGAGAAGAATCTGTCGTACGACGAGGCGATCGTCCACGCTGCTTGCGCCTCGACAGGGGATTCACCCGGACCGGCTGGGGGGGTATCTTGAGCCATCTGGAATTCCGCGCCCTCGCCAGGGGGGAGACGGCCTTGATCCTCGACGGTATTGTGGTTGCGGATGACGCCAGACCGCCAAACCTTGTGGTTGCCACACCAGGAGCGAGCGCATGGGTCACGGTCGGACAGCCGTTAACGGCGGACCTCGCCGTTAACAAGACTGCGGCACCAGACCAGGTCACAGCAGGGAATGCCGTCACTTACACTCTGACTGTGACCAACCACGGGCCTGACACCGTGGACGTCACCATCAGCGATACGCTGTCGCCGATCACCGGGTATACAGAGGTGCACATACCTTCGGCATGCTCTGGCACGGAACCGATCATCTGTGCACTTCCGGCGCTGAGCGGAACCGAGACGCTAACGCTTGTTGTCACCACATCGCCGGTATTCTCAGGTGACCTGAGCAACCAGGCTACGATCGGGCCGACCGACAGTGCCGTCGCCGATCCTCAGCCCAGTAACAATGCTGCATCCTATACCGTTGTTGTACAGTCCGGGAGCGATTACTATTACCTTTATCTACCTCTCATTATCCGTGAGGCATCACAGGCCAAGAGCGGTGGCAGCGCTATACAGGCGATCTTTGCGATCATCCCTATAGCGTTTGGTGTTTCTATGACCTTCGCCGCCGGTGGTTCGCAATCGTTGCGGCATTGGACGCGAAAACGTGTGCAACGCATACTTTCTCTAATGGTTCTGTTTAGTCTTATCGGAACCTCAGTCGTGCCCACGGCGGTCGAGGCTAGGCCAGGACTGATTGAAAGAGCATCGCAGCCGACTATGTCTCCAACACAAAGTTCAGAACCGGAATCCCATCTGGGCACGGCTGTATCATCTCTAGCGCCCGTCGCTCAGAGCCGTACCCCTGCCGTGATGGCTTCAGGAATAGTTACATCGGCTGTCCAGTACTGGGCTGATCTCAATAATGATCGGCGCGTCGACGCCGGCGACCTGAGCCTGATGGCTGGGATGTGGCGTTGTACGGCGGGCGATGCATGTTATTCGACGATGTATGACTTCAACCAGAATGCCACCATCGACGCACATGATCTGGCGTGGGTGGGAAACGAGTACGATGTAACCCCTCCTACGCTGGTGATAGCACAGCCGGCGAACGGAACTGTGATTGGAGGTACCGAGGTCCAAGTCAGTGGCGCCGTGGACGACGCGCATGCTGTAACTGTGACCATCAACGGCGTACTGGTACCCCTTGCCGGTCCGGTATTTACGGCCAACGTGCCTATCTCGGGTGGGAACCAGTCTCTGGATGTCGTTGCCGTTGATGCTCTGGGGCAGTCCACTGTCGAAAGCCGGCTTATCGGTGTGGATGCTGAAGGTCCTTTTATCACCATCCACACGCCCAAGCATCGCCAAGCCGTCTACACACTGCGACCAATCCTGGCCATCTCCTACACCGATTTCTACCTTCCAGGCGGGACAACTCGACGCGCTGCGGGCCAAAGACGGGTTGGCGGTCGGGCGTTACCCCGACGGCGCCCAGGTAGTGCTTGTGCACATCCAGTCCGATAAAGCGTTGCGGCGTTGGCGCATTCTCAGTCATCGGTCTCTCCTTGGCTCAGTGGGGCAGGGCGACCTATCCTGCGGAGGCCGGGCACGTTCAGTTTGTGGGACGGTACTTCACACACAGATACGGGCTGTGACCTGTGCA